>JBJOII010000080.1:0-21383 GCA_046047235.1 Verrucomicrobiota bacterium | reverse complement strand
CACCACCTGCATCTTGAATGCCTCTCCATACCTCACTTCAGGCCTCAACTCACGCTTCGTATTCCTCATAGGCCAGTCAACCTATATCAGGACGTGACCGAAGCGCCCATCCCCTAGCTCCCAGCTACTAGCTCCCAGCTCCCGTGCCGCCCAGGCACAACCCTCCGCCCTTCCTCCTTCGTCCCTGCCTCTGGGGCACGGCGGACAGGCAGCCATCTTCCCTCTCCTCTCTTCCCTCTCCCCTCTCCCTGCGGCCCGGCCCCGGGCCGCAATAGCCCTCCGCCCTCAGCCCTCTGCGCTCCGCCCTCTGCCCGCATCGCGCGGTTGTGCGATGCGTAAAACAATATCCGCACACCTTTGACCAACACAGGCCTAGCCCACCACCCCCTCCCACCCGCTGTAATTCCTGCACGGCTTCGGCCTGAGTACTCACACGTCAACAATCAGGAATTCGCTATGAAAAACATCCTTACTCTAGCCATCGCAATCGCCTTCGTCAGCCTCACCACCAGCGTGTCGGCCGATGCCAAGGAAAATTGGGCCAAACACTGCGCCAAATGCCACGGCAAAGAAGGCGCCGCCGATACCACCATGGGCAAAAAGCTCAAAATCAAAGACTACACCAAAGCCGAAGAACAAAAGAAATTCACCGACGAGGAAGCCTTCAAAATCACCAAGGAAGGCAAAAAGGAAGGCAGCAAGACCCTCATGAAAGGCTTCGCCAGCACGCTCTCCGACGACGAAATCAAAGAACTCGTCAAACTCGTCCGCACCTTCAAGAAATAGACCCAATCCAAAACCCACCCTCAAAAGCCCCACCCCCACCAGGGATGGGGCTTTTGCTTTCCACTCACATGCCCAGCCTCCTCAAGGTCGCTAAACAGCCTCCCGAACATTGTCGCGAACGAACATAAGTTATCGTTGTTAACCACATAGCGCGTACTGAAAGACAATTTCAGCCCATGTTTCACCAACAGAAGCCTAGCCCCCACCCCCCTCCTAACCACTCTAATCATGCAACGAAACAGGCGAATCGATACGCACCTAAAAAAACCATGAGCCAGAACACCTCCACCCCCAATGGCAACCGTCCGGCGGGACTCGGAAACTGGATCAGCGCCGCAGGCCTGGTCGTCATCGCCGGAAGCATATTCGCTTTCCTCTTCCTCTTCCTAAGCGACCTCTTCCGCGGCCACAGTAACCCCTACGTCGGCATCCTCACCTACCTCATCGCCCCCATGTTCAGCACGGCCGGCGTCACCATGGTCGTCTTCGGCCTCTACCTCCGCCGACGCCAGCTCCTCAAAAGCGGCGCAGAATTCCCTCTCCTCGCCGAGCTCAATCGCTTCCGCAGCGGTAAAGTTCTCACCGGCATCATCATCGGCGGCACCTTCTTCCTGCTCGTCAGCGCCATCGGCAGCTACCACAGCTACCACTTCACGGAATCCACCACCTTCTGCGGCCAAGCCTGCCACACGGTCATGGAACCCGAGTTCGTCACCTACCAAAACTCCCACCACGCCCGCGTCGCCTGCGTAGAATGCCATATCGGCCCCGGCGCAGAATGGTACGTCAAAGCCAAACTCTCCGGCCTCTACCAGGTCTACGCCACCGCCGCCGATGTCTACCCCAGACCCATCCCCACCCCCATCAAAAACCTCCGCCCAGCCCGCGATACCTGCGAACAATGCCACTGGCCAGAAAAATTCTCCGGTAACTTCGTCCGGAACTATAACCACTACCTCAGCGACGACGAAAATACCCAATACTCCGTCAGCCTCCTCCTCAAAGTCGGCGGCGGAACCCCAGACTCCGGCCCCGTCCCCGGTATCCATTGGCACGTCGCCAACCTCGTCGAATATGTCCCCGCCGACGAAACCAAAATGGAAATCCCTTGGGTCCGCTATACCAACCCCGACGGTAAAGTCGTCGAATACCGCGCCGAAGGCTTCGAAGACGAAATCGACCCGGCCCAAATCCGCCGCATGGACTGCATGGACTGCCATAACCGCCCCGCACACGTCTACCAAAAGCCCAACCAGGCCCTCGACCTCGCCATGTTCGGCGGCGATATCGACAACACCCTCCCCGGCGTGAAATTCACCGCCGGCGAACTCCTCGTCGGCGAGTACAGCACAGTCGACGAAGCCACCACCGCCATCGAAGCCGGCCTCCGTGACGCCTACCCCGATGCTGACCTCGACAAAACCATCGCCGCCGTCCAAGGCATCTACAAACGGAACTTCTTCCCTCTCATGAACGCCGACTGGAGCAGCTATCCCGAACACATCGGCCACAAAGACTGGCCCGGCTGCGTCCGCTGCCACGACGACAACCACACCTCCACCGATGGCGAGCACGTCATCACTTTCCAGAACTGCAATATGTGCCACCTCATCCTCGCTCAAGGCACCGCAGATGACCTGGAAAAACCCTCTATGTCTGGCCAGGCCTTCCAACACCCCGGCGAAGACATCGATCCGGAGTTCAAATGCCATGATTGCCACACCGGCGGCCCCTAGTCATATCCAACCCCGTAACACCTCTCTCCCTAATCAGAGTCTGCGTGCAACACCCCGGCAAGGCAGGGCCATCCCCCGCCTCGCCGCGCTCGCCATCGCCCTCCTCCTACCCCAGCTCATCACCCCCTCGCTCGGGGCCGATGAA
This sequence comes from Verrucomicrobiota bacterium, assembly GCA_046047235.1. Classification (GTDB taxonomy): domain Bacteria; phylum Verrucomicrobiota; class Verrucomicrobiia; order Limisphaerales; family JAHDYP01; genus JBMTVN01. The sequence goes on along the minus strand of JBJOII010000080.1, from coordinate 18,716 downwards.
TCGGAAACCGAGGACATCACCATCACCTCCGCCGATTGCCTCGAGTGCCATACCGACGCCACCCTCACCCACATCGTCCAAGGCAAGGAAATCCCCCTCGAAGCCATTGACCAAGCCCTCTATGACGAATCCGTCCACGGCCTGCTCGATTGCACCGATTGCCACTCCTCCATCACTGACCTGCCCCACGAAGATAAACTACCCGAAGTCAGCTGCGCCGACTGCCACGAGGATGTCGTCAACGTCTACAATGAAAGCATCCATGGCGTAAGCCACCAAATGGGTGGAGCCGCCGCCGCCACTTGCGCCGATTGCCACGGCACCCACCACATCGTCCCCGTCAAGAACGCCGATTCCCCCGTCTTTAAACTCAACCTCCCCTACACCTGTGCCAAATGTCACAGCAACCACGACCTCACCGACGAATACCGCATCAAAGCCCCCAACGCCGCCGAACAATACCTCGATAGTATCCACGGACGCGGCCTCCTGAAAATGGGCCTCATCGTCGCCCCCTCCTGCAACGACTGCCACGGAGTCCACGATATCGTCCCCGGCAACTACGAAAGCTCCCCCGTCCACCACGCCAACATCAGCCACACCTGCGGCCAATGCCACGTCAAGATCGAGGAAGTCTATAACAAGAGCGTACACGGCCAACTCCTCATCCAAGGCCACCCCGAAGGCCCCGTCTGCACCGATTGCCACTCGGCCCACGAAATCGAAACCCCCGACCATAACGGCCACTTCAAAGAACTCAGCGACGCCCGTTGCGGTAAATGCCACGAAGATAGCCTCGAACACTACCGCGAAACCTACCACGGCAAAGCCATGGCCCTCGGCCGACCCAACGTCGCCTCCGATGTCGCCGCCTGCTTCGATTGCCACGGCCACCACGACGTCCTCCCACCCTCCGACCCCAACTCCCGGCTGTCTGAACAAAACATCCTCGCCACCTGCCAGTCCTGCCACCCGAACGCCAACGCCGGCTTCGTCCAATACCAACCCCACGCCAACCCCCTCGACCGGGAAAATTACCCCGCCCTCAATACGGTGTTCGTCTTCATGACCACCCTCCTCATCGGCGTGTTCTCCTTCTTCGGCGCACACACTCTCCTCTGGCTCTTCCGCTCAGCCTGGGTCTTCCTCCACGATAGTAAGAAGTTCCGCGAAGCACGCGTGGAAACCCAAGCCGACGACGAATGGTTCACCCGCTTCATCCCCTTCGAACGTTTCCTCCACTTCCTCGTCGTCACCAGCTTCCTCCTCCTCGTCATCACAGGCATGCCCCTCAAGTTCTACTACACCGAATGGGCCATGGTCCTCTTTAACCTCATGGGCGGCCCCGAAGTCGCCCGTAGCCTCCACCACTTCGGCGCCCTCATCACTTTCCTCTACTTCGCCCTCCACCTCGGATCCCTCCTCCGCCATACCTGGCGGCACCGCGGCAACCTCCGCGACCCCGAATCCGGCCGCGTCAGCCCAAAACGCTTCATCAATATCATCTTCGGCCCCGATTCCATGATCCCTACGCTCCAGGACTGGCGTGACTTCGTCGCCCACCAAAAATGGTTCTTCGGTAAAGGTAAGAAACCCCAGTTCGACCGCTGGACCTATTGGGAAAAATTCGACTACTTCGCCGTCTTCTGGGGCGTGTTCGCCATCGGCCTCTCCGGCCTCATCATGTGGTTCCCCGAGTTCTTTACCCAGTTCCTCCCAGGCTGGATCATCAATATCGCCCTCGTGGTCCACTCCGATGAAGCCCTCCTCGCCGCCGGCTTCATCTTCACTATCCACTTCTTCAATACACACTTCCGCCTGGAAAAATTCCCCATGGATACGGTCATCTTCTCCGGCCGTATCTCCAAAGCTGAAATGCTCCACGAACGCCGACGCTGGTACGACCGCCTCGTCGCCCAAGGCCGACTCGAAGAACACCGCGTCAAGGACGAATGGGAACGCTGGAAAGCCATCGCCCGCTCCATGGGCTACATCTTCTTCGGCCTCGGCGTCATCCTCCTCATCCTCATCGTCTACGCCATGGCCACCCGCCTCACCCACTAATACCATGAAACTCCCCAGGAACATTGGGAGTCCCACCAGACTCCCCTTCCTGCTGGGCCTGCTCGCCGGGCTCTCCACCCTCACCCACCCCCCCCCCGCAATCGGAGAGGAATCCCCCAACGCAGACTGCCTCCTCTGCCACGAAGACCGCGACCTCTCCAAAACTACCCCCGACGGACAGGAATTACCCCTCTTCGTCGATGCCCAACTCCTCAGCCAATCCGCCCACTCCACCCACACCTGCACGGATTGCCACGCAGACGTCTCAGCCGAACACCCCGACGATCACCTCACCCCCACAAAAGTAGACTGCTCCGCCTGCCACGAAGACCAGTCCGCCAGCTACGGCACCAGCGTCCACGGCCACGCCAAAGAAAACGGTAACCACACCGCCGCCACCTGCGCCGACTGCCACGGCACCCACGGTGTCCTCCCCTCCAGCTCCCCGGACTCCCCCATGCACCGCTCGCATATGCTCGACGCCTGCGGCCGCTGCCACGAATCCGAAGCCACCCAGGTCTCGGCCAGCGTCCACGGTGAAGCGCTGCTCAACGGTAACCGCGAAGCACCCACCTGCACCGACTGCCACTCGGAACACTCCATCGTCGATCTCCGACATGAATCCCGCATCAACGTCGCCCGCAGTGTCTGTAGCCGCTGCCACGCCTCGGAACGACTCAATGCCAAATATCGCATGCCCGAAGACCGCGTCCGTACGTTCCTCGGCAGCTACCACGGCCTGGCCGCCCAACTCGGCTCTACCCGCGCCGCCAATTGCGCCAGCTGCCACGGAGTCCACCTCATCCTCCCCTCCTCCAACCCAAACTCCTCCATCCACCCCAATAACCTCGTCGCCACCTGCGGCCAATGCCACCCCGGCGCTACCGAAAACTTCGCCCTCGGCAAAGTCCACCTCGACCTCGAAAGCGGTAGCTCCGATACCGGCACCACCGTCAATCGCTGGGTCCGCCGCATCTACCTCTTCCTCATCCTCGCCACTGCCTCCGTTTGCCTCCTCCACAATGGCCTCATCTGGCTCCGTAAAGCCGTCGCCGCCAGAAAAGCAGCCCACTCCACCAACCTCCGCATGAACCGAAACCACCGCTGGCAACACGGAACGCTCGCCATCAGCTTCATCCTCCTCGCCATCAGTGGCTTCGCCCTCAAATTCCCGGGCTCCTGGACCGCCTGGATCCTCGGGGCCGACGAAACCATCCGCCGCTGGACCCACCGCGGCGCCGCCATAGCCATGATCGCCCTCGCCCTCTACCACATCGCCCACCTCGCCCTCTCCCGCACCGGCCAAACCCTCCTCCTTGACCTCCTCCCCAACCGAAACGACCTCAAAGACGCCTGGAACAACCTCCGCTTCGCCTTCGGCCTGTCCCCCAAACCCACACCCTCACCCAGTCGCTTCAACTACGCCGAAAAATTCGAATACTGGGCCGTCGTCTGGGGCGTCGCCATCATGGGCCTAACCGGTACCGTCATCTGGTTCCCCGTCGCCACCACCCAAATCCTCCCACGCTGGATCATCGACGTCGCCACCACTATCCACTACTACGAAGCCATCCTCGCCTGCCTCGCCATCCTCCTCTGGCACTTCTACCACGTCATCTTCGACCCCGATGTCTACCCCCTCAATTGGGCCTTTTGGAACGGACAATCCCCCCACCCCAGTAAAGACACACAAAAAATCCATCCACCTTATTGAATTATCGACCCGCGTTTCTATAGTGCGCCCCATCGGATACGCGCGATGAGCACTGATCTCCCGGAAACACCAGCCTGGACCATCGAGTCCGCACGCCACCATTACAATATCGACCGCTGGGGCGCCCAATACTTCGACGTCAACGAAGAAGGCCAAGTCGTAGCCCGTCCACTCCAAGCCAACGGCGCCGCCGTAAACCTCAACGATATCGTCGAAGAAGCCCGCGGCCGTAACCTCCGCTTCCCCCTCCTCGTCCGCTTCCAGGATATCCTCCGCCACCGCGTCGAATCCATTAACCAGGCCTTCCGCCAAGCCATCGCCGAATTCGACTTCCGCGGCTCCTACCGCGGCGTCTTCCCCATCAAAGTCAACCAACTCCGCGAAGTCGTGGAGGAAATCCTCGACGCCGGCCAACCCTACCAGTTCGGCCTCGAAGTCGGATCCAAACCCGAACTCCTCGCCGGCCTCGCCCTCCAAAACCAGGAAGGCTCCCTCATCATCTGTAACGGCTACAAAGATGCCGCCTTCATCCGTATGGCCCTCCTCGGCCGTAAACTCGGCCGCAATATCATCCTCGTCGTCGAAAAACTCGAGGAACTCCGCCAAATCCTCACGGTCTCCAAACAGTTCGGCGTCGAACCCCAAATCGGCATCCGCTGCCGCCTCCTCTGTAAAGGCGCCGGTAAATGGGCCGATAGCGCCGGCGAAAATGCCAAATTCGGCCTCAGCACCTCCGAACTCGTCGCCGCTACCGATACCCTAAAAAAGGAAAACCTCGCCCACTGCCTCAAACTCCTCCACTTCCATATCGGCTCCCAAGTCCCCGAAATCCTCACGGTCAAAAAAGCCGTCCTCGAAGCCTCCAGGTTCTACGCCAAACTCCATAAAATGGGCTTCGCCATCGAGTTCTTCGACGTCGGCGGCGGCCTCGCCGTCGATTACGACGGCAGCCGCTCCGCCTTCGATAGCTCCACCAATTACTCCCTCCAGGAATACGCCAACGACGTCGTCTACTACACCGCCGAAGTCTGTAACGCCGAAGGCGTCCCCCACCCCACCATCGTCAGCGAAAGCGGCCGCGCCATCGTCGCCCACCATAGCGTCCTCCTCGTCGAAGTCTTCGGCTCCATCGCCAAACTCCGACCCGATATCGAAACCCTCCCCGAAGAAAAAGAACACTCCATCGTCCGCGAACTCCGCGATATGCGCGGCAACCTCCCCAAACTCAATAAACTCGAAGCCTACCACGACGCCCTCGAACGAAAAGACGACGCCCACAATATGTTCACCCTCGGCCTCCTCGACCTCCGCGATAAGGCCAAAATCGAAAACCTCTACTGGGAAATCAGCCGCGCCGTCGTCGATTCCTTCCGCGGCCAAGCCTATATCCCCGAAGAAATCCGCAACCTCCAGGACAGCCTCTGCGACCAATACCTCTGTAACTTCTCCGTCTTCCAATCCCTCCTCGACCACTGGGCCCTGGGACAACTCTTCCCCATCATGCCCATCAGCCGCCTCTCAGAAAGACCCGACCGCGAAGCCATCCTCGTCGATATCACCTGCGACTCAGACGGCCAAATCGATAAGTTCATCGACCTCCGCGACGTCAAGGATACCCTCTCCCTCCATACCCTCCGCACCAACAACCACGGCCAGCTCGAACCCTACGTCCTCGGCTTCTTCCTCATGGGCGCCTACCAGGATATCATGGGCGACCTCCACAACCTCTTCGGCCGCGTCAACGAACTCCACGTCTTCCTCGACCCCGATGAACCCTCCGGTTACTACGTCGAGGAAATCATCGAAGGCACCACCATCGTCCAAGCCCTCGCCTCAGTCCAATATGACGAAATCGAACTGAAACGACTCATGAAGTCCCAGATCGATACCGCCATCAAAACCGATAGACTCAAACCCTCCGAAGGCATGCGCCTCCTCGACGACTACGAACGCGCCCTTCGCGAATATACCTACCTCGCCTTCGATCACGGAACCAACCGCGCCTGACCCCACCGCACGGGAACATGGACGCCGCCACACAAACCCAAGCTCCGCTCTGCCCCAACGAGCTGCGCCAACACGTCAGCCAACTCACCCGCGGCCTCTCCTGCCTCTTCTGGGGCCTCCCCATCTCCCTCGTCCTCGCCATCCAAACCCTCACCTCCACCCGCATAGGAAACCTCGGCCCCGCCTCCGCCCTCGCCCCCTCCGCCAGCTTCCTCCTCCTCCTCTACGGACTCCTCCTCCTCGGGAAATTCCACCGGCACCACCTCCCCTGGACCCAAGCCCTCGAACGCACCCGCCTGCTCGCCCTCACTAACCTCGGCCTCTCCCCCTTCCTCCACTGGTACCAACGCGTCCCTGATTCCCCCTTCTTCGCCGCCTCCGTCGGCCTCCTCGCCCTCTTCTACGTCGCCTTCCTCCTCAGCCTCACCGGCTCCATCCGCCAACTCGCCCTCCTCCTCCCCGACCCCCTCCTCCAAGTCGAAGTCCTCGCCTTCTCCCGCCTCATCGCCATCTGCCTCCTCCTCCTCCCCTGTATCGCCATCGCCTGGACCTCCGCCATCTATTGGTCCAATTCCCCCCTCCACCTCCGCCTCCTCCTCCAAACCCTCGAACCCTTCCGCATCCTCGTCTTCCTCTTCCTCACCCTCCTCCCTCTCTCCATCACCATGTCCCTCCTCTGGAAATGTAAGGAAACGATCCTCGGCCTCACCAGTAACACCTAACACCAACCCCCCGCAGCCCAAGGCCAGAAACCACCTAGCTCCCATCTCCCACCTCATCCCAGCAGACCGCGTCCACGCAGGCCCCAAGTGCCCCCCATTCACGTAAAGCTGCATCCACGCTCCCTGGCAGCTTCCCTCAACCTGCCACATCCAACTGCACCCCAATCGAAATCGCTATCGCTATCGGTATCGAAAACTCAACGCGGCAGTGTGCAGCCGAACTACCCCAATACCCCTGCCCTCACCTCCACTCTCTCCCCTCTCCCCTCTCCTCTCTCCCTGCGGCCCGGGGCCGGGCCGCAAGAGCCCTCCGCTCTCCGCTCTCAGCTCTTTGCGCTCTGCGCTTACCCCTTACCGCTTTGCGCTTCCCTCTCTGCGCTTCCCGCTCTGCGTTTAGCGCTTCCAGCTTGTGTCACACCCCCTCCCCAAGCTAAACCACTCCCCGTGGCAGCCGCAGTCATCAGTGTCGCTAACCAAAAAGGAGGCGTCGGTAAAACAACCACCGCCATCAATCTGGCCGCCTGCCTGGCCGCCACCAACCAACGCGTCCTGCTAGTCGATTGTGACCCCCAAGCGAATGCCACCAGCGGACTCGGCCTCGAAAAACAACCCGGTACCAGCGCCTATAGCGCCCTGCTCGGTGAAGCCGACCTCGCCACCTTCATCCAGAAAACCGCCCTCGATAACCTCCACGTCGTCCCCAGTGAAATGGACCTCTGCGGAGCCGAAGTCGAAGTCGCCCGCCTCGACCAACACCTCCAACGCCTCCGCCTCGCCCTCACCCCCATCCGCGACTCCGATCAATACAACGTCATCATTATCGACTGCCCCCCCTCCCTCGGCACCCTCACTCTAAACGCCTTCGTCGCCGCCGATTACCTCCTCGTCCCACTCCAATGCGAATACTTCTCCCTCGAGGGCGTCGCCATGATCCACCGCATCCTCGACCAACTCACCTCCTCCGGCGCTAACCCTAACCTCCGCCTCCTCGGCGTCCTCATGACCATGTTCGACGCCCGCACCCGCTTATCCCATACGGTCCTCGACGAAGTCCAACAACACTTCGGTCAACTCGTCTTCGAAACAGTCATCCCCAGAACCACCCGCCTCGCCGAAGCACCCAGCCACGGCCAACCCATCATCCGCTACGACCGCTACGGCACCGCCGCCGCCGCCTACGAACTCCTCGCCCAGGAAGTCATCAAACGCCTCGCCCAACTCTCCACCCCCATACCCAATCCCCCCCCAACCTCCCCCACCCCCCAATAACCCATGCTCAAACGCACCCCCCTCTTCGCCTCCCACCAACAACTAGGAGGCCGCCTCGTCGAATTCGGCGGATGGGAAATGCCCGTCCAATACTCCGGGATCGTGGAAGAACACCTCGCCGTCCGCCAATCCGCCGGCATCTTCGATATCGCCCACATGGGTGAAGTCCTCATCTCCGGCCCCGGAAGCGCCAGCTTCCTGAACCATATCCTCACCAACGATATCCAACGCCTCCAACCCGGCCTCGGCCAATATACCCTCCTCCCCAACCCCACCGGCGGCACCATCGACGACCTCTACGCCTACCAGCTCACCCCCGATTCCTACCTCCTCATCATCAATGCCTCCCGCATCGATGCCGACCTCCTCTGGCTCCAGCAATGCCACGCCAACCACCAAGGCCAACCCTGCACCCTCCAAAACCTCTCAGACACCACCGGCGCCATCGCCATCCAAGGCCCCAATGTCGCTAAATTCATCGATCGCACCTTCCCCTCCCCCTCCCAACAAGGCACCCCCGCCCCAGCCCCCTCCGCCCTCCGCAAAAACCAAATCGCCAGCTTCATCTTCGCCCAACAACCCGTCTGGATCGCCCGCACCGGCTACACCGGCGAAGACGGCTTTGAAATCGTCGCCCCCAACCCCCTCCTCAATGGCCTCTGGTCCATCCTCCTCGAGGACGGTAAACCCCACGGCCTCATCCCCTGTGGCCTCGGAGCACGCGATACCCTCCGCACCGAAATGGGCTACCCCCTCTACGGCCACGAACTCGACGACAATACCTCCGCCATCGAAGCCGGCCTCGGCGCCTTCGTCGCCCTCCAAAAACCCGACTTCATCGGCAAAAACCACCTCGCCCAACAAAAAAACCAGGGAATCACCCGCCGCTGCGTCGCCTTCAAAATGGTCGACCGCTCGCCCCCTCCACGCCACGGCTACCCCGTCCACACCCCAAACTCCACCTCCGGCCCCATCGGCACCGTCACCTCCGGCACTCTCAGCCCCTCCCTCAATACCGGTATCGGCCTCGCCTACCTCCCCATAGAACTCAGCCAGCCCAATACCCCCATCGAAATCGAAATCCGTAACCGACGCTTCCCCGCCCTCACCTCCAAAAAACCGCTCTACCACAAACCCGTTTGACGAAACCCACCCTGACCAGTACATCTCCCTAAGCGCTATGTCTCTCATTCCCGACGACCTCAAATACGCCAAAAGCCACGAGTGGATCCGCATCAGCAACGATACCGCCATCCTCGGTATCACCGACCACGCCCAACATGAACTGACCGACGTGGTCTTCGTTGAACTCCCCGAAGTCGGGCGAACCCTCAAAGCCGGAGAACCCTGCGCCGTCGTCGAATCCGTCAAAACCGCCAGCGACGTCTACTCTCCCGTCAGCGGCACGGTTGCCGAGACCAACCCCGCCCTCGCATCCAACCCCGGACTCGTCAACACCGCCCCCTACAACGAAGGCTGGTTCTTTAAGTTGCGGCTCACCCAACCCTCCGAGGCCGACGCGATGCTCAGCCCTGCAGCCTACAAATCCCAGATCGAGGGCTGACCAACCGCGGCCAACGCGCCGCCGCAACCTGGCTTTTGCGTATGAAAACCAAAACCAAGCCCTCCAAGAAACGCGTCGCATTCACCCTCGACGCGCCGAATGCCATCGCCGTCTTCGTCGCCGGCTCATTCAGCGACTGGGAACTCGGCGCAATCCCCCTCAAAAAACAAAAATCCGGCCTCTGGAAAACCACCACCTCCCTCGAACCCGGCACCTACCATTACCGCTTCATCGTCGATGGCGCCTGGGCCGATGACCCCCAGTGCACCCGCAAGGAACCCAACCCCTTCGGCAGCGAAGACTGTATCCTCGAAATCTAATCCCCGCCCCCCCGCAGACCCGTCCACCATCAGACGGATCAGCCTGATCAGTCAGATCCGACTGATCATTCCCCACTCTGACCCTTGGCGCTTCCCGCGAGCCCACCCTCTCCTCTCTCCCTGCGTTCCGCAACCGCGGAACGCAGAAGCCCTCAGCCCTCAGCCCTCAGCCCTCAGCGCTCTGGACTCTGCACTCTGCACTCACCCCTTACCCGCTTCGCACCTCGCGCGCAGCGGCCTGTCCCCCATCTCCCATCTCCCAGCTCCCATCTCCCAGCTCCCATATCCCATCTCCCAGCTCCCATATCCCATCTCCCATATCCCATATCCCATATCCCATCTACCGCTCCGCCCTCAGCGCCTGTCCCCCATCTCCCAGCTCCCAGCTCCCGTGCCGCCCACGCGGCACTGCGCTTACCCCTACCGCAACGGCACCCGCACCCGCATCCCCACCTGCAACCGCGTAGGATCCAAACCCGGATTCAAATTCACCACCTCCTTCACCGTCACCCCATGCTCCCCCGCGATCCTGAATAAGGTGTCTCCCCGCTGAATCACCACCTCCCGGGAAGCCAACTGCTTGCCCGTCGACCCCACCTTGGATACCTCCTTCTTCCCCCGGTAAATCAGATACGACCAACGCGCCTTCCGAAACTCCTCCTCCCCCGCCGACCACGACCGCACCAGCGTCGACGCCCTCGCCCCCGCACGCCACTTCGCTCTCCACCGATCCGACCCCGCCGCCTTGTCAAACAAGGCCAGACTCTTCCCCGAACGCTCCGCCTCCCTCAACAAATCGCGACCACTCACTTTCTTCACTCCCTCCAGCACATGAAAATTCACCGCCACCAAAGGCGCACTCACCGGATCCGTCACCACAATGTCCATACACCCCAGAACACTCTGCGAACCCGTATACTGCCTCGCTATAAACTTCAAACCCGGCAGCTTCGCCCGCTGCAACTCCTTCACCAGCTTCTTCGCATCCAACCACTCCGCCCCAACTGTCTGAAAAGGGCGCTTCACCACACCACCAATCGTCAAACCCGAACCCCCAGCCACCTCACCCAATAAACCCAAACTCGGATACCCGAAAACCGCATCCACATTCGGAATGTTCGGCGACGTCGCCACCCACTCCAGCCCCGTATCCCTCCAGGTCATGTCCCGTGCCCACCCCTGCATCGGCACCACCGTCAACCTGCACTTTCGCCCAATCCAACCCTCGTCATTAATCATCCGGGCCAACTCCCCACACGTCATCCCATACACATAAGGCACATCCCAACGCCCAATAAAGGAACGGAAATCCTCCTCCACCATCGGCCCCTCCACCCGCACACCCCCCAACGGATTCGGACGATCCAAAACCACAAACTCCAAGTCCGCCTCCGCACACGCCTCCATCGCCAACCCCATCGTGCTGATATACGTGTACGACCGCGTCCCCGTGTCCTGTAGGTCATACACCAACACATCCAACCCCTTCAGCATCTCCGGCGTCGGCTTCCGCGCCGCCCCATACAACGAATGCACCGGCAGCCCCGTCGCCTTGTCCTTCCCCCCCTCCACCTTCTCCCCCGCCTTCACCACCCCATACAACCCGTGCTCCGGACCAAATAACGCCACCAGATTCACCTCCGGTGCCGACCTCAACACCTCCACAATCCACTCCCCACGCCGGTTTACCCCACTCGGATTCGTCAACAACCCCACCCGCTTTCCCTGCAACTCCTTAAACCCCCGCGCCGCCAACACCTCACTCCCCAACCTGAAATCCGACCCCGCCGTCAACAGCCCGGCACCCGCCATGAGCCACAACGCCAAAGCACACCACCCCACCCACCCCAACCTGCACCTGCTCTCGTTCAACATCACAATCATCCCACCGTCACTCGCTCCAGTTCCTTCCCCCATGCCCTCTGATACTCCCGCCCCCACAATGCCGTCGCCGCCGCCGACCCCACACCCACCACGAACCCACTCTGCTGATCCAAATCCAAGGTCATCCCGCTCCGATACGCTATATTCCCCAAATGACACAACCGCGCCGCCTTCTGCCCCTCCCCAATCCACGCATGCAACAACGCCTCACCCCGAATCGCCCCCACGAAATTCTCAAAATGCGACACATCACCCCCCTCACCCTCCCGCCTCGACACCTCTCTGCCCTGCTCATCATAGACGATGTATCCCGCCCCGCGATTCACCACTGATCCACCCTCCCCGTAAAACGTCACAAACGGCAAATCCTCTCCCCGCCTCGGCACACAACTGCTCGCGTCCCACGACGCCCCCACACCACCAAAATCATACGTCGCCACCGCCGTGTCCGGCGTCTCCTGGTCATCCCGAAAATGATACCTCCCACCATTGAAGGTCACCCGCCTCGGATGCCCGACCTTCAATCCCCAGCAAATCAAATCCAAAGCGTGCACCCCGTTGTTCGCCAATTCCCCCCCACCCCAATGCCACCGCCAATGCCAGTTGTAATGCACCAGATTGTCCAGATACGCCCGCGACGGCGCCGGCCCCTGCCACAAACCATAATTCAAACCCTCCGGAACCCCCACCATCCTGCCCTGCCCAATCGACCCCCGCGCATTGCTATACCACCCGCGCGCATACGTCACCCGACCAATCACTCCACCATGCAAGCGCTCCACCATCTCCCGCACCGCCGGCCAACTGCGCCGCTGCGTCCCCAACTGAACCTTACTCCCCATCCTCTCCGCCACCTCCACCAGCCAGTCCGCCTCCCGCACATTGTGACTCCCCGGCTTCTCCACATACACATGCTTGCCCGCATCACACGCCAACATCGCCGCCGGCGCATGCCAGTGGTTCGGCGCCGCAATCGTCACCGCATCCAATGAAGCATCCTCCAACATCCGACGAAAATCATCCGTGCCCCCCACCTTGCCGGAACCGCCCGCACTCGCCCGCTCCACACCCGCCCCCAAACGCTCGCGGTCCACATCACATACCCACGCAACCTCCACGTTCTTCACCCGCTTCAACGCCTCCACATGCGCCAACCCACGGCTCAACCCCATCACCCCAACCCGCACCCGGTCATTCGGACTACCCCCACCACGCAAAACCAACGGAACACCCAAGACCCCAGCCCCACCCGCCAATACCCTCCCCAAAAAACGCCGCCGCGTCCCCCCTCGCTTCACCCCATCCACACGGTTGCCAATTGGCTCATTCCGATCATTCAAACCGGGCTGTTGCATGCGCCGCACCATACGCCTTTCACCCCCAACAGCAAGAACTGCCCGCCCCCCCTCGCACACCCGTCCCCATTCAAACCGATCAGTCTGAAGAAATCCCCCTTTAGCCCAACCCTCCACACCCCACCGCAAACCGCAAACCGCAAACTCCCATCTCCCATCTCCCATCTCCCATCTCCCATCTCCCATCTCCCATCTCCCATCTCCCATCTCCCATCTCCCATCTCCCATATCCTATATCCTATATCCCATATCCCATCTACCGCTCCGCCCTCAGCGCCTTTCCCCCAGCTCCCAGCTCCCGTGCCGCGCACGCGGCACTACCCTCAGCCCTTACCGCTTGCCACTTACCGCTTCGCCCTCAGCCCTCAGCCCTCAGCCCTCAGCCCTCAGCCCTCAGCCCTCAGCCCTCAGCCCTCAGCCCTCAGCGCTCTGCGCTTTCCCCTTCCCACCTACCGCTCCGCGCGCAGCGCAACATCTTGCCAGCCCCCACCAACACGCTACCCTCTCCCTCATGCAGCCCGTCCTGCCCAGCACCACCCGCATCATCCTCGCCCTCTCTCTCACCACCCTTATCCTCCTGCCCACCACCGGCTGCCGCCGCTCCGAAAACGGAAACCCATCCACCTCAGCCACCGAACCCGCCCAGGACTTCGCCCACTGGATGAACGTCGGCAAGAATTACTACGACCGCGGCGAAGCCAAACGCGCTATCGACCCCTTCACCCAAGCCACCCAACTCAACCCCACCGACCCTGACGCCCAACTCAACCTCGCCAACGCCTTCCTCCTCGCAGAAAACCCCACCAACGCCCTCGACCACGCCCAGCGCGCCCTCACTCTCGACCGCCACCTCGCCGCCGCCTACTACGTCGCCGGCTGCTCACTCAAACGCATGGGCCAGTTCGAGGAAGCCCTGAAAATGCTCCAGCAAGCCAAAGACCTCGCCCCCAAGGTAGGCGCCACCACCTTCCAACTCGCCTCCGCCCACCAGGAACTCGGCCACTTCGAAGACGCCGCCGCCGCCTACAAAGAACTCCTCGGCTTCGAACCCAACCACCCCACAGCCTGGTACACCCTCAGCCAATGCCTCATCCGTAATAACCAGCCGGAAGCCGCCCAGGACGCCCTCGAAAAACATCGCGCCCTCCAAGCCCAAGCCCCCCAAACCGGCCAAAAACCCATGGACGTCGCCCGCCTCGAACGTTGTATCCATACCGACGCCCGCGCCCCCTTCATCATCGAACAACCACCCGCCACCGGTATCCCCGTCACGTTCACCGATGTCTCCGCCTCCACCCTCCCCCAAGACCTCGCCTGCCAAGCCCCCTTCGCCTTCCTCGATATCCATACCGACGGACATAACAGCCTCTTTGCCTCTACCCCGAACGGCTTCCAACTCCTCCTCAACAACGGCACCAACTTCGTGCCCCAAGGCAACCCCGTCACCCTCAATCCCAACGCCAACTACTACAACTGCCTCGTCGCTGACCTCCAAAATGACCGCTACCCCGATGCCCTCATGATCGGTGACCAGGGCATCCACGCCTTCCGCTTCGCCACCAACGGCCGTATCACCGATGTCACCACCTTCTCCCGCCTCGGCAAAGTCCCCGCCAAAAACGGCGCACTCATCGATATCGACTTCACCGGCAAACTCGACCTCCTCGCCATCAACCCCACCAACTCCTCCGTCCAAGTCCTGCGTAACCTCGGCAGCATGTACTTCAAGGACGTCACCGCCACCTCCGGAATCCCCAACTCCATTCAATCCGCCACCTCCATCGCCGTCGAAGACTGGAACAACGATGATCAACTCGATGTCATCATCGCCCAACAAGACGCACCCCCAGCCCTCCTCCTCAAGCAACGCGGCGGCCCCCTCTCTCTCACCAATTCCCCCGCCCACTGGCCAACCGGCTCCACCATCGCTGTTGCCGACTTCAATAACGACCTGCTCGGCGACCTCGCCATCGCTACCCCCAACGGCATCCAAATCCTCTTCAATAAAACCACCAACCATATCGCCCTCACTTCCCAACCCACCCCAGCCCAAACACTCTACCCCTTCGATTACGACAACGACGGCTGGCTCGACCTCCTCGTCGCCGGCCCCGGACTCCGCGCCTTCCGTAACCTAGGCAACGCAGGCTTCAAGGAAACAACCGACACCCTCCATCTCAACACGCTCGGCAACCTCAACATCAATGCCATCGCCTCCGCGGATATCGACATCGACGGCGACTCCGACCTCGTCATCAACGCCACCGGCTCCGGCCTCAAGGTCCTCCGCAACAACGGCGGCAACGCCAACCTCCAAGTCAAAGTCCAGCTCTACGGCAACCGCTCCAATGCCAGCGGCCTCGGTTCCCGCATCGAGATCACCGCCGGCCAACTCCGCATCGGACGCCGCGTCAACCAACTCCCCATCGAAATCGGCGTCGGCTCCCACAAAATCCTCGAATCCCTCAACGCCCGCTGGCTCAACCTCGACCTCAATAACGTCGACGTCGAAGTCAACCCCACCACCGCACTCCCACTCTGGGAACTCACGCTCCCCGAAGGCTCCTGCCCCTACCTCTACGCCTGGGACGGAAACCGCTTCCGCTTCGTCACCGACCTCCTCGGCTCCGCACCGCTCGGCCTCCGCGTTGCCGAAAACTTCTTCGTCGAAGCCGACCCCGATGAATACGTCTGGCTCGGCAACAGTAGCCAACTCCAACCCCGCAACGGAGCGTATGAACTCCGCATCACGGAAGAACTCCGCGAAGTCCTCTACCTCGATACCGCTGCCCTCGTCGCCGTAGACCACCCACCCGGAACCGAAGTCTATACCACCGGGAAAATGGTCCCCTCAAAACCCTTCCCCCCCCACAAACTCATCACGCTCAAACCCCTCCTCCCTCTCCTCCACGCCGAACGCAACGACGGACTGGATGTCACCCAGGCACTCAAGGACATCGACCAACACCACGCCTCCCCCGTCCATCCCCGCATCCCCCAACTCCGCGGCCTCGCCGAACCCTGGTCGATCACCCTCGACTTCGGCCCACTCCCCACCGACCGCCCCCTCGCCCTCGGCATCACCGCATGGCTGCGCTTCGGCGGCGGTATGGCCAACGTCGCCGCTTCCCAAAATCCCGACCTCCCCTTCCCCTTCCCCTCTCTCGAGGTCGAAACCCAACCCAACCAATGGCAGCCCGTCGACCTCGTCTTCGGAACCCCCGCCGGCAAAACCAAAAACCTCATCGTCGACCTCACCGGCAAACTGCCCCCCAATAGCCATCGGCTCCGTATTACCACCGCCTACGAACTCCACTGGGACCGTATCGCCCTCATGGAAAAAACCGGCGAATCCTCCACCCACATCACCCGCCTGCCCCCCGATACCGCCAACCTCCGCTACCGCGGCTTCAGCCAGTTCGAAGACAAACCCTGGACCCAACCCCTCACCCCCGCCTATGACCAGGTTTCCCTCAACCCCGCCTGGCGTATCACCCCCGCAGGCTGGTGCACCCGCTACGGCGACGTCCTCCCCCTCATCCAAGACCGCGATAACGCCCTCGCCCTCCTCAACGGCGGCGATGAAGTCGTCCTCCGCTTCAACGCCAATAAACTCCCACCCCCAGCCCCCAACCTCCAACGCACCTTCTTCCTCTTCTCCACCGGATGGGACAAAGACTCCGACTTCCACTGCGAAAAAGGCTGGGAAGTCGGCCCCCTCCCCTGGCACGGACTCTCCGACCAACTTTACGGACAAGAACCCCGCCCCTCATTCGCTAACGACGAATGGATCGAAGCCTACAATACCCGCTACGTCGGCCCCTGGATCCTCCCCCGCCCGTCCAACTAACCCCCTCATCCCGTGCTCCGGAGTCTCAGGGCTTCAGTGTCTCAGGGCTTCAGAACAGCCCGCCCCCCCTCGCACACCCATCCCCATTCAGACCAATCAGTCTGATAAGTCAGATCTGACGGATCATCCCCGCCCTCAGCGCTTTGCACCCAGAGTTTCCGAGTTTCGGAGTTTCAGAACAGTCAGCGCCTCGCACACCCTCTACTCTCTCCCCTCTCCCTGCGGCGCCGCTCCGCGCGCCGCAAAAGCCCTCCGCCCCCAGCGCTTCCCCCTTCCCGCTCTGCGCTCAGCCCTCAGCCCTCAGCGCCTCTCCCCCTAACTCCCAGCTCCCAGCTCCTAGCTCCCGTGCCGCCCACGCGGCACCACCTCCGCGCTCCCCGCCTCAATCCGCACCTCGCGCATCCCTTCACTCACCGGATAACTCTGCACCCGCCCATCCCTCCATCGAACCTCTACCCCGGTGACCCGACCTGTAGCCGACAAAACCCGCACTGCACCATCCTGGGAATAATAACCACTACCCGCAGTCCAATAATGGGCCGGCCCCAAACCCGCCTCAGTCTTCAGCCACACCGTCGCCCCCACCGCGTCCGGATTCCCCGCCCCGGCACTTAACTTCACCCGCAGCCCCGGTCGCCCTCCCGTATTGCGAAACAAGCCCGTCGTGGATCCGTTCTGTCCCACCGCCAAATCCAACCTCCCATCCCCATCAAAATCTGCCAAAGCCGCACCCCTCCCCTCCCCATACAACCTCACCCCGCTCTCACTACCCGATACAACCCGAAACCCTCCCTCACCATCCCCCTCCAACCACACCCCCCGCCCCGTATCATTCCGCGACAACTCAGGCTGAACCCCAAAGAAATTCTGCGCACAAAACAAATCCACCCGCCCATCTCCATTCACGTCCCCCGCCGCCAAACCAAACACCGGAGCAACCTGCGCCTCCAAGGGTAAGGCCCGCATCTCATAACGACCACCGCGGTTGAGTAACACCACAGACTCCAACACCGCCGCACTCACCTCACGAAACTCACCTTCAAACTCTCCCAACACATCCGCCACCTCAGCCCGGCTAAACGCCCGATGCGTCCGAAATGTATCCGCCAAATACGGCAGCTCCGCCGCCAATGCATTCAGGCGACGGTCAGGCACCCACGCCTCACTCAAAGGATCCAGATGCGCCTCCACCAGCTCATAAAACCCGTCTCCCTCCAGATCCGCATAATATAACCGCAACGGCTCCCCGCGAAATCGCTCGTCCTTGCTGTTCCGCCCCCAATTGCCCGCCGCCAAATCCAATCGCCCGTCCCCATCAAAATCCGCGGTCACCACGCTGTTCCAAAAACCCGTCAGCCCCCCCAACCCCCAGTCCTCCGTAACATCCCGGAACCGCCCGCCCTCATTCACCAACAAACGCAACGCACCCCAGTCACACGCCAAGACCAAATCCGGATCTCCATCCCCCTCCACATCAGTAAAAGTCACGCCCTGCACCATCCCCAACACCTCAGGCAACCACTTCTCCGTCACTTCCCGCCACCCGCCAGCACCATCCCCCAAAAATAAACGCGACCCCACCGCACCCGGATACTGCCCGGCCACAACCCGCCCTCCCAAAAACAAATCCAAGACCCCATCCCCATCCACATCCGCCAAAGCTACCGCCCCAAAACTCACGGCCCCCGCCTTAACCAACTCCACCGGCTCACCCCCGCCAACACTCACCCCAACCAATGCCGCACCACTGGCCTCTCCATCCTCGTAGTTCGACAAAACCACCAACAACTCCGCCCTTCCACCAGCCTGAGGCATCGCCACCATCCCCAAAACATCCCGACCCTGAACCGGATTCCACTTGCCTCCAGCCTCCTCCACAAAACCTCCCCGCCCGTCATTCCGAAACACCGCCAACCGCCCCTCCTGCCCAGCCCCCACACACAAATCAACCCACCCATCCCCATCCA
>JBJOII010000079.1:0-21407 GCA_046047235.1 Verrucomicrobiota bacterium | reverse complement strand
GTGAGTGTGGACTGGTTCAAGATTGAGCAGGACAACATCGCCGGCAGCGTGGACCAGTTCATTCTTGACCAGAACTTCAACGGCGCCGACCCGTCCCTGACGGCCCGCAACAAGCCGACGGATCCCAACGCTCCGTTCGCCAGCAATGTCGTCTATGATCCGAACACCACGACCTACTTCTCGTTGTATGCGCCGACGTTTAACCTGAGTAAGCGTGTGGTTGAAGGTTTGGACTTCAAGGTTCGTTATGACATCCCGACGGACAACATTGGCTTGTTCACCTTGGGCCTGGACATGACGCATTACTACCGCTTTGAGCAGCAGAACCTGCCTGGTGATGCGTGGGAGAACCGGCTGGGTCAGTTTGTGGACCCGAGCCAGGGCTTCGGCCTCGGCAGTTTGCCGCGCTGGAAGGGCAATGTGAATGCGTTCTGGAACTTCTCCGACCTGGAGCTGGGCGCGATTGTTTATTGGATCAGCAGCTACTCGGATGATCCGAACGTGGCTGAGCGTGAAGTGGACGACTGGGTTTCGTTGGATCTGCAGGCCAGCTACAACCTCCCGCGTGACGTGCGGCTGACGGTAGGTGTGCAGAACGTGACGGACGAGGCGCCTCCGCTGGTGGTGGGTGCGTTTGCGGACAACTACGACCGCGACACGCACAGCTTGCTCGGCCGCTTTGTTTACGGCCAGGTGTCGGTCAAGTTCTAAGGCTGTTCAGGCGAGCAACTGACTTTGCGCACCGCCCCGGGGTTTTCCCGGGGCGTTTTTTTTTGCGTGCGGTCCGGGTCAAATAGACGTGGAAAACACCGGGGCGGGGCCTATGCTGCGCGCGGTTAACCGGAGCGATGCGAACCCTCCATTTTTATGTGACCCGGCAGGTATTGGCGGGAGTGATGATGACCGTGATGGTCTTCACCTTCGTGCTATTGCTGGGGAACATCCTGAAGGAGGTGTTGGCGTTGTTGATGAGCGGGCAGGCGACCATGGGGATTGTGTTTCAGGCGCTGTTGCTGCTGATTCCGTTTGTTTTGGTCTTTGCGTTACCGATGGGGTTGCTGACGGCGACATTGCTGGTATTTGGCCGGTTGAGTGCGGATCAGGAGCTGACGGCGGCCCGGGCTGGCGGGATTAGCCTGATGTCCTTGGCCTCCCCTGTGCTCTTGCTGGGGGTGGCGGCGAGCTGTTTGTCGGCCTGGATCAACATGGATTTGGCGCCGAGATGCCGCACCGCCTACAAGGAGCTCTTTTACCGGGTGGCGGTGGAGCGGGCGTCGAGCTTCATTCAGGCTGACCGCTTTATCACGGATTTTGACGGGTTGGTGGTGTATATCGCCCGGAAAGAGGGGAACGAGCTGTTTGATATCCAGATCTATGAGAATGGGGAGGATGGTCGGCCGCGGCGTCGGGTCCGGGCGGAACGGGCCGAGATCTTGACGGACACGGTGAATGTGTCCGCGACGCTGCGACTGTACAAGGTGCATTTTTTTGATTTTGAACGGAATCTTCCCGCCTATACGGAGGAGTGGGACGGATTCGAGCTGGACTATCGTGCGCAGAAACAGAGGTCGGGTCGGACCCAGATCAGCGACATGAGTTTTCAGGAGTTGCTGGCGACCTTACGGGAGATGGAGTCGTTGGAATTGGTGCCGATGCCGCCGCGCGGGGCCTCCGCTGAGGATTTGCAGGCCTACAGGCAGCAGTTGAAGGAGGTGCGGTCTGATCTCACGATGCCCGTTCGGGTGCAGATCCACCGGCAGATCGCGTTTTCCTTCGCCTGCATCGGATTCACGTTGGTGGGCGTGCCCTTGGGCGTTCGTGCACATCGGCGGGAGACGTCGGCCGGTATTGCCATGGCGCTGGTCTTGGTGGTGGTTTACTACGCGTTTCTGATTCTGGCGCAGTCGCTGGAGAACCAGCCGGCCTTGGGTCCGCACTTGATCCTGTGGATTCCGAATTTTGTGTTCCAGGTTGCCGGCGGGTATCTGCTTTGGCGCGCGAATCGGGGTATTTGAACCATGCATCTGGCGCGGCTGCGACTTCGTGACTATCGGAATTACGCGCGTTTGGATGCGGCGTTCTCGCCGGGTTTCCATTTGATTCTGGGGGACAACGCGCAGGGGAAAACCAACCTGCTGGAAGCCTTGTATCTGGTATCGACGCTGAGGTCGTTCCGCGGGGTGGGGAGTGCGCATCTGGTGCGTCAGGGGGCGAAAGGCTATTTCGTGGGGGCGCAAGTGGTAGGGCAGTCGCAGCAGGAGGCGCAGCTCTATTGGTCGCCGTCCGAACGCAGGGTTTCCCTGAACGGCAAGGCGGTCCAAAGGATCACCGATTACTTGGGAGTATTCCAAGCGGTGGTGTTCTGTTCTGAGGATCTGCAGCTGGTGAAGGGGACTGGGCGCATCCGGCGTCGGTTCGTGGACCTGCTGCTGACCCAGACCCAGCCGGGTTACCTGGCGTTGTTGCAGCGCTACGCCCGGGCGTTGAGATCGCGCAACGCCCTGCTCCGACAACACGGTGTGGATGAAGCTGCACTGGCCAGTTTCTCCAGGGAACTGATAGCTGCAGGCGAAGCCATCATCGCTGCGCGCAGTCGGCTCATTCCAGCACTGACACCGTTCGTGGAGGACGCGCACGCGCGCATCGCCGCCGGACGGGAGAAACTCTCCATCGTTTACCATCCGCAAGTGAAGGGGGATTTCGCGGTCGAGCTGGCGCAGTCGCGCCATCGTGAACGATCACAGCGCCTTACCGTGGTGGGGCCGCATCGGGATGAACTGCTGCTGCACGTGAATGAGCAGCCGGCAGCACGATTCGGCAGCGAGGGCCAAAAGCGAACGATCGCGCTCGCCTTGAAAATGGCCCAGGCCGCATGGCTGCAGCAGTCCAACGGTACACCTCCCGTGCTGCTCATCGATGATGTCATGGGAGAACTGGATCTGCGCCGACGCAGTGGACTGATCCCGCTGCTGGATCAGGTCGCCGCCGGGCGGGGGCAGGTCTTCATGACCTGTACGGAAGAGAATTGGCCGCGTGAATTGGGTCGGGAGATCCGTCGATGGCAGGTGCGTGAAGGAACGCTGCATTCCGCATGAACACAGCCTCACGTGAATGGCGGGCGCTGAGAGCTGAGGGCTGAGCGAGGAGGGGTAAGCGGGAAGCGTGCTCAGGGATAACCTCATGAACGCAGCCTCACGTGAATGGCCGGAGTCGGTGCATGGGGTCGGTTTATTCATGTGAGGATTATTCACGCGGTCAAAGAGAGGGCGTTCGTGGTTCGTGGAGGTATCCGCATGAACACAGCCATAATGAATGGGGTGGCAAAGCGGGAAGCGCAGCCTGTGCGCCATAGCCTTGGCGAAGGCGGAAGGGCGGAAGCACTCTCTTCACTCTCCGCTCTTCTGGATCCGTGCGCCTGCGGCGCGTCTCGATCCCGATCCCGATAGCGATTTCGATTTCGATGAGACGGTAGCGCTGAGGGCGGAGGCGTGCTCAGGTCCGTGTTCCGAAACACAGAAACACCGAAACTCCGGCAGGGTCCGAGGGGTATCCGCATGAACACAGCCATACATGAATGAAGGCGCTGAGAGCTGAGGGCTGAGCGAGGAGGGGTGCTGGGGTTCATGTTCGAAAACAGCGGGCTTGCACTGCGTGCCAGTTCTTTCATGGTTGGGGTTCACCAGAACAGGTTCATCATGCAGACTTCTATTTTATTCCGAGGATCGACGCGTCGTCGTTTTTTGAGTCGCGGTGCGAAGGTGGGGATATTCTCGCTAGTGGCGCCGCACGTTGTGGGGCTGGGTGGTGCTGAGCCTCCGAGCGAGCGGTTGAACCTGGCGTTTGTCGGGGTGAACGGGCGTGGGGGTGCCAACTTGGGCGGGCTGGGTGGCCAGAACGTGGTGGCCTTGTGCGATGTGGACATCTCGCGTGGGGCGAAGGCGAGGCAGGACCACCCCAAGGCGAAGTTCTTTCAGGATTTCCGCAAGATGCTGGATGCGGTGCAGAACGAGGTGGACGGGGTGGTGGTGTCCACGCCCGACCACACGCATGCGGCGGTGGCAGTGCCGGCGATGGATTTGGGCAAGCACGTGTATTGCGAGAAGCCGATGGCGCACGACTTGGGTGAGGTCCGCTTGATGACGGAGATGGCCAGGCAGAAGCGGGTGGTCACGCAACTGGGCAATCAGGGTCATTCTTACGATTCCATTCGGGAGTTTGTTGAGCTGGTTCGTTCCGGGGAGATTGGTGCGGTGAAGGAGGTTCATGCGCGGTGTCAGAGCAATTATCGTCCGAAAGATTTTCGGATTCAGCCCCCTGGGAATCCGCCGGTGCCGGCGGATGTGGATTGGGATCTTTGGCTGGGGCCGGCGATGCCGCGACCGTATCACCCGGTTTATCATCCGGGCACATGGCGAGGGTGGCTGGCATTTGGCGGGGGCGTGGTGGGGGATTGGGTTTGCCACGTGATTGATCCGGTTTTTTGGGCGTTGGACTTGGGGGCGCCCAGTGTAGTGCAGGCCGAAGCGCCGGAGTACGATGATCCACGAGTGCGGGCTGAGACAGTGCCGCCGGGTTGCACGATCCGGTATGAATTCCCGGCCAGGGGGAGTCGTCCGGCAGTGACATTGAAGTGGTATGACGGTGTCGTGGTGCCTCCGCGCCCGGCAGACTTGGATGCGGGGCGTGATTTTCCGAACATTGGCGCAGTGGTGGTGGGGGAGAAGGGCAGCATCATGTATGGGTCGCACGGGGCTTCCGGTGTG
The DNA here is from genome assembly GCA_046047235.1 of Verrucomicrobiota bacterium. Classification (GTDB taxonomy): domain Bacteria; phylum Verrucomicrobiota; class Verrucomicrobiia; order Limisphaerales; family JAHDYP01; genus JBMTVN01. The sequence goes on along the minus strand of JBJOII010000079.1, from coordinate 16,644 downwards.
CAGTTGATTCCTCAGGCGAGGATGCGCAGCTTTCGGAAACCTCCGCAGACCCTGGCACGTTCGCCGGGCCATCATGAGGAGTGGGTCTTGGCCTGCAAACGTGGAACCCGCGCAGGATCGGATTTCAGCTATGGCGGGCCTCTGACGGAGATTGCCATGCTCGGTTTGTTGGCGTTGCGATATAACCGGCAGGAGTTGCGCTGGGACAGCGGGAGCATGCAGGTGACGAACTTCCCTGAGGCCAACGCATGGGTTCGCCGGCCGCGTCGGGCTGGTTGGGAACTTTGATCTGATGGTTGGTGAATGATTATGGGAACGACATTGAGTGAGAGTCTGGGGTATGTGCCGGTTGAGTTGGGCTTTGGAACGAGTGGCCTGCGCGGGCGGGTGGTGGATTTGAGTCAGCTGGAGGTTGCGATCAACACGCTGGGGTTCCTTCGCGTGTTGTCGGAGCGGGGCGCGCTGAAGGCGGGGGATACCGTTTGCCTGGCGGGCGACCTGCGTCCGAGCACGATCCAGGCCGTGGAGTTGGAAGGGCTCACTCGCGGTGAGATGCTTCAGGCGGTTGCGTGGGCCGTAGGGAAGGCCGGGTGTCGGGTGGATTATCTCGGTCTGATTCCATCGCCTGCGTTGATGGCTTACGCCCTGCCCCGCGGGCAGGCGAGCGTGATGGTCACGGGCAGCCACATTCCTTTCGACCGGAACGGGATCAAGTTCAACAAGCCTGATGGGGAAGTGTTGAAGTCAGATGAGGGTGAAATTTTGCGGCATGTGGCAGGGGTGCGAGCGGAGTTGATGGAGGAATCGGCTGAAGCGAGTGCGTTTGGAGCGGATGGGATGCTGAAGTCGGCGCAGCGGTGTGGCTTGCCGGAGGTGAACCCGGCTGGTGCTGAGGATTATTTGGAGCGGTATGTGCGGGCGTTTCCGGCGGGGGTACTGGCCGGGAAGCGGCTGCTGGTTTATCAGCATTCGGCGGTGGGACGCGACCTGCTGGTCGAGTTGTTGAGGCGTTTCGGTGTGGATCTGGTGGTTGCGGGGCGGAGCGAGCAGTTTATCCCGGTGGACACGGAGGCTGTGCAGCCGGCCATGCTGGACGCGATCCAGCAGTTGGTTGACGAGCATGGCGGTGGAGGGATTGATGCGGTGGTATCGACGGATGGTGACAGTGACCGGCCGTTGTTGTTGGGTGTGGAGCAGGGGAAGGTGCGATTCTTTGGGGGCGATTTGCTTGGGCTGGTAGTGGCGGATTATTTGGGAGCGCAGCATGTGGCGATTCCGGTGAGTGCAAACGATGCCGTGGACCGCTTTTTCAGTGCGAGGGGAGTGAGGGTTTCCAAAACACGGATTGGTTCGCCGCATGTGATTGCAGCGATGCGCGAGGTTGGATGGGAAGCGAACGGCGGTTTTTTGACTGCGAGTGCGGTGTCGGTTCCCCGCGGGGGTGAGTTGGCGGCGCTGCCGACACGGGATGCGTTCCTGCCTCTTCTGGCTGCGTTGCATGCATCGCTCGGTCGCGGGTTAAGTGTGGTGGAGTGTTTTGGCAGACTACCGGGCCGGTATGGCAGGGCGGATGTGATCCGGGAATTCCCGCGTGAGACAAGCCTTAGAATGCTGGAAGCGTTTCTGCCCGGCGAGAAGACGATTGAGGAGGCCTGGGATAGCGGGGGTGGAATGGAGGTGCGGTGCTGGGGCGAGTCGGGCCGGCGTGCAGCCACGGCGCGGGAAGCTGAGGATTTACGCGGTCGACTTGAGGCTTTGCAGCGGGCGTTTGGCGAGGTGTTCCGCGAGGGACGGGTCAATTGGATCAACGTGTGCGATGGATGCCGGTTTGGTACCGACCAGGGAGAGATTCTGCACTTGCGTCCGTCAGGCAACGCCCCAGAGCAGAGGGTGTATGCCGTGGCGGACAGTCAGGACCGGGCGATTGAGTTGGTGGATAAGGTCGTGTGTGCTGGCGGGGTGATTGCCCAGTTGCGACAAGAGATCGAACAGGGGGCAGGCCAGTGAAGAGTATGTTGCCTTTGCACGGGGTGGTGCAGCATTACGCATGGGGCGGCAACCGCTATATTCCGCAGTTGCTCGGTTTGCCGGAAGCGGGTGACAAGCCTTGTGCCGAGCTCTGGCTGGGAGCACATCCGTCTGCGTCCAGCGAAGTGGAGATCGAGGTCGGGCGTCGGAGTCTAAGGGATTGGATTGCGGCAGACCGGGAGGGGCAGCTCGGGCCGGACGTGGTGCGGAGGTTTGCGGGCGAGCTCCCATTCCTGTTCAAGGTGCTGGATGCGAGGGACATGCTGTCCATTCAGGTGCATCCGGACCGGCGACAAGCCGAGGCTGGGTTTGAGCGTGAGGAGCACGAGGGGATTCCTCTGGATGCCAAGCATCGCAACTACCGCGACCGGAATCCCAAACCGGAGGTGCATGTGGCGCTCACGCCCTTCTGGATGCTGCATGGGTTTCGTCCGCTGGAAGAGGTGGCGATGGAGTCGAAACGGCATCCGGAGCTGGAGCACGCATGGCCGGAGCTGGAGTCGCGTCTGGCCGGGTGTATCGATACGAGCGCCCGGGGTCGGTTACTGCAGGAGGTGTATGATCGCGTGATGCGCATGCCACAGGGAGAGGTGGATGCGATTCTGAATCCTATTCTGGAACGGGCTGGTGCAGCCCCGGTAACGGATCGATCTGATCCCATGTTTTGGGTGTGTCGTGCGGCAGAGACGTTTGCGCGTGCGGATGGTTCACGGGATCGGGGTTTGTTTTCGATCTGGCTCCTTAACCTGGTGGTTATGGAGTCGGGGCAGAGCACGTTTCAGGATGCCGGGGTTCCGCATGCGTATCTGGAGGGGGTTACCGTGGAACTGATGGCTGGGTCAGACAACGTGCTGCGTGGCGGCCTGACTCCGAAGCATGTGGATGTGGATGAGCTGTTGCGGGTGGTGCGGTTTGTTGAGGAGCGGCCGGTGGTGAGCGGTGGCATGACAACCGCAGCAGGTGAGCGGGTTTATCCGACTACCGCGGCGGAGTTTGAGTTGAGTCGACTGCACCTGACGCCGGGTGAGGAGCGGGAGTGGAAGAGCGAACCGGGACCGGAGTGTTTGCTCGTGATGGAAGGCGAGGTGTTGGCGTCAGCAGGCGGGACCGGGCAAGCGTATGGACGGGGCAAGAGCCTGTGGGTTCCGTGGAACACCCGGTGCAAACTGTGCGTCAAGGGGACGGAACCGGCGGTGGTTTACCGGGCCGGGATGCCGGCACCCTCTACGGGTAGTTAGCCGGCGGCTGTTTATCCTGCAGCTTGCGTTCCAGCTCGAGATACTTGTCACGCAGGTCAATGAACCGTCCGGTGAGGCCGCTGATCATCTTGCTGACCCAAGGTGAAAGTTTCTCCAGTTCCTGCTCGATATCGGCTTTGGACAGAATCCGGATGCGCACGGGAGTGGCAGCGCGGGCTGCCGCCGTTCGCGGGGAATGACTAATGACGGCGAGTTCGCCGACGATCTCCCCGACACCGAGGCGGGCAATGACCTTGGGCTCGGGCTCGCCGATCTCTTTCAGGATCTCCACTTCGCCGGACATGATGAGGAAGGCATACTCCCCGGAATCGCCCTCGTTGAAGATGACCTCTCCCGGGATGTAATCCTGAACGGGGAATCCGTCGCCGACTCCGTGGTAGGAAGCGAGTTCCTCGAGGACTTCGTGGAAACCCTGGTAGCGGTCCTCTGGTTTCTTGGCCAGCATCTTCCAGCAGATATGGGAGAGCTTGCGGGGGATTTCGCGATTGATCTCGTGGGGGCGGGGCGGGTCGTGCTTGAGGACCTGGTCCATGAGCTCGCTGGGCTTTTTTGCCGGGAAAGGGTGCAGGGAGGTCAGCATCTCGTAGAGAATGATGCCGGCCGAAAAGAGGTCTGAGGCGCAGGTGAGGTGTTCGCGTTCACCGGCAACCTGCTCGGGTGACATGTAGCGTGGCGTGCCCAGGACCAGGCTCTCACGTTCCTTTTCGAAATAGGCGACCTCGGTGTCTTCGGTGTGCTGGCCCAGGTGCTCGTAAAACTTCTCGCTGCTGTAGAGCCGGGCGCTGCCCCAGTCCAACAAGATGACTTCCCCGTAAGTGCCCACGATGATGTTGTCGGGCTTGAGGTCCAGATGGAGGACGCCCTTGTCGTGGACATAGGCGAGGGTCTCGGCGAGCTTGGTGAAGATCTCGACCGTTCTGGCGAGGGGGATGGGTCCCCGGTTGGGACCTTTATAGGCATCGAGCAGGCTGGCCAGGGAGAGGCCCTGGCAGAGTTTCATGGTGTAGCAGGGTGTGTCCTTCTCGCGGAGAAAGGTATCGAACACAGGCACTACACCCGGGTGGTCGAGATAGCCGAGGAGTTTGGCTTCGTTGATGAAGAACCGCACCAGCTCCTCGTTGCCAACGTGTTCCTCCTGCAGTGTCTTCAGGGCAACCACGCGGTTGAGGCGGCTGTCGTAAAAACTCCCCACGGAAGAAAGACCGCCTTCGCCAACTTCACGGATAAAGCGGTAGCGTTCCTTGTCGAGGAAGGCGCGGGCGACTGCTTTCGATTGGTTCTTTTGGAAGAATTTCATGCGGTAGACCGCGCAGTCACGGGGTCGGTTATCGGTTCTTTCCGCTCAGGCCTATAGCGCGATCTGCTCACCATCCATCGCACCCCTGCCATCGACCGACCATGTGAGAAGCCACAAGGTAACGCTCTCATCGATGGCAAAGCAAGGTCGGCAAGGGTTCAGATAGGCCGACAGCTGTCGCATATGCGACGTGCGTGTTTAGCGTGCGGGCTGGCTATTGGGGGTCGTGAGGGCTTGTTTTCCGAGGAATGCGTGGACCGCTTTGGCGGCGGCCCGGATGCCGCGGCCGTTCCAGTGGGTGTCATCAGGCCAGAAGACGAATTCGCCCCGGGTCAGGGCGTTGGTTGCCTCGGCCCGGAGGGTTGGAGTCAGATCGATGACCGGCACGTTGAGTGGATCGAAGATGCGCTGGAGTTCAAGTAGGGCCGGTGGTGGCGAGGGAAGGGCGGTAGGGGAGCTTGTCCTTGTCAGCCAAGGTTGGTACACGCGGTACTTGGTGGGGATGAAGAACACGCCGTCCAATTCTGCCGCGATGGGGAGAACTTCCGTCGGTAACGAGAGTCGGGGACGATCCCAGAGCGCTGCGTGACGGTAAGCGTTGAGGAATCCGAGCTTTTTTCCGCCGATTCTTTCCACAAGGACGATCGATTCGCCCTCGGCCTGGTGTTGCTGCAGCAGGCGGCGCGTGAGGTTAAAGATGCGGTGACCGGTGTGGAATCCCAGCATTTGAATGCAGCGGAGCTTGAACTGGTCATATGGGTCAGGCTGGACCAGCGACTGGCCAACCCGGGTTTCATCCGCCGGTCCAATGAAGTCGTTGCCCTCGAAGATAAAGAGCAAGGTCTTGAGCTGGTCAGGTTGGGGTGCTTCAGCCCGAAGGCCCGGTACGATCTCGAGCAGCCAGGACGGGGCGAGCGGAAGCCCGAGCGCATAAGTGGGCGTCGAATATTCCCTTTCCAGAACCGTGGCGAGCAGGTCCGATTGCGTGTTGGCGGTGCCAAGAATAAAGGAATCGCCGATGAGCAGCACCCTGGCCTCTTCCAGCGAGCCGTTGTTGCGCAATCCGCGGTGATCCGTCCGGAAATGGGTGCGGCGCGGCACTGAGAGCGTGGGTCCAAGCGCGGGTTCGACCGGGATGAGATCGCCGTGGGGTACAGCCATCTCGATATCGATATCCGGGATGAAGTGACCGTTGCGGGCGAAGCGCTCCTCTGGGCGGTAGTAGGCTTGGGGCTGGGGAATGAGCCGGGCTTCGATCCGGAAATAGCCTTCGCCCAGCAACAGCCCAAACCAGATCGAGCCAAGGAGGAGCACTTGGCGCTTGGGAGAGGGGGCGTGAAACCAAAGGACACCAACCAGGCCCGCCGCTATCAGCAAGTCTGCAACCCACGGAAGCCCCAGTAACCAGAGGGTGACGAATGACGCCAGCAGCAGCAGGACGCGAGGGAGGGCGATGGGCATGGGTTCGGAGGCTCGGGTCGGTTTTGTGGCTTAGAGCGGTTCGGGGTCTGGATATTTACCGCACTCGGGCTAGTTTGGGGCGCCTGAGCTGCAGCGGGAAGAACGAAGCGGAGGGATTTCGCGGAGGGGGGGCTGAGCGCCGCCTCGCGCGCTGTCTGCTGGCATGTGTAGAACTTGTCTTGGAGCAACTTGACATTGTCCTAAGTCATGACTATACCGTCTGGACGGTTTAGTCTCCCTTGTGCAGGAGGCATTCAGCAATGTCGAGGTCGTCAGCGAAAGAAGCGATTTTGGATGCGGCGGAAGCGGTGGTTTCCGAGCAGGGCGCGGTGCATTTGACTTTGGATGCGGTGGCCCAGCGGGCTGAAGTTTCCAAGGGCGGATTGCTATATCATTTTCCGAGCAAGGAAGCGTTGCTGCAGTCGATGCTAATGCGGTTATGCGACCGGTTTGATGAGCGGCGTGCTGGTGTGGGTAGGGGGGTGGAAGGCGGGCTGGGGCCCTTTGTTCAGGCGGCCTTTGATCACATGCGGGACCAGCGTCGCGTCAGCGCGGCGATTTTGGCGGCGGTGGCGAACGATCCGAGGCTACTGGATCCGATTCGGGAGAGGCGCGCGGAGGAAATGAAGCGTTTGGGGGGGAGTGTGCGGGAGATAGCGCGGGGCTTGGTGGTGATGCTGGCGGTGGATGGTTTGTGGTATAGCGAGATGCTGGAGATGATGAACTTATCGGAGGAGATGAGGCGGGCGGTTTTGGCTGAGCTGATGGAGTTGGTAGAGCGGGCGGAGGAGGAGTTTGAGCGATGAGAGTGTCATGGAGAACTTGGTTGGGTGTGGCAGTGGTGATCCTGGCGGGGTGCAAGGTGGGGCCGGACTATGCGCGGCCGGAAGTCCCGGTGAGTGAGGATTGGCGCTGGAAGCCTGCGGAGCCGAAGGATAGTGGATTGCCCGGGGAGTGGTGGAAGGTTTTTGGGGACCCCGTGTTGGATGGGTTGGAAGCGCGGGCGATGGAGGGAAATTTCGATCTGCAGGCCGCGCTGGCGCGAGTGGAACAGGGACGGTCGCTGGCACGGATCAGCAAGGCCGATCTGGCTCCGGGGGTCACCGGCGGCGCCAACTGGACGCGATATCGCACCTCGGGGAATTCCCCGAGTCCGGTTCCTTTTCCGATTCCGAGTTTTACCCAGGAGCAGTGGACCGTGCCGTTTGACTTGAGTTACGAGGTCGACGTTTGGGGGCGGGTCCGGCGGTCCTTTGAAGCCTCACGAGAGAGGGCTGAGGCGAGTCGATTTGCCCTAGGAACTGTGTTGTTGGGTCTGCAGGCGGACGTGGCCGCGGCGTATTTTGATCTCCGGAGTCTGGACCGGCAGATTGGGATTCTGGTGGATGCGGTGGAGCTGAGGCGGGAGGCCGCGAAGATCTTTGAGCAGCGATTAGAGGCGGGTGTGGGGGCTGAGTTTGAGCTGCAACGCAGCCGGGCGGAGCTGGCGTCGGCAGAGGCGGACCTGTTGGGGGTGAGGCGCAGGCGCGAGGAGACGATGAACAGTCTCGCGGTTTTTTGCGGCGTCGTGCCGTCGGAGTTTGAGCTGGAGTTGAATCCTGCGGAACTGGGGGTCCCGGAGGTGGTGCCAGGCCTGCCTTCGGAACTGTTGGAGCGCCGGCCGGACGTGGCGCAGGCCGAACGGGAATTGGCCGCGAGGAATGCCGAGATCGGCGTGGCAAAAGGGGCCTTCTTTCCAGTGGTGCGGTTGACTGCGGCGGGCGGCTACTTGAGTGCTGAGGCGCAGGACTTGTTCAGCTGGGAGAGCCACGTCTGGCAGATCTCTCCCGGAGTGTCCTTTCCGATTTTCCAGGGCGGACGCAACAAGGCGAATCTGGCGCGGGCGCGGGCGGCGTATGAGGAGGCGGTTGCGCTTTACCGCCAGCGGGTGCTGGTCGCTTTTCGGGAGGTCGAGGACAGCCTCGTGGCCGTGCGTTATCTGGAGCAGCAGGCGGATGCGCGCGACGTCGCAGCGTCGTCAGCCAAGGCCGCGGCTGAATTGTCCTTGGCACGTTACCAGGCAGGGTCGGTGGATTTTCTGGGTGTAGTGGATTCGGAGAACGTGAAGTTGTTGAACGAGCAGCTGGCAGTGGTGGCGAAGCGGGATCGGTTTCTCGCGGTAGTGCGGTTGATCAAGGCGTTGGGTGGTGGCTGGGAGTAAGGTGCAAATGCGGAGGAAAGAGATGAGCAAGATGGATCGTATTGTATTGGCGGGTTTGAGTGCCGGCGTCTGGATGCTGGTGGCGGGGTGCAGTCAGGGCGGTGCAGGCGGCCAACCCCCCGAAACGCCCGTAGAGGTCGTATTGGGGACCCCTCAACGGATGCCGGTGGAGGACTTGCTGACTGCGGTGGGGAGTTTGGAAGCGAACGAGCGGGTGGACTTGAGACCGGAGGCCCCCGGGGTGGTGGTCCGCGTGGGCTTTGAAGAGGGCGAAGCTGTGTCGGTGGGCCAGTCCCTGTTTGAGTTGGATGCCAGCAAAGAGGCCGCAGCAGCGGCGCAAGCGAGGGCCGAGCTGGAGCTGGCGCGGTCGAATTACGAGCGCGCGAAGACCCTGGCGGGTACGCGGGCGATCTCGCAACAGGAACTGGATCGGTTGTCCAGCGAGATGGAAGTGAAGTCTGCCGCCCTTCAGGTGCGGGAAGAGGATTTGGCGGACCGAAAAGTGGTGGCGCCGTTTGCCGGGGTGACGGGACCCAGGCTGGTGAGCCCGGGGCAGTATGTCAATGCGGGGGCTTTGCTGGGGACGCTGGTGGACAGCCACCAGATAAAAGTCCGGTGCGGCGTCCCGGAGCGCAGCCTGGCACTGGTGCGGACGGGGCAACACGGACGGATCCGGGTGAACACCTACCCCGACCGTTGGTTTGAAGGTGTGGTGGACTTGATCAGTCCCGTGGTGGACGAATCGACACGGACGGCTGAGGTGCGGTTGCGGGTGCAGAACGAGGAAGGGCTCTTGCGGCCAGGAATGTTCGCGCGGGTAGAAATCGTGATGCTCGAGCGCGAGCAGGCGCTGGTGATTCCTGAAGGCGCACTGGTGCCCTCGATGCAGGGCTTTTCCGTCTACAGCGTGAAGGAGAACCGGGTTGCGCTGGTGCCCGTGGAGGTCGGGGTACGGATGCCCGGCAAAGTAGAGGTGGCGGGGGGCTTGAGTGGCGATGAACGACTGGTCATGAGCGGCACGCAGAAGCTGGTGGAAGGGATGCTGGTCAAGGGAGAGGACACCGGGGCTGGCACTGCGGGGGAGGAGACGCAGCCTTGAAGGGTGGGTCCGTAGAGATGAACTGCAACGCGTTTGGATTCCGGAGTTAAGGGTATGTCTTTGCCAGAGATTTGCATTCGAAGGCCGATCTTCGCGGTCATGTTGAACCTTCTGATCGTGCTGTTCGGAGTGGTCGGCTACATGCGGTTGCCCGTGCGGGAGTTGCCCGATGTGGATCCGCCCGTAGTGGCCATCACGACGGTATATCGCGGGGCGGGTGCCGAGGTGATGGAGGCTGAGGTGACCGAACGTCTGGAGCAGGAGATCAACACCATCCCGGGGATCAAAACCCTGACGTCGATTTCGCGCGAGGAAGTGAGCCTGATTACCGTGCGATTCAATCTGGACCGCGATGTGGATGTAGCGGCGCAGGATGTGCGGGATCGGATTGCCCGGGCGCGGGCCTTGATGCCGGAGGATATTGAAGAGCCGATTGTGGCCAAGCAGGATGCCAACGCACAGGAGGTGATGTGGATCGCCCTGAGTAGCGACAAGCGCTCGACACTGCAGCTGACGGATCTTGCCGAGCGCCAGTTCAAGGATCGGCTGCAAACCATACCGGGTGTCGGCGGGGTGAACCTCGGCGGCGAGAAACGTCAGGCCATTCGGGTGCGACTGGATGCGACCCAGATGGCGGCGCGCCAGATCACTGCGGCGGATCTGCTGCGGGCGTTCGGAGAAAACAGCATCGAGCTGCCGTCGGGCCGGCTGGAGAACGAGGACCGGGAGATGAGTGTGCGCACCCTGGGCAAGCTGGGGAATCCCGAGGAGTTCGAGAATTTGATCATCGCGTACCGGAACGGTGCACCAGTGCGGCTGCGCGAGCTGGCGCACGTTGAGCTGGGTGTGGAAGTCGAGCAGACGGTTGCGCGCTTCAATGGCAGACCGGCGGTGGGGCTGGGGATCGTGAAACAGTCCGAAGCAAACACCGTGGAGGTGGCGGATTTGGTGAAGGCGGAGCTGGAACGAATCCAACCGGGTCTGCCTCCTGACATTCGGGTGCAGCTGGCGTACGACTCCTCCGTCTACGTGCGTCGTTCCATTCTGGAAGTGAAGGAGACCATCTTTATCGCCTTCGCGCTGGTGCTGCTGATCATGCTCGCGTTTCTGCGGAACTTCCGGGCCACCCTGATTCCATTGGTGGCCGTGCCGGTCTCGTTGGTGGGGACCTTCCTGATCCTGAACCTGTGCGGCTACAGCATCAACATCCTGACCCTGCTGGCCATGGTGCTGGCGGTAGGTGTTGTGGTGGACGATGCAATCGTGGTGCTGGAGAATATCTTCCGTCATATCGAAGACGGGATGACGCCGATGGAAGCGGCGCTGCGTGGAGTGCGGGAGATAACGACTGCGGTGGTCGCCATCACGATCACTCTGGTGGCGGTCTTTTTGCCGATTGCCTTTCAGTCCGGAACGACGGGTGTGTTGTTCCGGGAGTTTGCGGTGGCGACGGCTGGTTCCGTGGTAATCTCGGCCTTTGTGGCATTGACGCTGACGCCGACGCTGTGCGCGCGGGTTTTGCGACACGAGCCGGAGAAGCATGGTCGGATTTACACGTGGCTCGAGGCGTTCTTTAGCAGTTGGGAGCGGTCTTATGAACGGGTGTTGAGGTGGTCGATCCGCCACAAGCTGACCGTGGTCGTGACCGGGTTGGCCACGTTACTGGTGACGGTGGGTTTGCTGCGTGTGGTGCCACGCGAGTTTCTGCCGGATGAAGACAAGGGTTATGTCTTTATGATCATGTTTGCACCGGAGGGTGCGACCTCGGACTACACCGACCGGTTTGTGCGGCAGGCCGAGCGGATCGTTGCGGAGTATCCGGAGACGGAGAGCTACTTCTCGGCAGTAGCGCTGGCACGCGGAGCCCCGGGTGAATCGGACTTCGGAATCATGTTCGTGAAGCTGAAGGATGGCATGGGTCGCTCTGCTCTGGAGCTGGCCCGGCCGGGTGGGCGGGGGTCGATGTTCATGCGCTTGCTGGAGGAAATCAAAGGAGCACAGGGCATTGTCATTCTGCCCAAGGCAACCGACCTGGGTGAGCAGTTTCAGCTGGTGTTGCAGGGTCCGGACCTGGAGGAACTGGAGCGGGTGGCGGACCGGGTGCGACTGGAGCTGACGGCTGCGAGATTTGTTGCACAGCCGCGTCTGAACCTGAACTTCCAGCAACCCCAGCTGGCGGTTCGGCTCGATCGTGACCTGGCAGCGAACCTGGGAGTCAGTGTGCGTGAAGCCTCGGAGGCCCTGCAGTTGTTCTGGGGCGGCTTGGATGTGGCCCGCTACAATCGCGGCGGGAAGGAATACAAGGTGATCGGCCAGCTGGACCGGAAAGACCGCCTCGTGCCGTTGAGCCTGGACGACATCTACGTGCGGGCGAAAGGTGGAGAGCTGGTGCCCTTGAACAGTCTTTTGCTGACGGAACAGCACGGTTCCCCGAACGCGATAAACCGGTTCGGTCGGCAGCGGGCGGTCACCATTGCATCGCAGGTCCAGGGTGTATCGCTCGGTATGGCGGTGGAGAAAACTGAGGCGATCCTAGAGAAGATATTACCTCCGGGAGTCAGCTACCGGTGGTCGGGCGAAGCGGACGAAATCAAGGAGGGATCAGCTGAGGGATTGCGCGTGATGCTGTTGGCGGTGCTGGTGGTCTACATGGTTTTGGCCGCGCAGTTCGAGAGCATGCGCCATCCTTTCGTGATCATGCTGGCCCTGCCGCTGGCGTTGTTTGGTGCGTTGGTTGGCCTGTGGTCGCTGGGGATGGTGAACAACATAGCGATCATCAAATCCTATGTGCCACTGGATCAACTGCCGGGTCCGCTGGCCTGGCTTTCCGCCAACCTCCCGGAGGTCCCGGCCATGACCCTCAACGTCTACAGCTTGATCGGCATCGTGCTCCTGCTCGGACTGGTCACCAAGAACTCCATTCTGCTGGTTGAATTTGCCAACCAGCGGATGGCCAAAGGGTTGTCGGCAACCGAAGCCATGCTGGAGGCCGGCCGGATCCGGTTGCGACCCATCCTCATGACTGCCTTCGCAACCATCATGGGCATCCTGCCCGTGGCTTTGGGCCTGGGCGAAGCGGCAGGGAGCCGGAGGCCGCTGGGTGTAGCAGTGGTCAGTGGTATGGTGACATCCACCTTCCTCACCCTGCTGATCGTTCCTGTGGTTTACATCCTGATCGCACCGCGCCGGAAAAAGCAGGCCGCCCCGGCTGCAGAGGCAGCGTCCGGGTCGACGACCGAATAGTCGAGGCAGGGTGGCTCACCATCGCTCTTGAACGACGGAGCGGCAGAAGTTGTTCTCACTTCAGCCAGGTCCTGAACCAGGCTTCTCGCCGCAGTCCAAATGAATCTGAAGCAAGTGACCGTACGGATTATTGGGACACGTGTCCCAATAATCCGTACTGGATCAGTCGGTGGTTGGGAGGATCCCAGGTTTATTTTGGTCCGTATTGGACGTAGAAGGCGGCGGCTTGGGAGCGGCGGCTGAGCTGCAATTTGTCCAGCAGGTTGCTGAAGTAGTTCTTCACCGTCTTGTCGCTCAGGCCGAGGTCGAGGGCGATTTCCTTGTTGGTTTTGCCTTCGGCGACGAGGGCCAGCACGCGTTTTTCCTGGGGGGACAGGGTCTGCAGTTTTTCGCGTCCGGTGGCGGGGCTGCCGCTGCGGGTACGGCCGAGAACCTGACGGGTGACCGCTGGATCCAGAATGGATCGTCCCGCCGCCACGTCACGAATTCCGCGGACGAGCGCGTCTTCATCGATCTCCTTAAGCAGGTAGCCGTCAGCCCCGGCATCCAGCGACTCGATGACGAGTTCCTCATCCGCGACTGATGTCAGGAATAGGACCCGCGTATCCGGTGCCTCATGGCGGATTTGCCGGCAGGCTTCATAGCCGCGTCCGTCCGGAAGCCGGACATCCATGAGCACGAGGTTAGGGCGGAGGGAGAGGGTTTGCTGGATGGCCTCGCTGACTGTGCCGGCTTCACCGACGACTTCGATGCCGGAGTGATGTTCGAGGAGGGCGCGTAGTCCGGAGCGGACGACACGGTGGTCATCGACGATGAGGATACGGATGATGCAGTTTTCAGGAAGGTCCATCTTGGGGGTTGGGGTTGAGGTGAATCTGGATGGTGGTGCCCTGTCCGGGCGCGGAGATGAGTGTGAACCTGCCGCCGAGTTGCTGGGCGCGCTCCTGGAGGTTGCGGAGACCGAGCCCCTGACGCGGAGGTGATGCGGGATCGAAGCCACGTCCGTCGTCGGTGATTTCAAGCAGGATGGTATTGGGTGAGGGCAGGGAGAGGCGTGTGGCGATCTGGGTAGCGTTGCTGTGGCGCAAGGCATTGCTGAGGGATTCGCGGGTGATCTGGAGCAGGCCGGCGGCCTGGGCAGCGGAGAGGGCGTTGGCGGCGTCGATGTCTACATTCAGCGACCACTCTGCGCGGTCTGCCACGCCGAGCTGGCCGGCGGCGGTCTCGATGGCGGTCTGAAACTCACGGCCCTTGAGTGCCTCGGGCTCGAGGCCCTCGATGAAGCTGCGGACCTCGCGAATGATGCCGTTGAGGTCGCGGATGGTTTCATCCAGGCGCTGTTGGGCAGTGTCTGCATTGGTGGTGATGAGACGCCGGCACTGGCCAAGTGAAAGCCCTACGGCGTAGATGCTCTGGATGATGCCGTCGTGGAGGTCGCGTCCGATCCGGATGCGTTCTTCGAGGCTGTGACGGAGCCGGTGTTCACTTTCGCGGAGGGCTTCCTGGGCCCGGCGCTGGGCCGTGACGTCCCAGGCGACACCACGTATTTCAGCGTCCTTACCCGGGAGATGTTGTTGGCGGAGATTGACGCGCCAGACCGTGGAGGAGTCGGGTGTGGGCACAAGGGTGATTTCGCCGTGAGCCATGGCAGCACCCTGGCGAAGTTCCTGCAACATGTGCTGGAAACGTTCACGGTCGGCTATGGAGATCCAATCGACCAGGCTGGGGGCCGGGTTGTCCTCCGCGTTCCATCCCAGGAGTTTGGTACCCGCTTTGTTTAGCGAGAGAAGGCGGCCCCCGGCATCAAGGGTCAGCAGGATATCATGGGCATTGTCGAAGAGGTCGCGGTACCAGGCGTCCAGCTCTGCTTTGCGTCTGCTGGCGATGGTGGATTGGCGTTGGGTTTCACGTCGGACGAGGCCGAGCCAGAGGACGCCGGCCAGGATGAGGCCGACGGGGATGATCAGCAACCAGAGCAGGGAGGTGACATCCGTGAGGACGGACTGCTGTCCCCGCGTTGCGGGTGAAGGGTCAACGGAGGTCAGGGCAAGGAGCAGGGAGCTGCTGTTCAGATTGCCCATGACGACTGCTTAGACGCGTTTGGCGAGTTCGGCTGAACTGGCGGCGAAGACGTCCCGGTGCAGGGAATTTCCGTGTGAGTCCATGGTGACGACTGCAGGGAATCGATCGACCTCGAGTTCCCAGATGGCCTCGGGGGAGCCGAACTTTTCGAGGAGGTAGACGTTACGGACGCGGGTGATGCGTTCGGCCAGCACCTGCGCGGCACCTCCGATGGCGTGGAGGTAAACGCAGCCGTTTTCTTTACAGGCATTGAGCGTGCGTTCGCCCATACCCCCTTTACCTATGACCCCCCTGAGCTGGTGCTCGCGAATGATTTGCCCTTGGTAGGGTTCCTCACGGATGGAGGTGGTGGGGCCGGCTGCGACGACCTTCCATTCCTCGCCTTCCTTGAGAACGACGGGGCCGCAGTGGTAGATGATTCCGTTGTTCAGGTTGATCTCGGGAGGGAGTTCTCCGCCTTCGTGGAGGTATTTGTGCACTGCATCACGGCCGGTGAAGAGGATGCCGGTGATTTCGACTTCGTCCCCGACCTTGAGGGTGCGGATTTTTTCTTCGGTGAAGGGGGTTTCGAGAGGGATCATGGCTTGGGAAAGAGGAGTTCCGTTGGGTTAATAGAGCCAGCCGGTGATTTGGCCCTGCGGGTTGAGTTGGACGCCTTGTCGACGGTAGGCCCAGCACATGTAGCTGATGCTGACGAAGTAGGATGCGGGGACGCGGTTGAGGGCGCCGATCTTGACGCCGAGCAGCGTGGTCTTGCCGCCGAAGCCCATGGGGCCGATACCGAGTTCGTTTGCGGTCGCGAGGACGTCCTGTTCCAGTTTATCGAGTTCTTCCTCCGGGTTGCGGTCATTGAGTGGGCGAAGCAGCTGGTGTTTGGAGTTTTCGTAACCGGTTGCGCGGTCGCCCCCGATGCAGACACCCAGGACTCCGGGGCCGCACCCTTTGCCCTGAGCCTGCAGCACTGCGTCCAGGATGACTTTGCGACAGCCGTCCAGATCGCGGTTGGCTTTGAGCTTCTCACTGGGCAGGGAGTATTGCGCCCCAACGTTCTCGCAGCCGCCACCTTTCAGCATCAGGCGGACATGGATTTCATTGGAACGATGCTGATGAAAGTGCATGGACGGGGCGCCGGGGCCGAGGTTGGTGCCGTCGTTTTTGCCGGTGAGGGAGTCGACGGAGTTTTGCCGCAGGTAACCCTTCTTTGTTGCCGTCTTGACTGCTTCGCGGGCGACTTCCTTGAAAGTGATCTGGTCGAGGCCGACGGGGCCGTCCACATAGAACAGGACGCTGCCCGTGTCCTGACAGATCGGCTGCGACTTGCGCTTCGCCAACTCGATGTTCTGCTCAATGATCTTGAGGGCAGAAGCGGCAATGGATCCCTCTTTCTCCCTTTCGAGAGAGGCGAGAATTGCCTGTTGCGCGTCGTCCGGTATCTCGGCGGAAGTACGCCGGATAAGTTCCACCAGAGAATCCAACAAACCTTGCATAGACACGCCCAAGCTAAGGAGGGAGTGGCCTTAAGTCAATGAGCCGCGTGGCCCCGCGTGAACGCAGCCTTACATGAATGGCAGAAGTTGGTGCAAGGGGTGGGTTTATTCATGTGAGGATTATTCATGCGGTTGAAGGGAAGGCGTCCGCGGTTCGTGGGGATATCCGCATGAACGCAGCCATACATGAATGGCAGAGATGGGTGCATGGGTTGGGTTTATTCATGTGAGGATTATTCATGCGGTTGAAGGGAAGGCGATCGCGGTTCGTAGGGATATCCGCATGAACGCAGCCATACATGAATGGCAGAAGTTGGTGCAAGGGATGGGTTTATTCATGTGAGGATTATTCATGCGGTTGAAGGGAAGGCGTCCGCGGTTCATTTGGGTATCCGCGTGAACGCAGCCTTACATGAATGGCAGAAGTTGGTGCAAGGGGTGGGTTTATTCATGTGAGGATTATTCATGCGGTTTAAGGGAAGGCGTCC
>JBJOII010000078.1:0-21455 GCA_046047235.1 Verrucomicrobiota bacterium | reverse complement strand
GGCGTTGGCGGGGCCGCTGCATTTCTTCCTGCTGTATCGGGTGGTGAAGATGTATTGGCCGGGGGCTTACATGGGTTGGCTGCCATTGAGCTGTGCTGTGCCGATGGTGGCATGTTTATGGGGGTTGGTGCGGTTGTTTCCTGAGGGTCATGTTCGGCGGAACACCGTGTTGGCGTTATTTGGTGGGGCGGCGTTGTTCTTTCTGACGCTGGTATTTCCGATTCAGTTCGACAAGCAGTGGTTGACCTTGGGGTGGGCTTTGGAGGGGATGGCGTTGTGCTGGTTGTTCCATCGGGTACCGCATGTGGGGTTAAGGCTTGTGGGGGTGGGATTATTGGGGGTGGTGTTGTTGAGGTTGGGGGTGAACCCGGCGGTGATTGACTATTATCCGCGGGAGGGTTTGGTGATACTGAACTGGTATCTTTACACGTATGGTGTTGCTGCGGCGTGCATGTTTGGGGCGGCCTGGTTGCTGACGCCGCCGAGGGATCGTTTGGGTGGGGTATCGGTTCCGCCGTTTTTGCAGGGGGCGGGGACAGCCTTGTTGTTCTTGCTGGTGAATTTGGAGATCTCACACTTTTTCACGCGGGAGGGGGGGCGTGTGCGTTTGTTTGACTTTGGCGGGTTGTTTGCTCGCGACCTGAGTTACACTGTGGCTTGGGCATTGTTTGCTTTGGTGCTGGTGGTAGTGGGGTTGGTGAGGCGTTTAGCGCCGGCGAGGTATGCGGGTTTGGGGTTGCTGGGGCTGACCTTGTTGAAGTTGTTCTTCCATGATCTGGCCAGTTTGGCGCAGCTGTATCGGGTGAGTGCGCTTGCGGGGGTTGCGGTGGTGGCGATTGTAGCTTCGTTTTTGTATCAGAAGTACCTTTCGGCATCGGATGGCAAGGGAGGGGGGCAGTGATGAAGCGAGGCCTGACTACGTTAGGATCTGTTGGCGTATTTGGTTTGCGATCAGGCCGGGTGTGTTGGGGAGGGTGTGTGTGGTGGTGGGTGATGGTGTTGACGGCGTGTGGGGCGGTTGCGGGGGTTGATACGTCGCAGTTTGAATGGAAGCAACGGCTGGGGGTATTGGGGGCGGGGCTGGTGAGGGTGGGTATGCCGACTGAGACATTGGGTTATGTGCGGGCGGGCCTGGAGGATTTGCGCATCGTTGGGGCTGGCGGCGATGAGGTGCCTTATTGGGTTGAGCGTCCTACACCTCCCCGGATGGAGTGGAGGGAGGCGGATGGGATGCGGGTCTTTATTGAGGAGGGGACTACGCGGGTTGTGGTGCGTCGGCAACCTGGGGGGGGCGTGACGGGTTTACGTTTGGATATTCCATCGGGTGAGTTTTACAAGGCGGTGACTGTGATGGACGCGGCGGGGGTTGTGTTGGCGGAGAACCAGCCGATTTTCAGGCAGCTTGGTGGTGTGGATCGCAGCGTTATTGAGCTGGAGTCTACCGGGGTTGGGGAGTTGACGTTGTTGATTCGTGATGACCGGACGGGGCCGGTGGTTGTGCGCGGGGTGGAGTTCAGGGAAGTGTCCGGGGAGCCTGTGGTGGAGGTGCGGATGGATCCTGAGGTAGTGGAGAGACTGGAGGGGGTTGGGGAGACCCGGATTGTTTTGAGGCTGAAGGCGGCCCATGTCGTTCTGGGGGAGATGAGGATGGAGGTGGAGGACCGTTTGTTTGATCGGCGGATTGAGCTACTGACGCGGGAGGTTGTGGGGGGTGAGACGAGGGAGGTTCGGGTGTGGTCGGGCCGGATTTACCGGTTGGATCTGGGTGGTGGGGTGGGGGTGGAGGAGGTGCGGGTGCCGTTGGGAGTTCGGCTGGGTACGCGGGAGGTGGTTGTGAAGGTTCTGAACGGGGACAGTCCGCCCTTGGTGATTGGCGGGGTTGGTTTGACGCGGCGCCCGGTTGTGCTGGGCTTTCAGGCTCCTTCTGGCGGGGATTACGATGTGTACATGGGGAACAGTCTGATAGCGGCCCCTCGTTATGATCTGGATGCATTGGGTTCGCGGGGTGATTTGGCTCCGATGATCCGTGGTGATTGGGGGGTGGTGGAGTTGAATACGGGCTATGACGGGTCGGTTGGATTAGCTGCACAGGTTGGGTTGGCGGGGGCGATAGACGTATCGGGCTGGTCGTTTAGTCGGGAGGTGATTCCCGGGGATAAGGTTGCGGTTCAGGAGCTGGAACTGGATGCCTGGGTTTTGGCGCGGTCGAGGAACGGTCTGGGCGATTTGCGTTTGGTGAGTGGCGGCAGGCAGGTTCCGTATATTCTCGACAGGGAGGGGGTGGTTCGGGCGGTGAGTTTGGGCATTTTGAGGGAGGTGAATGAGCGTCGTCCTGGTGTGAGTCGGTGGAGGCTGGAGTTGCCGGAGGAGGGTATGCCGGTGATGCGGATTGCGTGTGAGGTACGGACAGCGTTTTTTGATCGGAGCTGGAGGTTGTTTGAAGAGGTTACGAATGTGAAGGGCGCTGAGGTTGAGCGTCAGTTGGCTTCGGGGCGTTGGGTTCGGGGGCCTGAGGATGGTGGGGTATTCTGGCTGGATTTGCGGGCTGGGCCTAAGGGGAGGTTGATGGTGTTGGAGATGGATAACGGGGACAATCCGGGGGTAGACATTGTGGGGTTTGAGGGGTATTTCCGGGCGCCGCGGCTTTACTTTCGTGTGCCGGGTGGCGAGGGGGTGGCGTTGGTCTGTGGCAATGAGCGGGCTGGGTCTCCGAGTTATGACTTGGAGCTGTTGGCGCCGCAGGTGATGGCGGCGAGGAGGGTGGGGGCGAGTTTGAGTCCGGTGGAGTTAGTCCCGCGTGCTGAGGGGGGTGCGGGGGGGGAGGGGATGGGGGTGACGATCCTCTTCTGGGGGGTGCTAGTGTTTGTGGTTGGGGGATTGGTGGCAGTGATCATGCGGCTTTTGCCCAGAGTGGACAGTGGTGAGTGAGCGAGAGAGTGGCTTGCGGTCTGGAGGTTCGTTTGGTAATGAGAGGAGCTTGGATGGTCTATCGGTCAACAGAGGTAGCGGGTAGGACATTTGGCTGTGGCTGTTACTGTTAAAGACATTGCTGAAGCGGCGGGAGTGATTCCGGCGACGGTATCGCGTGCGTTGAACGACAGTCCGTTGGTCAAGGATTCGACCCGGCTGAGGATACTGAAGTTGGCGAAGGAGATGGGGTATGTGACCCGTGCTGAGGCCAAGTTACGGAAGGTGAGTGGATCGAACGTGATCGGGATGGTTTTAACGACCATTGCGGATCCATTTTTGCCGGGTGTGGTTGGTGGAGCGGAGCAGGCGGCCTATGAGTCGGGCTACGGCCTGTTTTTGACTACATCCCATGGGAATCCGGATCGTGAGTTGAAAGTGATCGAGGCGTTGTGCAAGCGGCATGTGGATGCGTTGGTGATTGCCTCGATGTGGGGGACGGGGGTTCACCTTGCGGACTTGGCGAGGTTACGGGTTCCGATTGTTTTCGTGAATCATCCGGTGGACGACAATCGTTTCCGGTATGTGAGTGTGGACGATGTTGCGGCGGCGAGGATTGCGACTGAGCATCTGGTGAGGCTGGGCCACCAGAGAGTTGGATTTGTGAAGTCGGCGGGTCGGCCGGTGGGTTATGTGGAGCGTCGGCTGGAGGGGTATCGTCAGGTTTTAACTGAGGCGGGGCTGGAGTTGGATCCTCGGCTGGAGGTCTTACCCGAGGGGCAGAGTGATTTTCATCGGGGGCAGGCGAGTTTGGGGATGTTGTTACAGGCCAAGGCGACTGCGGTGGTCTGCTATAACGACGTGACAGCCTTTGGTGTATTGAAGGCGTGTCATCGGATGGGTTTACGGGTGCCGGAGATGCTGAGTGTGGTGGGGATTGACGGTGTGGATGGCGGGGAGCACATGACTCCCGCGTTGACGACTGTTTCGCAGCCGCGGGGTCAGCTTGGCTACAAGGCGGTGAAGAAGGCGATGAGCCTGATGAAGACATTGAGGCAGGACTGGAGGGGGATTCAAAACAAGTTGGTGGAGCCGAGTTTGGTGATTCGGGAATCGACGCGGCATGCGACTTTTTAGGGTGGGCGGGAGATCCGGGGGAGATTTTGCTGGTGATTGAATGGGGGAGGTATCGACAGGGAGTGCGGGGTATGGCTGACTTCGGGGCATGTTGTTATCTGCCAGCGAGCTAGAGTTAAGTTACGGGCACCAGCGTTTGCTGGCGGGAGCGACGCTAGCGGTGGAGGCGGGGGAGAAGGTGGGGTTAGTGGGGCGGAACGGTTGTGGGAAGACGAGTTTGCTGAAGATCCTTAGTGGTGATCAGGAGGCCGATTCGGGTGAGGTCTCGAGGCGGAGGGGGTTACGGGTTGGGGTATTGCCGCAGGAGTTTGAGTTAAGGGAGGGGGCGACGGTGAGGGAGAACATTGAGTCGGGGGCGGCGGATTTGATGGAATGGCTGAGGCGGTATGAGATGGGGGAGGGGACGGAGGTGGAGTTGGCGGATTGTCTACATGGGATTGAGGCGGCGGACGGTTGGAACTTGGGGAAGCGGATTGAGGCGGAGGCATCGGTTTTGGGGGTGCCAGATTTGGGGCGGGTAGTTGCGCCGTTATCCGGGGGGGAGAAGCGGCGCGTTGCTTTGTGTCGTGCTTTGGTGGGGCAGCCGGACTTGTTGTTATTGGATGAGCCGACGAACCATCTGGATGCGGAGTCGATACGGTGGTTGGAGGGTTTTTTGCGGACTTTTCCCGGGGCGGTAATTTTTGTGACGCACGACCGCTATTTTTTGGATCGGGTAGCGACGCGTGTGGTGGAGTTGGATGGGGGGCGGTGTTTTTCGCATCCCGGGAATTACACGGCGTATCTGGAATCGAAGGCGATTCGGCAGCAGATTGCGGAGCAGGCGGAGCGGCGGAGGCAGCGATTTCTGCGGGTGGAGCTGGAGTGGGTGCGAGAGGGAGTGCGGGCGCAGCGATCGAAGTCGAGGCATCGGCTGGACACCTTTTATAACGTGGCGGGTTTGGAGGCGCCTCCAGAGGAGCGGGACATGGATTTGATTATTCCGCCGCCGCCGGAGATGGGGAACAGTGCGGTGGAGGCGGTGAATTTGGGTGCGTGCGTGGGGGAGGGAGGGGAGCAGAGGTGGTTGTTTCGCTTTTTGGATTTGGCGCTGAAGCCGGGGCAGTGCACGGGGATTGTGGGTCGGAACGGGGTGGGCAAGACGACCTTGTTGAGGATGTGTCTGGGGGAGATTGAGCCTGACGAGGGGACGGTTACGGTGAACCGCCGGGTATCCTTCAACAAGGTGGACCAGGAGCGGATGCAATTGAATCCTGAGGGGACGGTTTTGGAGGAGGTGGCGGATGATGGGGACACCGTGTGTTTTGGGGAGAAGATTTTGAGTGGGCGGGCGTATTTGAGGCGATTTCTTTTTGATGAGGACCGGATTAAGGAGCGGGTGGGGCGGTTGTCTGGAGGTGAGCGGGCGCGGTTGATGTTGGCGAAGGTTTTGAAGTGTGGGGGCAATTTTCTGGTATTGGACGAACCGACGAACGATTTAGATTTGACGAGTTTGAGGCTCTTGGAGGAGGCGCTGGCGCATTTTGGGGGGACGGTTTTGGTGGTGAGTCACGACCGTTATTTTCTGGACAGGATCTGCGATCAGATTGTGGCGTTTGAGGATGGCGGGGTTTATGTGCAGCCGGGGAATTATTCCTATTATCTGGAGAAGAAGCAGGAGCGGGACGAGTGGGCCAAGGAGGCTGCGGGTCGTGTAGTGGCGAGTGGGCGTGGGGATGATGCGGGGAGGGAGCGGCAGGTAGTGAGGCCGGCCAAGCCGCGGAAGTTGAACAACAAGTTGCGCCAGGAATTGGCGGGGATGGAGAGGGCGATCTGCGAGGCTGAGGCGCGGGTGGTGGAGATTGAGGCGACGCTGAACGATCCTGAGTTTTACGTGCGTCGGGCGGCTGAGGCACCCGGGCTAGTGGAAGAGCTGGACGTGGCGAAGGCGGAAGTGCAGCGCTTATATGCGAGGTGGGAGGAGTTGGAGGCTATTCAGTCCGGGGCGGCTGAGGGGTGAGCGGGAAGCGGTAAGGGCTGAGGGCTGAGCGCAAAGCGCAGAGCGCAGAGCGCAGAGGGCCGAGGGCTGAGGGCTGAGGGCTGAGGGCTGGCGCGATGCAGGGAGAGAGGAGAGGGTGCGATGTGGTGAGGGGCAAGTGGGGGGGTGGTGGTCTTAGCGTGGTGCGGCGGTGAGGCCGCCGTCGACCACGAGCATTTGGCCGGTGATATAGGAGGCGTTTTGCGAGGCGAGGAAGGCGACGGCGTTGGCGACTTCGTGGGGGTGGCCGAAGCGGCGCATGGTGATGCGTTCCAGGCTGGCTTTCCGGATGGGTTCGGGGATGGCTGAGGTCATGTCGGTTTCGATGAAGCCCGGGACGACGGCGTTGACGCGGATACCTTTACTGGAGAGTTCGGCGGCGAGGGCTTTGGTGAAGGAGAGGATAGCGCCTTTGGAGGCGGCGTAGGCGGTTTGGCCCATGACGCCGACGAGGGCGGAGATGGAGGCGATATTGATGATGGTGCCGCGGCGGGCGAAGAGCATGGGGCGGCTGAGGGCTTTGGACCAGCGGAACATGCCGTGGAGGTTGACATTGATGACCTCCATCCAGTCTTCCTCGGTGGTATTGAGGAGGATCTGGTCACGGGTGAGGCCGGCGTTATTGACGAGGATATCGATGCGGTTGGCATCGGAGAGGATTTTGTCTGCGGTCTGCTGGATGGCGGAGGTGGACTTTTGATCGCATTGGAGGGGGATGGCGCCGGTGGAGGCGAGTTCCTGGGCCTGGGTAGCGTTGGAGTGATAGGTGAAGTAGACCGTGGCATTTTGTTGGCGGAGTTTTTCGACGATGGCGCGGCCGATGCCCCGGGATCCACCGGTGACGAGAGCAACTTGCTGGGTGAGATCTAGGGGTTGGCTGGTGGCTTGTTGTTTATCCATGTTGATGTTTGAAGGTGTACGGATTGGTGTGGTTGGTTCAACTTTGAACGTTGACACTTTTGGGGCAGGGGGAACGATGGCGGGCACATGGAGCGAGAGCGGTTTTGTGTGGTGGTGCCGGTTTTTAATCACGGGCTTACGGTTGCCAAGGTCGTGCAGGGGGCGGCGTGTTTTTTTCCGGTGATTGTGGTGAATGACGGTTCGACGGACGGCACTGCCGAGGCGTTACGGAGTTTTGAGGGAGATGAGCGGGTGAGGGTAATGGCGTTGCCGGCCAATGTGGGGAAGGCTGGGGCGCTAAAGGCGGCATTCAGTTTGGCGCGGGAGCTTGGTTTTACGCACGCGATTTCTTTGGATGCTGACGGGCAGCATCCGGTGGAGGCAGTGCCGATTTTGGCGAAGGTTAGCGAACGGGGGACCGATGCTCTGGTGGTTGGGGTGCGGGATTTACGTCGGGCCTGTGCGCCGCGGGAGCGTCGGTTTTCGAACGGGTTATCGAATCTATGTTTTCGGTTGGAGACGGGGGTGGCGTTGGGGGACACGCAGACGGGGTTGCGCTGTTATCCGTTGCGGGTGCTGGAGCGGTTACGGTTGAGGGAGTCGGGATATGCGTGGGAGCTGGAGGTATTGGTGAGGGCGGCGTGGGCTGGGGTGAAGCTGGTGGAGCAACCGGTGGAGGTGGATTATGCTGCGCCGACCTCGAGGATGTCGCACTTTAATCCCGTGGTGGATTTTTTAAGGATAGGCTGGCTTCACGGGCGGTTTTTACTGGGGGCGTTGGTGTTGCCACGAGGGGTGCGGGCGAGGCGGGCGTTACGCAGCGGGGATGCCGGATAGGCCGGTGGGGTTGGCTGTGGTGTGGAGCCGTTAGGCGGAAAGCGCGGAGCCCAAAACAGTTCCCTGCGCCGCCGTCCTGCCCTTCGGCTAAGCCGACACGCTGGCGAGAGTGACGATGCCCGTGGCGACGGTTTCCTGATGGAGAGCAGCTTCGACCTGGCAGCGGACGAGGTTGCCGAAGTCGCGGTCGATGTGGGAGAGGAGGTTGAGCGTAACGCCGGGTTTTACTGGCTGGCTGAACTTCATTTGTGAAGCGGCGAGGTGGAAGAGCCTGGGGTTGGTCATGGGCGGGGAGAGGGTTTTTGTTTGGGAGAGGGCGAGGAGCAGGCCGCTGGTTTGGGCGAGGGCTTCGGTCATGAGGACACCTGGCATGAGCGGGTTGTTGGGGAAGTGACCGGCGAAGTAGGGGGCTGCGGGGTCGAGGTCGAGTTCAGCGGTGAGGGATTTGGCTGGGGTGAAGTTGACGACACGGGTGATGAAGCGAAAGGACGGGCCGTGGGGCAGGATAGTGGGGAGAGCCTGATTGATTTCTTCGACCGAGTGCATCGGGGGCTTAGGGCAGGGGGAGGGTGTCGGTGGTGGTATTGGTTTGGGGGTTGTATTGGCCGGAGCCGAGCGTGGAGAGGGGGTCCCGCTTTTCCTGGCTGGTGAAGTAGCGGTAGCTCAGGATGGAGCAGACGACGATCAGGGTGATGATGATGAGGGGGAGTACGATGCGCCAGTTAACCTTGGAGACATGGAGCATGAGTTCATCGAGGATGCCTTTGCGTTTGGCTGTGGAGGGGCTGGTCGTTTCCGGTTCGGTGGGGGTATTGAGTTCCTGGTCGAGAGCTGTGGTGAGTTCATCGGGGTCCAGCCGCAGCAGTTTGGCGTAGGTTCGCAGGAAGCCGCGGATATAGACGGGTGCGGCGAACACGTGATAGTCGCCGGATTCGAGCGCGCGGATGTGCTCGGTTTTGATCTTGGTGATCTCGGCGACTTCGTGGATCGAGAGTCGGTGACCTTCTCGGGTGGTGCGTAGTATTTCTGCGACCGTGGGCATGGCGATACGGTCTTATAAGGGCAACGGCACAGCCTTGGCAATGCCGTGGGAGCGGGTTATTGCGGGTGGTTTTGCGGGTTGGGGTGGGAAATTTAGCTGAGGATGCGGCGGGATTCGTCGAGGAAGATACCTTTGAAGTTCATTTCCAGGGCCTGGGGGTTTGTGGCTTTGGAGAGAGCTTCGGCTTCGGTTACCTTGCGTTCTTTGACGAGGTTGAAGAGGGCTTGATTGAAGTTTTGCATGCCGTCCTCGATGCCGGTTTCGATGGCTGCGCCGAGTTTATCGAGGCGGTTTTCTTCGAGCAGTTTCCGGACTGTGCCGGTATTGATCATGATTTCGAGGGCGGGGATGACGCCGCCTTCGATTTTGCCGACCATACGTTGGCAGACTACGGCCTGGAGGGTGCCTGCGAGCTGGCGGCGGACAGAGTCGCGTTCGTCTTGTTTGAAGAAGTCGAGGATACGACCGATGGATTGGGAGGCGTTGGTGGTATGGAGGGTTGAGAGGACGAGGTGGCCGGTATCTGCGGCGCTCATGGCGGCGCTGAAGCTGGTTGAATCGCGCATTTCGCCGATCATGATGACATCGGGGTCCTGGCGGAGCACGTGCTTGAGCCCCATGGCGAAGGACAGGGTATCGAGGCCGATTTCGCGTTGTTCGATGGTGCACTGGTTATCGTCGAAGACATATTCGATGGGGTCTTCGAGCGTGATGATGTGCTTTTTGAAGTTGGCGTTGATGTGCTCGATCATGGCGGCGAGGGTTGTGGATTTACCGCAACCTGTGGTGCCAGCCACGAGGACTATCCCGCGTTTGGCCTCGGCGATTTCCTTGAGCACGGGGAGGAGACCGAGTTCTTCGAATGCGGGGACGTTGGTTTTGACGTAGCGCATGGCCAGGCAGTGCTGGCCTTTTTGCTGGAACAGGTTGGTGCGGAAACGTCCCACACCTTCCCGGTAGTAGGAGAAGTCGACTTCGTGATCTTCGGCGAGGCGTTGGTGAAGGTGGGGGGGGACGATGGCGTCGACGACGGAGTCCATCCATTCCTTGGTGGGGACTGGGGCTTGGACGGAGATTAGTTCGCCGTGGATACGGAAGATGACGGGGCCTCCGATTTTGAGGTGCACGTCGGAGGCACCGCCATCGACGGCGGCTTTAAGGATTTTGTAGAAGATCTCCATGATAGCGGTCTAGTGGGGACGGGGTTGTATTAGGACCACAGCTGGTCGTTGGGTTTTTTCCAAGCGGGCTGTGGCTGGGTGACGGGGTCGAGGAAGAGGACGGAGACAGTGAAGCCTTTGTGGCGGTCGCCTTCACAGGAGACGACGACGCCTGATCCGAGTCTTGGTGTGGGGGCGTCTTTGGCGCGCATGACGAAGGTCATTTCTGTCCACAACTCGAAGGAGGAGGGGCTCCAGAATTCGACGCCATTTTTGTGCAGGCGAACGTGATCGCCTGCGATATTGCAGCGGCAACCCCGGCTTTCGACAACGACCTTGGCGTTGTCACTGCCCCCATCAGTTTGGCTGGCTGGCATAAAGCAGTGTTTGAGCGCAGTCAATGTACATCACTGAGGGTTTGCGTCAACATGACGGGTGGTTTTACCACTCGATAATTGCAGCGCCCCACGTTAGGCCTGCGCCGAAAACCATGAGGAGGATGAGGTCCCCGCGTTGGATTCGTGCGGAGTGGACGGCTTCATCGAGAGCGATGGCGACGGAGGCGGCGGAGGTATTGCCGTAGCGGTCGAGGTTGACGAAGACCTGGTCTTCGGAGGCTCCGAGTTTATCGCCGACGGACTCGATGATACGTCGGTTCGCTTGGTGGGGGATGATGCATTTGATTTGGCTGATATCGAGTTCGCAGCGCCGGAGGCATTCACGGGCTGCGCGGTACATGGCGGTGACGGCGTTTTTGAAAGTTTCCTTTCCTTCCATGCGGAGGTAGTGGAGGCGGTTTTGGACTGAGTCGAGAGTGGCGGGGCAGCGGCTACCTCCGCCGGGCATACAGAGGAGGTCCCCTTTGGTTCCATCGGCACCCATGCAGGCGGTGAGGAGGCCGTGCGCACCGGGTCGGCTATGGAGGATGGCGGCACCGGCGCCATCGCCGAAGAGGACGCAGGTATTGCGGTCGTTCCAGTCGATGATCGTGGAGAGTTTTTCGGCACCTATGACGAGGACGGTATTATAGGTGCGGGACATGATGAACTGCTGTCCGATTTCGAGTCCGTAGATGAATCCGGAGCAAGCGGCTTCGAGGTCGAAGGCTGCGGCTTTTTTAGCGCCGATTTTCTGTTGGACGATACAGGCTGTGGCGGGGAAGACGTAATCCGGGGTGATGGTGGCGACGATGATGAGGTCGATATCTTCGGGGGAGATGCCGGCGCGTTCGATAGCGAGTTTAGCTGCATTGGCGGCGAGGTCGGAGGTGGTTTCCGTTTCGGCTGCTATGCGGCGTTCCTTGATTCCTGTGCGGGAAGTGATCCATTCGTCCGAGGTGCTGACCATTTTTTCGAGGTCAGCATTGGTGAGCACGCGTTGGGGGACGTAGGAGCCGACGGAGAGCACGGAGCAGGAGCGGCCGTGGTAGCCGTGTTCTGCTCTGGGGTTTTTGAAGGTTTTTGGGGTTTTGAGAGTTGTCATGCCGGGGTGGGGGTTCCGTTGGTTTGAAGGTCGGATCCCAGGCTTTGTTGTGCTGCGGCGATTTCGTCGATGATATGTTGGTTGACGTTGTGTCGGATGCTTTCTGCGGTGAGGAGCAGGGCGTTCATGATAGCGCGTTCGCGGGCGGATCCGTGGGCTTTCATGACGTGGCCATTTAGGCCGAGGAGTGGTGCGCCGCCGTAGCCATCGGGGTCCATGCGGCGGGCGATGGTGCGGAAGGCATTTTGAGCGAGGAGGGCGCCTAGTTTGCGTTTGAGGTTGGCTTTGAGTTCGGATTTCAGCCAGAGCAGCATGCCGCGGGCGAGGCTTTCGCAGGTTTTGAGGACGATATTGCCTACGAACCCGTCGCAGACCACGACATCGACGCGATTATTGAAGAGGTCGTGACCTTCGACATTGCCGATGAAGTTGAGGGGGGCTTTTTGGCAGAGTTTATAGGCTTCGAGGGTGAGTTCATTCCCTTTGATGGCTTCGGTTCCGATGCTGAGGATACCGACGCGTGGGGAGTTTACGCCGAGGATTTCGCGGGAGTAGACATTTCCCATGATGGCGTATTCGAGGAGGTGGCGGGGTTTGCAGTCGATATTGGCGCCGGAGTCGAGGAGGACGAATTCATTTTCCGGGGCGGGTATGACGGTTGCGATACCTGGGCGGTCGACGCCGGGGAGGGTTCTTAGCTTGAGGGTTGAGGCGGCGACGAGGCCTCCGGTGTTACCGGGTGAAATGACGGCATCGGCGCGGCCTTCTTTGACGAGTTCGATACTGCGGACGAGGGAGGAGTCCTTTTTGCGGCGGACGGCGGCCACGGGCTTATCCTCCATGGTGAGGACTTCGCTGGCGTGGACGATTTGTACGCGAGGGTCTGTGCAGTCAGATTCCTGCAAGGCGGCCTCGACAACGGACTGTTGGCCGACCAGGAGGAGTGACTGGATGCGCTCGGAGTTTTCGAGGGCGAGTTTGACTCCGCTGACCACGACTTTGCAGCCGTGATCTCCGCCCATCACATCGACTGCTATTCGCATGGACGAAAAAGGCGCAGGCGGCAGGTGGCCACGGCTGCGCTCGTCCGGAACGGGTTAGACGACCTGAACGCTGATCACTTGGCGGCCTTTATAGAAGCCGCAAGCAGGGCAGACCCGGTGAGGGATGTAGGGGGCTGAGCATTGGGGGCAAGCGCTCAGCTGGGGTAGTTTCAGCACGCTGTTATAGGCGCGGCGCATACGTTGCCGGCTGCGCGACGGTTTTCTTTTCGGTACTCCCATATCAAATCAGCAGTTAAGAAAGTTTTAATTTATCCAATGCCTGCCAAGG
Source organism: Verrucomicrobiota bacterium (assembly GCA_046047235.1). GTDB lineage: Bacteria > Verrucomicrobiota > Verrucomicrobiia > Limisphaerales > JAHDYP01 > JBMTVN01. The sequence goes on along the minus strand of JBJOII010000078.1, from coordinate 8,641 downwards.
CCCTTCCGGTTGACGGGTTGTTGAGTCCGGAGGGCTATCGGATGGGGCCGTGTTGGCTAATCCAGTGCAATCCGGCCCACACAGTGGGCGCTGCGGCAGCTCGAGGACCATATCTTCACGCAGATAGGGCGTCAAGTCCACGCAGTCATTGAGCCATTCCGCTGCGTCATCGCCTTCGAACGGGAGCAGGAGTGTCCAGTGCTCGAGGTTTTGACTGGAGTGGAAGTGCTGCAGGCAGCGTGCGCAATCACATTCCCAGGTCCAAGCCAGGGTTCCCTGCAGCAGGACACCGTTTTCGTGTTTTTCTGCCACGAGCCTGTAATGCAGGGGGGCGGAGAGTTGCACGAGGTCATCCTGGATGTCCAACTTTAATTCTTCTGGTGGGATGGAGCCCTCGAAGGTGACGGGATGTTTTTCGAGGTGTTTTGCGTTGATGGTTAGGGGCATGGCGGTTTTTGGGTTTGGAATTTTGCTTGGAGGGCGAGGTTTACGGGGGTGGGGACGAGGCAGTCGACGTTGCCTCCGAGGCGGGAGATTTCCTTGATGACGCGGGAGCTGAGGAAGGTGTAGGTATCTTTGGGCATCATGAAGAGCGTTTCGACACGTTGGTTGAGTTTGCGGTTCATGAGGGCGAGTTGGAATTCGAACTCGAAGTCGGAGACTGCGCGGAGGCCTCGAAGGATGGCTTGACCGCCTTGTTGTTCGACGTAATCGACGAGGAGTCCGGTGAAGGTATCGACTTCGACTTTTTTGAGGTGGGTGATGGATTGGGTGACGAGGTTTTTGCGTTCTTCGAGGGTGAAGAGGGGGTGTTTGGATTCATTTTCTGCGATGGCGACGATGACGCGATCGAAGAGTTTTACGGCGCGTTCGATGAGATCGAGGTGGCCGTTGGTGAGGGGATCGAAACTACCTGGGTAGACGACCAGTTTCATGTTTTGGGTTTCTAGTGGGGTTGAGGTTGGGCTTACAGCTGGAAAAGTTCAGTGGGGTGGGTTGGGTGGGTTTTGCCAGTTGACTTCATAGATACGGATGGGTTCACGGAATCCTTTGACATGGACAGGGGGTAGGGACTGGCAGGCTTGGACGAGGTCCGGTGCGGTGGCGAGGAGTTCATTGAAGGTGGACTGGGAGATGACGATTCGGCCGCTGCCGGAGGTGCCTTCGAGGCGGCTGGCGAGGTTTACTTCCCTTCCGAAGACGGTGTAGTTGAGGACGTGTTGGTCTGAGCCCATGAGGCCGACGGTGACGGTTCCGGTATTAATTCCGGTGCCGAGGTCCAGGAGGGTGAGGGGCCTGAGTGGGGGGAGGCCTGAGCGGGAGGGGTCTGCGTTTCTTTTGGTTCGTTCGAGGTTTTCGGCGTGGCGTTTTTGGTTGAGTTTGAAGATGGCTTGTTGGGCTTGGATGGCGGCGCGGACGCAATCGGCGGCGTGGTGTTCATTGGGGGTAGGGGCGCCCCAGAAGGCCATGACGCAGTCACCGATGTATTTATCGAAAGTGCCGTGGTGTTGCTTGATTGTATCGGCGACTGCGCCGAGGTAGAGGTTGACGGTATGGAGGATATCTCGGGCTTGGGCGTCGAGGTAGGCTTCGGCTTCCTGGTGGGAGAGTCCTTGTTCGGTGGCGTAGCGCTCCGCTTCGGCTTGTCCTTCGTCGGTGACTTTGGTGAAGCCACGGATATCGGCGAAGAAGATGGAGACGCGTCGTCGGCTGCCGCCGAAGCTGACGGCTTCCGAATTGAGGAGTTCGTTGACGACGTCGGGTGCGACGACTTTGGAGAACACTTCTTTGACGCGGAAGCGTTCGCGTTGTTCGACCACGCCGCGGTAGGTGACCAGGGAGAGGTGGGTTAGGAGGAGTGTTGTTGTGGGGACGGCGATGGGGAGCCAATAGCGTGCGCTGGCGAAGAGGCCGAGGGCGAGGAGGAAGTAGGCTCCGAGGGAGAGGGTAAGGACGCTGGATGCCCAGAGCATGCGCATGCGCCAGGTGACGATGGCGGAGAGGCAGGCGATGAGGAGGGTGAGGAGGATTTCGGTGGTGGGGCTACTTTTTTTGACGAACTGATTTTGGATGATGGAGTTAGCGACGTTCCAGTGGGTAGTGAAGAGGAAGTCTTTACTCGCGAGCGGGGTAGCTCCGGTATCGGAGATATTATTTCCGGATCCGAGGGAGCCGACGAAGACGACGGCGCCCATGATGTCGCGGCCGTCGACGTAGCCGCCGTTTTTTCTTTTGATGTGGCGTTGGAGGAATTCGGTGAAGGGCAGGATGATACGTCGTTCTTCGGCCTCGTGTTTACCCAGGACCCAATCGACGTAGAGGTAGCCTTGGGAGTCGACGGGTAGGGTTCTTTGGATTCCGCCGGGTCCGCGCAGGATGATGCGGTCTGGGAGGATTTCGGCTTTATCTATGTCGAGGCCGAGGTATTTGGCGGCGGCGAGGACGGCCAAGTGCCAGTAGCGTTTTCCGTCGGGTGTTTCGTAGAGGACTTTAACGCGACGGAGTACGCCATCGCGGTCGACATCGGAGACGATGTGGCCGATGCCGGCGCTATTTGTGGCGAGCAGGGGGAAGGGGACTTCCATGTTCCATCCGCCGCTCGAGTTTGTGGAGGTTGAGGAGGCGAGGAGGACGTTACCGGCGTTGGCGAGTTTTCTGGAGAAGACGGTATCGGAGGGGAGTGGGAGGTCATTTTCGATTTCATCGGACCAGGCGGGGTAGGAGGTGAGGAAGAGGATATCGAAGGCGATGACGCGGGCGCCTTCGGCGGCGAGTTCTTCGACGAGTTGCCCGTGGATATGGCGGGGCCAGGGCCAGATGGCGTCGTAGGTGAGGCTGACGCTTTCGTGGGCGAGGTCATCGATGGCCACGGCGACGAGGTCAGTGCAGATGGGGGTATCGCGTTGGGACATCCAGCGGACGCGCCAGTCATAGGAGATGTTTTCGACGCGATTGAGTACGGACAGGCCGGGGGAGAAGGAGGAGAGGAGTTGGAGGCTCCAGACGAGCAGCAGGACTGCGCTGGTGATGATGGCTGGGACCCAGCGTTGGAGTTCTTTAGAATTACGTTTCAAGTGGGGTGGGGTATTAACAAAAAAAGCGGGGCAGCTCAAGGCTGCCCCGCTTTGGGGAGAGCAAACTCGTTTCTAATTACGGGGTGCCGCCGACGACCGGGGAGACGAAGACCACGGGAGGAGCTTCGACATCGGCGTCTTGGGTCCGGGTGCCGCCCTTGAGGGAGGTGGCCATAGCTTCGGCTTCGGCCTTTTCCTCGGTGGTCATGGGTTCGACCTTTTGGGTGGCGGGGTTGAATTTCTCGCCGGCATTGACGACCTGGGTGACCACGCCGCCGTCGGCTTTGACGTAGACGGCAACGATCTGGCCTTTGGTGACCTTGATGGTGCCGTCGGCGGAGATGACGTATTCGGTGCCGCGGATACCAGCGACGCCGTTAGGGGTTTTGATTTCGTATTTGGAGGTAGCGGACAGTTTCTTCACGCTACCGACGATGCGACCGGATTTGAGGTCGAGTTGGGTTTCGATGACGGTATCGACGCCGGTGTTTTCGAAGTTCAACTTCTCGAGGCCGAGGGTTGTATTTTCGACGAGGCGCACGAGGGGGCCGTTTTGGTCTAGGAACAGGTCGACGCTGGAGTCATTGGCGGTGCGAATGACGGTTCCAGGGGCTAGTTGTTCCCCACCTTTCAGGGCCTTCCAAGCCCCACCCTCGGAAGCTTCGGCAGCTCCGACAACTCGACGCACGACGGCTTTGCCTACCTGAGCGGCCTGAGAGAGGACCATAGATCCGGCCAGCACAGCAACGCATGCGATTACCCTGAACAGTTTCGACGTTTCTTTCATACAGTTTGCTCCTGGAGTTTGCTCCTGGTTATCCGTGTTTAGAATATGCGGCAGTCTAGGCACCGTAAACTCAATGTCAACCGCAAATCCCTGACTTATTGGCTCCTGTTTATCGGTGCATCTAGCGAAATGACAACGAGTCACAAATACGGAATGGGCGTGAGAAATCAAGCACTTATGAACTCGCGCGGGTCAGTAATTTTGCCGGTTAGGGCGCTTGCTGCGACTGTCATGGGGGATGCGAGGTAGACCTGGGCATCCTTGTGGCCCATGCGACCGGGGAAGTTCCTATTGGTGGCGCTGATACATTTCATGGGTTGGTTCATGCGGCCGAAGGTATCGACGGGGCCTCCGAGGCAGGCGGCGCAGCCGGCGTTTTCGGTCATTTGGACACCGGCGTCGGTGAGGATTTCCCAGACGGATTTGTCTCCCCAGCGTTGGGATTGGAGGTCTTGCACGATTTCCGGGGTTGCAGGTACGCCGAAGGTATCTATGGCGACGCGTTTACCTTGGATGACGCGGGCGAAGTCGAGGAAGTCGCTGGTTTTTCCGCCGGTGCAGGAGCCGATGTAGGCTCGGTCAAGTTTAAGGTTAGTGAGTTCTTTGGCGAGGCGGCGTTGTCCAGGGTCGGGATGGCAGGCTACGAGAGGTTCGAGTTTATCGAGATTGACGACGAGGTCGTAGATGAACGACTCGTTTTGGTCTCTTTCGACGGGTTCGTAGGTATTTCGGGTGCCATTGAGTTGGCAGCGGTGGTCGACGAACGCTTTGGTTTTCTCGTCGAACTCGAAGATGCCGTTTTTTCCACCGGCTTCGATGGCCATATTGGCGATGGTCATACGGTCATCGAGGGAGAGGCTTTGAGCGCCGGGGCCATCGAACTGCATGGCGCGGTAGGTGGCTCCGTCGAAGCCGATTTCGCCGATGCAGTGGAGGATGATATCTTTGGCCATGACGCCTGGCTGGAGTTGGCCTTCGAGGCGGAAGTGCATGGTTTCGGGCACTTTGATGAGGAGTTTCCCGGTTCCCATGACGAACCCGGCGTCGGTATTGCCGATGCCTGTGGCGAACTGGTTAAAGGCGCCGGCCATACAAGTATGGGAGTCGGTGCCGAAGAGGATTTCACCGGGGCGTGTATGGCCTTTTTGGGGAAGGGCGGCGTGGCAGACGCCGGCGTAGCGGTTGCCGTGCTGGCGTTTGAGGGGGCCTTGGTCGGGCTGGTAGACCCAGTTACCGTTGGGGTCGTCGATGACGTCGTAGAAGTATTTGAGGTCTTGTTCTTTGACGAACTCGCGGAGGATATCGACGTTGCGGTTGGACTTGCTATCGGCGGTAAAGATGTAGTGGTCGGGGATGATGACGATCCGTTCCTTATCCCAGACTTTGGCATTTTGGCCGAATTCGCGTTTGAAGACGCCGATTGTACCGGGTCCGCAGACGTCATGAGTCATGAGGGTATCGACTTTTACCCAGACGTTATCCCCGGCGGTCACGCTTGCTTTGCCTGCGGCCCGGGCCAGCAGTTTTTCCGTCAATGTCATAATTTGCTGCGGAGGATAGCTAGAGGCGGGATTGGCGGCAAGAGAACACCCTTGGGTGTTTGGGCTTTGCCGTTGCGTGGTGGGGTGGGGGTGGCGCAGGGTTGCGGCGAGTTATTTTGATTTATGAGGGCGCTTATTCAGAGAGTGGATTGGGCGGGTGTGCGGGTTGGTGGGCGGGTTATTGGCGAGGTAGGGGTTGGTTTGCTGGTTTTTTTGGGGGTGGAAGGGGAGGACACTGTGGAGGATGTGGAGTGGTTAGCGGGCAAGGTTGTGCGGATGCGGATTTTTGGGGATGAGGCGGGGCAGATGAACCGGTCGGTGGTGGATGTGGGTGGCGGGGTTTTGGTGGTGAGTCAATTCACGTTGCATGCGAGCACCAGGAAGGGGAATCGGCCGTCGTTTGTGCGGGCGGCCCGGCCCGAGGTGGCGGAGCCGTTGTATCGGGAGTTTGTGGCTCGGGTGGGTGTTTTGGCGGGCTGTGAGGTGGCGACGGGGGAATTTGGGGCGATGATGAGTGTGGAGTTGGTGAATGCGGGGCCGGTCACGATTTGGGTGGACAGTCGGGCTCGCGAGTGAGGTTGGGTTTTATCGGCTTTGGTTGTGTTGTGGGGAGGCGTATTTTTCTTGGAGGAGCTGGGCGAGTTGGAGGGTTTGGGGTTCTGGGGGGGCGGGGTTCCAGGAGCAGGGCCACAGTTGGTGGGCGGCGTTTTGGAGGGCGGGGGGGAGGTCTTGAGTTTGTTGGGGACGGAGGGGCAATTGGATGGAGCCTTGGATGAGGAGGCCGGAGCGGTTGCGGCGCTGGGCTGCGCCGGCGATTTTCTGGCCGGCGCAGAGGACATCATCCTGTTCGGCGCCGGCGAAGCAGACTCCGGGGGTGGGGGTATGTTTTTCCGGGGCGAGGTTGGGGTTGAGGCCGAGGAGGCGGAGGGCTTGTGCGATCCAGGTATGGGTGCGCCGGTAGCTTTCGCGGGCGCGGAGTTCGTGCCAAGGCTGATTGGGAGGGATGATGATGCTATAGGTTTGGTCTTGGGCGTGGGGGACGATGCCGCCGCCGGTGGGGCGGCGGATGAGGGGGCGCAGGTGGGTTTGGGCTGCGACGTCGTGGTAGCGTTGGGAGTAGCCGAAGGTCGCGGCTGGGAGGGTCCAGCTGTAGAGGCGGAGCAGGGGTTGTTGGCGTTGGGTGGCGGTGAGGAGCAGGGCCTCGTCGAGGGCCATATTATGGGCGGGTTCACCCGGGCCGGATTGGAGGAGGAGCCAATGTTCCATGGTGACTAGGATGCTGAGGGGCACCAGGTTTTCACTTCGCAGGAGGTGCAGTCGGGGCGGCGGGCGTTACAGCGTCGGCGTCCGTGGAAGATGAGGAGGTGACTGATGAGGGTCCATTCTTCCCTGGGGGTGATTTTGGTGAGGTCGGCTTCGATTTTTTCGGGTTGTTTTGCGCGAGTCAGGGAGAGGCGGCTGGAGAGTCGGGCGACGTGGGTATCGACGACGATGCCTTCTATTTGGTTGAAGGCATTTCCGAGGACGACGTTGGCCGTTTTTCTACCGACGCCTGCGAGGCGTGTGAGTTGCTCCATGGACTGGGGGACTTGTCCCTGGTGTTCATCGACGAGTGACTGGGCACATCTTTTGATATTGCGAGCTTTACTGCGGAAGAGGCCGATTTGTTTCAGGTCGGATTCCAGTTGGGGGAGGCTGGCATGGGCGTAGTGGAGGGCTGAGGGGTATTTGCGGAAGAGGTTTGGGGTGACGCGGTTGACTTGGGCATCGGAGCATTGTGCTGAGAGGATGGTGGCGACGAGCAGTTCGAGAGGGTTGGAGTGGGTGAGTTCGCAGTGTGCCTTGGGGTAAGTGGTTTGGAGGACGGCGCGGATTTGGTTCCAGCGTGTGAGCAGTTGCTGCTTGGATTCGCGCGGCATGGGGCCTGTGTGTGGGGTGGGGATCAGGCCAGTTCCGGGGCGGAGATGGGGTGGGTTTGCCTGTAGAGGGGGGTTCCGTTACGGGCTTCGGGGTATTCGAAGATTTGGCCGGCGAAGTTGCGGATGACGACGCGGTCTTTGTTATGGCTGAGGACGTATTCGGGGTTGACGGGGACCTTGCCGCCACCGCCCGGGGCATCGATAACGTATTGGGGGATGGCGTAGCCGGTGGTGTGGCCGCGCAGGGCTTCAAGGATACGGATCCCCTCGCGCACGCTGGTGCGGAGGTGGGCTGAGCCGCTGATGAGGTCGCACTGGTAGACGTAATAGGGGCGTACGCGGCAGAGGAGCAGTTTTTGCACGTGGGCCTTCATGATTTCGGCGTCATCATTTACTCCGCGGAGCAGGACCGTTTGGTTGCCGAGGGGGATGCCTGCGTCTGCAAGTTGGCCGAGGGCATTTCGGACTTCGGTGGTGAGTTCGGTGGGGTGGTTGGAGTGGATACTGATGAAGAGCGGGTGGAACTTCTTTAGGATGGCGCAGAGTCTGGGGGTGATGCGTTGGGGCAGGAAGATGGGAATACGTGTACCTATGCGGATAAATTCGACGTGTGGAATTGCCCGCAGTTTGGTGAGGAGGGTATCGAGTTTGGAATCGCTAAAGAGCAGGGGGTCGCCGCCGCTGAGGAGGACATCGCGGATTTCGGGGTGATTTTGGATGTAGGCGATTTGGCGATCGAACTCGGGGTGGAAATCGTAACCGGTGGCGTTGCTGACGAGGCGGGAGCGGGTGCAATAGCGGCAGTATGCGGCGCAGCGGTCGGTGACGAGGAAGAGGACGCGGTCGGGGTAGCGGTGGACGAGGCCGGTTACTGGGGAGTGGGAATCTTCGCCACAGGGGTCGGATAGTTCCCAGGGGGCGGTGTGGGTTTCCTGGATTCTGGGCACGACCTGGCGGCGGACAGGGCAGTCGGGGTTTTCCTTATCGATGAGGTTGAAAAAGTATGGAGTGATGGCGAGGGCCAATTTTGTATTGGCGAGCAGGGCGCCGGCGTATTCTTCGGCGGTGAGGTTGGGGATGAGTTGTTGTAGTTGTTGGACGTTGGTGATGCGGTTTTTGAGCTGCCAGTGCCAGCTTTGCCAATCCGATTCGGACACGGCGTCCCAGTGGCCCCTCCCGGCTTGGTGGAACTTTTTCATTTCCAACGGGTTGGGTGGGGGTGTCGGCCTGTCCGTCGGGGCCGAATACGAGTCTTTCATTCTGTGCTGAACTATAAGATCGAGTGTTGGGCTGTCAAGGGTAGCACCGGTGTTGGTGGGG
>JBJOII010000077.1:0-21589 GCA_046047235.1 Verrucomicrobiota bacterium | reverse complement strand
GCTGAGGGCTGAGGGCTGAGGGCTGAGGGCTGAGGGCTGAGGGCTGAGGGCTGAGGGCTGAGGGCTGAGGGCTGAGGGCTGAGGGCTGAGGGCTGAGGGGGTGTTAGAGTTTGCCGGCGCGGATTTGTTCAAGTTTATTGCTCACCTCCCGGGATTCGGCTGAGTCCGGGGCGGGGGTTCGGGCGAGGTAGGCTTCGAAGTGTTTGGCGGCTTCCTTGTAGTCCTTCTGCTGCCAGGCGATATCGGCGAGGCCGAAGTTGGCCGGGTAGAAGTTGGGGGTTTCCTCGAGGAGGTCGAGGTAATCCTGTCGGGCTTTATCGAGTTGGCCGGCTTTGAGTTGGGCGATGGCGCGGTTGAATTTGGCGGTTTTGTGTTCAGGGTAGAGTTCGAGGAGGTGGTCCAGGCTGGTGATGGCGCCGACGTAGTTGGAGGTGCCGATATAGACCACGCTTTGGTTGAGGAGCATGGCACCGTCGTCGGGGTTGCGGCTCAGCGCCTGAGTGATGAGAGGTGCCGCTTCGTCGAAGCGTTTCTGTTGTATGAGGATGAGGAGCTTATTATCGAGGAGTTCTTTGCGATTTGGGTTCTCGGGATCCTGGTCGATTCTGGCGAGTTGGTCGTTGAGGAGGGTTAAGGCGCGGTCGGGTTCTCCGGCGCGGAGGTAGAGACTGCCGAGGGCGTTGATGAGTTTGATATTATTGGGGTATTGGCCGAGGCGTTGGAGGAGGAGGGTTTCTGCGGCGAGGAGGCTATTATCGCGGCTATAGACGATTTCGGCTTCGAGTGCGTAGAGAGTGAAGAGGTAGTTATCTCCGAGGGGGTATTGTTGGTGGTCCTTGAGGACTTCACGAATGGTGGCGAGGGATTCGTCGAGCCGGGCGTCGCTGCTATAGGCGAGGGCGAGGTAGAAGCCGGTTATGGGGCGGGTATCTGCGGGGGCCATTTGGTAGGCACGATGGAGTTCGGTGACGGCCTGGCGAACGAGGCGCAGCTCCTGATTGTCGAGCAACTGGCGGCCGAGATCGAGGCAGGCGGCCGGGTCATCGACCGGGCCGTTGACACTGATGAGCTGATCCCAGCGGCGGTAGCGTTTGCCGAGGATTTGGTCGGTATTTTTTCCGTTGAAAGGGGAGGGTTGGTTTTTGGTGCGGGCCTGGAGCGACTGGAGGTTGATTTCTGCGGCCCGGTTATCGGGGTTGAGCTGGAGGGCGAGGCTGAGGAGTTTTTCGACGGAGTCCTGCTGGCTATTGCCGGAGCGGAGGAGGGTGACGGCCCAGAAGTTGAGGGCTTGGGAGTACCAGCGGGCGACTGTTCGTGCGTCGGCGGCTTTTTGGGCGGCGGGGGAGAGTAGGGCTGAGAGGTTGAGGTTTTCGTAGAAGGCGGTGTTTTTTTGCAGGAGTTCGGCGCTGAGCGGGGGCGGGGTGATGGAGTTGGTATTCCAGGAAGTCAGCCGGTAGGCGAGGTTTTGGGGGTGGAGGTTCAGGCGTTCAAAGAAGTAGCCGAAGCTGGCGTGGAGGTAGTATGTCGGTGCTTTGGTGGCCACTTCGGAGAGTGCGAGGGCGAGGGGTGTTGCGGGTATCGCCCTGCCGATGAGGTTGGTGCTGTCGAAGTAGTGTGGCCAGAGATCTGGAGCGCGGCGGTTGAGGTCCTGGTGGTAGGTGGAGGAGCGCAGGGCGGCGGTATTGACCGTGAGGTGAGTTTTGTCGAGGTTGCGCTGGGTGAGCAGCGTTTGGGCGAGCGTGAGGATTTGGGGTTGGTCTGCGAGGAGGATGGAGGGTTCGTTGGGGAGGATTTCGAGGATGCGGGTGGTGTAGTCTTTGAGGAGCTGGCCGTTATTGAGTTGGATGGCGGGGAAATTGGAGTAGGCGAGAGTGATGGCGATGACTGCGGCGGCGACGGCGGGGGCGGCGGCGACCGCCTGCATGATCGGCTGTGGGGAGGAGTCCTTACGGCGGTGGCGTTTGGGTTCGGGTTGGCCGAAGACCAGGAGCATATAGCCGAGGAAGTAGCCTAGGGAGAGGGCGGCGAGGTAGTACGTGCTGAGGTATCCGGGGGCGGTGCCGGGGCTGACTGATCTGGCCAGCAGGCGGTCGAACTGGGCACGGGGAGCGAAGTCTGCGCCGAGCATCATCCAGAGGATGAAGCCGATGAAGACGAGGTAGACAACACGGAAGGCGTAGTTGACGAGCAGGTTTCCGAAGGCGCTGGTATCGCCGAAAGTGGAGGGCCAGCGGATGGAGATCAGGAAGACGGGGACGAAGGAGGTTAGGGCGCCGAGGAGGGCGATGAGTCTGGGGAATCCCCGCAGGGCGCGGTATTGGATTTGGAGTTCGAACTTCAGAGTTTCGAGGAAGGACAGGGTGCTATTTTCCTGGAGGCTGATGATGAGGGGGACGATGATGTAGGGCAGCAGGCCGATGATACCGGCGAGGAGCATGCGCAGGAGGAAGCCGGCTTGGAAGAAGCTCATGCCACGGATCCAGATCACGGCGGCGAGGACGAGGGGGAAGAAGCCGATCATGGCCCAGTTATTGGTGATGGCGAGGCCATAGACGAGGGACATGCGGGTGAGCCAGCTTTCGCGCGGGTCGATGCGGTATTCGAGCAGGCAGCGGACGACGTAGGCGAGGAGGAGGAGGTTGAGCATTTCGCCGGTGGCGGCGGTGGCGTGTTCCCAGAAGGAGAGCTGGAAGCCGAGGGTGGCGGCGGCGAGGGCGGGGGGAGCCCAGGCGAGGGGGATATTGAGGAGGCTGCTGCCTTGGAGGCGGTGGCGTTCTTCGCGGGTGCGGTCGTGGGGGAGGATGGCGATGGATCGGGCCAGCAGGGCGAGGGTGAGGGCGGCGCAGGCGGCGGAGAGTAGATTGAGGCTTTGGAGTTGGATGCTTCCGGGCAGGAGTTGAAGAGGTAGGGTGATGAGGTGGAAGAGGGGTGCGGAGAGGATATTGGCTGCTGCCAGTTTAGGGTTCAGGAAGCTCGTGACCGACGAGAGGCTGTTTAGGGAGACCCATTTATTGAGGGTGACCAGGTAGACCGCGAGTGCGGCGAGAGCGATGGCCCACGGCAGGCGTGAGCGCACGAATGGAGACTGGGCAGGTGCGTCCATGAGTGTAATGAGTGGTTTATTGAATCAGACTGGGGTCGGTTGGCAAGGCTGGAGGCGGAGGTCGGCGACGAGTTCGACGTGTTGGGTTTGTGGGAACATATCGAGGGGGACGACGCGTTCGAGGCGGTAGTGTTGGTTTTCCGTGAGGATTTGGAGGTCGCGGGCGAGCGTGGCGGGGTGGCAGGAGACGTAGAGGATTTGGGCGGGGCGTTGCTGGCGGAGGAATTCGAGGGCGGACCGGGCGCAGCCACGTCGGGGTGGGTCGAGGATGAGGGCGGTGTGGTTGGCGTTGAACCTGGTGAGGACGCTGGGGAGGAGTTCCTCGACGCTGCCGAGGAGGAATTCACCGTTTGTGCAGTTGCGCCGTTCGGCGTTTTGGCGGGCGGCGCGCACGGCGGGCTTATCCATTTCGATGCCGGCGAAGGCTTCTACGTGCTGGGCCATTTCGAGGCCAAAGAAGCCGACACCGCAGTAGGCGTCGACGAGGTAGCGGCAGCCGCCTTCCTGGAGTCGTTGGCGGACGGTGTCCACGAGACCGGGCAGTAGGTGGAAATTATTTTGGAAGAAAGAATCGGGTGGGACGGTCCAGTCCGGGGGGAGGATACGCATGGCGACCTTGAGGCCGCCTTTGGGGGGAGGGTTGAGTCGGGCGGCTTCGAGCTGGGTATTGAGTTCGGGTTCCGCGATGGCGCAGGAGGTGACATCCACCACGAGGCGGTCTTGTTGGCGGAGGAATCCGAGGACGAGGCGTTGTTCGGGTTTATTCCATTGGCTGCGGACCATGATGCGGTTGCGGTAGCCGTAGGGTTCGGGGCAGGGGACGACGGGGTCGACGGGGACGGACTGGAATTGGCCGATGCGATGGAAGAGGTCGGCGACCTGCTGGCGTTTTATTTCCAGCTGTTTGCTGTAGTTGATGTGTTGGTATTGGCAGCCGCCGCATTCACCGAAGTAGGTGCAGCGGGGGGTGACCCGATCCGGGGAAGGTGTGATGAGTTTGACGAGCCGGCCGCGGCCGAAGCGTTTCTTAACTTCGGTGATTTCGACGAGGGCGGTATCTCCCGGGGCGGTGAAAGGGATGAAGAGGACGAAATCGCCGTGGCGGGCGACGCCTTCACCGCCGAAGGCCACGCTTTGGATGGCGACTTCGATCTGGAGGCCGAGCTGGACTGGGGGTGTGGTATCGGGGATGGAATCGGGGGTCGCCATGGTGGTTTGGGCGGCTGGTTACCGGGTTTGGGTTGCAGCCGGCTAACTGGGGGCAAGGTTGCGATGGAACGGGGGCTGGTGTCCAGCCCTGCGCGGTAGGATGGTTTACTTGGGGTGGCGTGCTGGCGATCGGGTTGCCGGCGTGCTAGTGCTGGTGGTGGTTAGAGTGCTGGTAATGATCGCGGAGGATATCCTGGCCGAAGTCGTTTTTCAGGTCGCGCCAGAGGGCGTGGACATGGTTGGCGTTATTCTGGGTGTTATCGTATTCGATGACGAACTTGGTGGTTTGCACCCGGTAGTAGTGGGGTTGGCCGGGTTCCGTTCCGCCTGCCCAGGCGAAGTAGATGGAGTGGAGGGGGGTGGAGTTGAACTGGTTGAGTTCTTCCGTCATGAGGTCGGCGCGATAGCGGAGGATGTATTCCTCGACGAGGGTATGGAGGAGCGTGAGCTGGCTGGTGGTGAGTTCGGAGGCGGGGAGGCCGAGGGGTTCGAGCAGGGTGACGTCGCGTCCGGGGACGAGGAGGACGTCGTTGGGGGCTTTGTCCATGACGGTGGCTTTACTCTGCTGTTCTTTGGTGAGGGCGTGCATGAGTTTGCGGCCGAGGTCTTCCTCGTTACCGAGAGTGCGGAGTCCCTGGCGGGGGCCGGTTCGGACTTCGCCCGGGTTGGAGCCGAGGAGGTTGGGCGTGACGGCGACGGGGTGACCATCGACGATGGTGAAATTGAGCACGAGGTGGTGGCCTTCGAAGCGCCATCCCCAGGGGGTTAAGGCGTTGGGTTGGCCGAAGATAGAGACGTAGTAGGCTTGGGGGTCACGGACTGGGCCGCTGCCTTGTTCCATTTCCTTGAGGATGGCTTCGAGGCTCATGATGGTGGTGGCCTTGAGGAGTCCCTTTTGGCTGAGGGCGGAGCCGAGGAGTCCAATGGCGAGGTGGCGTTGTTCCGGCGCCATTTGGCCGAGGGAGAGGCCTTTGCGGTCGCGGGGGATGAAGTGCCAGTTGAGGCGTTCGGCGTTATCGAGAGGGAAGGTGGCCTGGTTTTTTTGATCCGGGGAGAGGGAGGCGAGGAAGCGGTTGGCGGCTTCCTGCATGTCGGAGTGGTTCTCGTGTGCGTGGAGGAGGGAGGGGGTGCAGATGAGGAGGGCGACGAGAGTTGCGAGATATTGGGGTCTTATCAAAGGCATTTAGGAATCTGAAACTGGGGGTGGAGGCTTGGCAATGGAAAAAGGGCGTGGTTGGTCCGTGGAGGAAAGAGGTTTACTGGTGGGAGAGAGCGGCTAGGGTCGCGGGGTGAAGTTACTTTTCATTGGTGACATTGTGGGGGAGCCGGGGCGGCGGGCCTTGCGGTTGCTTTTGCCGGGGTTGCGGGAGGCTGAGGGGATTGATGTGGTGGTGGCGAACGGGGAGAACTCGGCTGGTGGCAATGGGATTACCCCTTCGATGGCGGAGGAGATTTTTGCGGCGGGGGTGGATGTGATTACGAGCGGGGACCACTTATGGGACCAGCGTGAGGTGATACAGTTGCTGGAGTTGGAGCCACGTTTTGTGCGTCCGGTGAACCATGTGGCGGGGACGCCGGGGCGGGGATACACCGTGGTGGAGACGGCTGCGGGGGTGAAGGTGGGGGTGATGAATGTGCAGGGGCGGTCCTTTATGGCGCCGATGGAGAATCCATTTCTAGCGGCGCGGGAGGCGGTGGAGCGGTTGAGGGAGGTGACGCCGGTGATTTTTGTGGACATGCATGCCGAGGCGACGTCGGAGAAGATCGCTATGGCGCGGTTACTTGAGGGGTTGGTATCGGCGGTGGTGGGTACGCACACCCATGTGCAGACGGCGGACGAGCGGGTGTTGCCTGGCGGGACGGCGATGATGTGTGACGCGGGTTTTACGGGGCCGCACGACAGCGTATTGGGGCGGGACATTGAGCCGGTCTTGAAGCGTTTTTTAACGGGGATGCCGCAGCGGTTCACAGTAGCGGCGGAGCGGATCCTGTTACAGGGAGCGCTGGTGGAGATTGATGAGGCGACGGGGAAGGCGTATTCGATCCGGAGGATTTCGGAGCGGTTGCAGGATGCGGGTTGAGGAACGGAGGAGGTGATGGTGCGCAAGCGAACGTCGCAGTGGAATTTCGGCGAGTTGTTTTCGGAGGAGCCGGAGCGGGCGCCCGAGCGGGCACCGGAGCGGAAGGTATTTACCGTGGGGGAGTTGACGGGGACGGTGAAGCGGTTGTTGGAGCGGGAGTTGAGGGCGGTGTGGGTGAGCGGGGAGATCAGCAACTACCGCATGCAGGCATCGGGTCATGCGTATTTCACGTTGAAGGATTCGCAGTCGCAGTTGGGCTGTGTGTTGTTCCGTGGGGTCTCGACGCCGGTGCGGGGTTTGCTGGAGGACGGGTGTCATGTGGTGTTGCAGGGTGAGGTGACGGTGTATGAGCCGCGGGGGCAGTATCAGATGGTGGTGCGGCAGGTGGAGATGCAGGGGGTGGGTGCGTTGCAGGTGGCGTTTGAGAAGCTGAAGCGCAAGCTGGATGGTGAGGGGCTGTTCGATCCGGCGCGGAAGCGGCGTTTGCCCGCGATGATTGAGCGATTGGGGGTGGTGACGTCCCCGACGGGGGCTGCGCTGCGGGATGTGTTGCATGTGGTATCGCGTCGGCATCCCGGGTTGCGGGTGGTTTTGGCGCCCAGTCGGGTTCAGGGTGATGGGGCGGCGGCGGAGGTGGTGGCGCGGGCGATTGGGGCTTCGGCATTACCGGTGGTATCGGCGGTGGGGCATGAGATTGATTTTACCATCAGTGATTTTGTGGCGGATTTACGGGCGGCGACACCGAGTGCGGCGGCGGAATTAGTGACCGAGGGGGTGTATGCGAGCCGGCGATGGTTGGGGGAGGTGCCTGGGCGGATGTTGGACGTATTGAGGGATCGTGTGGAGTCGGAGGGGGAGGAGTTGGCGGGTTTGCTGGGGCGGATGGGTCGGGCGCATCCGAGGCGTCGGCTGGAGCAGTTGGGACAGCGGTTGGATGATGTGACGGATGCGTTGGTTCGGGTGATGCGTGGTGGGATTAGGGAGCGGGTGGCGGTCTGGCATTCATTCAGGGGACGGTGGCGGGCTTTCCTGAACACGGCGCGGGTTGGGCGGGAGCGGGAGCGGGTGGTGATGGCGGACCGACGGTTGCGGGGGGCGATGCGTTTGGCTTTGGGGCGGTTGCGGGAGGGGCTGAGGTTGAGCGAGGGCCGGTTGAGGTTATTGTCGCCGCAGAGCGTGCTGGATCGCGGGTATTCCATCACGCTGGAGGCCGGGACGGGGGTGGTGGTGAGGCGGGTCGGGCAGGTGCGCAAGGGGATGAGGCTGGTGACGAGGCTGCAGGAGGGTGAGGTTGGGAGCGAGGTGATCTAGTCGGGTGGTCTGGTGGGGTTTTGAGTGTGCAGCGTGGGATGGATGGAGGGGTGATCTGGGTTTGACCGCGCGGGGGGAGCTTTCTAAGGTCGTGGGCATGTTCCACAAACCGTTGGTTTCTCCTTTGGCTCCGGTGTGTCTGGTTTCGTTGTTGAGCGCTGTTTCGATGTATGCGGCGGACAATTGGACACGGGGGGTGATGATGCAGCAATCGGCTGATCGGCCGGGGGTGGTGCGGATTGAGGTGGATGGGCAATTGTTTGCGGAGTATCACGCGGCGGGGGCATCGCGGCCTTATTTGTATCCGGTGCTGGCGGCGGACGGCACGCCGGTTTCGCGGCGGTGGCCTTTGGAGGACAGCGATGATGAGGAGCATGATCATCCGCATCACAAGTCGCTTTGGCATGCGCATGGGTCGGTGAACGGGGTGGATTTTTGGTCGGAGGCGAAGGATGCGGGGCAGACTGTTCACGTGGAGTTTTTGGAGGTGAGTTCGGGGCGGGAGGTTGGGGTGATCTCGACGAGGAACGAGTTACGGACGAAGGAGGGGAAGCGTTTGGCGACGGCGGACCACACACTGCGGGTGTATCGGGAGGAGGGGGTTCGGGTGATGGATTACGATGTGGTGTATCGTGCGACGGACGGTGAGATTGTTTTTGGGGATACGAAGGAGGGGACGATGGCGATCCGGTTAGCGGAGTCGATGCGACTGAAGCCCAACAAGCACAATCAGGGGAAGCCGACAGGTCATATTTTAAACAGCGAGGGCGTGAAGGATGGTGAGACTTGGGGCAAGCGGGCTGCCTGGGTGGATTATCATGGGCCGGTGGATGGTCGGGAGGTTGGGGTGGCGATTATGGATCATCCTGCGAATCCGCGTCATCCGTCGTGGTGGCATGTGCGGGACTACGGCCTTTTTGCGGCGAACCCGTTTGGGGTGCATGACTTTGAGCGCAAGCCTGCGGGGACGGGTGACATGAAGGTGCCGGCTGGCGGCACGTTAACGTTCCGCTATCGTTTTGTGATTCACTCCGGGGACGAGGTGGAGGGGAAGGTATCGCAGCGGTATGAGGCTTATGTGAAAGCGGGGAAGTGAGGCTTTGTTGGCCGGGATTTTACCGGGTGCGTTCGAAGACGACGTCGAAGCTTTCCCTGAGGGCGGCCTGGAAGTAAGTGCCGATCAGGGAGTCTGAGTCTGGCTGGTAGTTGAGGGTGTAGACGCAGCCGGGGTAGCCCTGGTCTTGGAGTTCGACGAGTAGTTGGATGCCGGAGTCTTTTTCTGAGGCTTCGGCGCGCGAGACGAAGATGGGCCGCGGGTTGAAGTAGGCGGCTTCGACGCGACCATCGGGGGAGGTGTGTTTCACTTCGAGGATATAGCCGCCATCGGCGCGCAGCCAGCGTCCCTTGAGGTTGTCGAGGGGGTTTTCAGCGGGTGGCTTTTCGGGTGTGGACTCCGTGGCTGAGGCTTGTGTTTCGGGGAGGGTGGTTTGGGGTTTGGATCCAGAGACGAAGTTCAGGGTGATGAGGGCGATGATGGCGGCTGCGGCGAGGAGGAGGAGCCAACGGGAGCTGTTCTCGGTTTTTTGTTTTGGCGGGGTATTCACGGTTGTGCGGAAAGCTAGGGGTTGGGGGTGAAGGGGGCAAGCCGCCATTGACATTCCGTGTGGGGCCTTTGGAAGATTGGAGCATGCGCTCGACCCGCCAAACGACAAAGAAATGGACGAAGGGTTTGGGTGTCGGGCTGGATTGGTTGCGTGGCAGGCTTTGGATTTGGCCATTGGTGGCGGGCGTGGTGGTGTTGGTAACGGGGCTGTTTTTCGAGGGTTCCTTGAGGAGTTCGGCCAGGGAGTTGCGGCAGGTTTATTTGCAGACCCTGTTGGATACCGAGAGCAAGTCGCTGTTGCACTGGATGTCTGGTCAGGAGGCGAACTTGCGATTATTGGCGGCTGATCCGGAGTTTCGGGGTGCGGTGGAGAGTTTGATGGTGCGGCCGGATTTGGGGCGGTTGAAGCCCCTGGAGCTGGCGCGGCTTGAGGAGGCGAAGGCTTTGAACGGTGCGTTTGCGTCGTTTGATTTGTATTTGGGCTACGAAGATTTTCTGGTGTTGGATGCGGGGTTTAGGGTGGTTGCGAGCAGTGTGGAGGAGAAGCTGGGGCTGGTGATTACGCCGGGGGAGTGGGGTGTGGGGGAGGACATTGCGGGGGTTGGTGCTAGGGTGACGATGCCTCGCGTGAGCCGGGCGTTGGTGCCTGATTCGGAGGGGGTGGTTCGTGCGGGGATGCCGGTGATGTATGTTGTTGCTCCGGTGAAGTCGCGGCAGGGCGAGGTGGTGGCGTTATTGGCGTGCCGGTTGGATCCTGCGCGGGAGTTTTCGGAGGTCTTGGAGCTTTCCCGTTTTGGGGATACCGGGGAGGCATATGCGTTGAATCGTGATGGTTACATGATTTCGCGCAGTCGGTTTGAGGGGGAGTGCAAGGCGTTGGGGTTGATTCCTGATCTGCCTCAGTCGACGAGTATTCTTTCATTGAAGTTATTGGATCCGGGGATGGATTTGCGGCTTGGGGGGAAGAGGCCATCGCGAGGCGGTCTGTCTTTGACGCGGTTGGCGGAAGCTGCGACCCGGCGGGCGATGGCGGGGGGTGATGGGGAGCTTGAGGAGGCTAGTGACGGCGGGGTGGATGTGGAGGGTTATCGCAATTACCGGGGGGCGGAGGTTGTGGGTGCCTGGAGGTGGCTGGATGCTTATGGGTTGGCGGTGGCGGTTGAGGTGGAACAGGCGGAATTAAAGGAGCCTTATGCGGTGTTGCGTCGTGCCACGTGGGCGGCCTATGGCGTGTTGGTGTTGGGGGCGGTGGGGTTGGGGGTGTTGAGCCGGTGGGCTGCGGGTTTGCAGTTGCGGCTTGCGAGGGAGAGTCGGCGGTTGGGGCAGTATGACTTGGGGGAGGAGATCGGGCGGGGCAGCAACGGCCGGGTGTTCAAGGCGGTGCACAAGTATTTGCGTCGGCCGGTGGCGGTGAAGTTACTGGATGACGGCAAGGAGGATCGGGAGTCGATTGCGAGGTTTGAGCGGGAGGTTCAGGCGACGAGCCGGTTGACCCATCCGAACACCGTGGTGGTGTATGACTATGGTCGGACGGAGGAGGGGTTGTTTTATTATGCGATGGAGTATTTGGAGGGGTTGTCGCTGGATCGGCTGGTGGAGAGATTTGGTCCATTGAGCGAGGGGCGGGTGATTTGGATATTGAGGCAGGCGTGCATGGCGTTGGCGGAGGCGCATGAGCGGGGGTTGGTGCATCGCGACATCAAGCCGGCGAACTTGTTCCTGACGCGGCGTGGGGGGATGGCGGATGTGGTGAAGGTGTTGGACTTTGGTTTGGTGAAGGGGGTGGGGCCGCATTCCGGGGTGACGCAGACCGTGAGTGAGAGTTTGGTGGGGACGCCGCAGTTCTTGTCTCCGGAAGGGATACTGAAGCCGGACGAGGTGGATGCTCGCAGTGATTTGTATTCTTTGGGTGCGGTGGGGTTCTTTTTGTTGACGGGGACGCCGGTATTTACGGCGGAGGATTTGGGGGAGTTGTTGGCGGGGCATGGAAGCATGACGCCGGACTCGCCGTCGCAGCGTCGTGGTTCTGCGGTTGACGCGGGCTTGGAGGCGGTGATGTTGCAGTGTCTGGAGAAAAACCCGGGTTTGCGGCCGGTGAGTGCGAGGGAATTGGAGAAGCTGTTGTCGGGGTGTGCCAGTGCGGGGGGGTGGTCACAGGAGGAGGGGGATCGTTGGTGGCGGGAGCACGGGTTGGCGGAGTCCTGATGGGCGGGGCGTGATTCGAATCAAGGCTGGGCAGAGGAGGCTTTCCCGCTATGCTGCGCGCCGTTGTAGCCATGCACCCTGATCAAACCGATTCCAAGTCAGCGTCGATTAATGGAGGACAAGCCCTGCGCGCAGGAGTGCGCGAGTTTCGGGTTCGAACTGAGCCGTTGACGGGGACTCCGGAGGAGATAGAGCGGAAGTGGTATGAGACCGTGTATTGCGGTCGGGGGGATTCGATGGCGCAGCTGACCTGGCGTGCGGTCCTGATGGGGTCGGTATTGGGGGGGGTATTATCGTTGACCAATTTGTATGTGGGTTTGAAGGCGGGTTGGGGGTTTGGGGTGGCGATTACGGCGTGCATTCTTTCGTATGCGGTCTGGTCGGGGCTTTTGAGATTGGGGGTGGCGAGGACGCCGATGACGATTTTGGAAAACAACTGCATGCAGTCCACGGCGAGTTCTGCGGGGTATTCGACAGGGTCGACGCTGGTTTCGGCGTTTGCGGCGTATGTGATGTTGAATGGGGAGGCGTTACCCTTGGGGTTGATGCTGGCGTGGGTATTTTTTGTGGCGTTGCTGGGGGTGACCATGGCTGTGCCGATGAAGCGGCAGATGATCAACGTGGAGCAGTTGCGATTTCCCACGGGCACGGCGTCAGCTGTGACATTGGAGGCGTTGCATTCTCATGGAGGGAAGGGGATGCGAGCGGCGAAGGCGTTGGGGATTTCGGGGGTGCTGGCAGGAATCAGCACCTTTTGGTCCGAAGGTTTGACCTTGATCAGCGGTCGGTTGGAGCGGTTTTCGATTGGATCTATTGAGGCCTGGGTGAATGAGCGGTTATTGGGGCAGGAGTGGGTGGGGCGGACGGTTTTCTTTCATTGGGATCCGATCTTTCTGGCGGCGGGTGCGCTTTCGGGGATGAAAGTGGGGGCGAGCATGTTTGTGGGGGGGACGTTATGTTGGGCGGTATTTGTGCCGGTGTTGCAGTCGCAGGGGATTATTGAGGGGACGGGATTTCGCAACATTGTGTCGTGGACACTTTGGGCTGGGGCTTCGTGCATGGTGACATCCGGTTTGACGGCTTTTGCGCTGCAGTGGCGGATGGCGGTGCGTGCCTTTCGCGGGCTGGGTTCGATGCTGGGGGTGGGGGGGAAGTTGAAGTCGGAGGAGGATCCGATGGAAGCGATTGAGACACCGGGTTCGTGGTTTTTGGCGGGGCAGGTTGTGGGTTTGCTGGGGTTGGGTTGGTTGGGGCACGTGACTTTTCAGATGCCGTTTTGGCAAACGATGATTGCGGTGCTGATGAGTTTTGCCTTGGCGCTGGTGGCGAGCAGGGTGACGGGGGAGACGGATACTACGCCGACGGGTGCCATGGGCAAGGTGACGCAGTTGACCTTTGGTGCGATTAGTCCGGGCAACATGAACGTGAACCTGATGAGTGCGAACATCACGTCGGGGGCCGCGATGTCGGCGGCGGATCTTTTAACTGACCTGAAGAGCGGTTATTTGCTGGGGGCCAATCCGAAGAAGCAGTTTTTGGCGCAGTTTGCGGGCATTTTTGCGGGGACCCTGGTGACTGTGCTGGCGTTCCGGGTGATGGTGCCGACGGCGAGTGTATTGGGGTCGGACCAGTTTCCGGCTCCGGCGGCACTGACTTGGAAGGCGGTGGCGGAGGCGTTGAGTGGCGGGGTGGGGTCGTTGGAGGCGTTGAAGGTATGGGAGATCGTGGTTGGGGGAGTGGTGGGGGTTCTGTTGGTTTTATTGCCGGTATGGTTTCCGCGTTACAAGCGATGGGTTCCTTCGGCTGGCGCGGTGGGGTTGTCGTGGACGTTTCACTGGTATTACAGCCTGTTGTTTTTCCTGGGGGCGGTGATTGCGTGGTATTTCGGGAGACGTTCACCGGAGAAGGCGGAGGAGCTGACCTTTCCTGTGGCTTCGGGGGTGATTGCGGGCGGCTCCCTGGTGGGGGTGGTGTTGGTATTTTGGGATAACGGTCCGGCGTTGTTTCGTCAGTTTTTCGGGGGTTGATCCGGCGGGTTGTGCTGCGGTTGGGTTAGGGGAACAGCCGGTCGATGACGCCGCTTTTGATTTTGATGGCTGAGCCGACGATGGCCATGAGGACGGCGAGCAGGAGGACGGCGTTGAAGGCGAGTCTCCGTTTTCCTTTGCCGACGGCATTGCCGAGGTAGCTGCGTTTATTATTGAGGATGAAGAAGGCGACGTAGGCGATGGGCAGCATGGTGAAGGCGATGGCGGAGGCGAGGACGGGGAGCCAGATGGGGCTTTTGATCATGACACCGAGGACGCCGATGGCGGGGACGAGAGTGAACAGGCGGTAACGTTTTGGGGTATATTCGAGGCCGAACATTTCGCAGACGGTGAAGCCGCAGCAGACCATGTGGGCACTGATGGCGCCGCAGGCCATGCCGGCGAAGCCGAGGTCGAAGACGATACGGCCGAGTGAGCTGCCGAGGACTCCGCTCAGCGCTTGAGCGGCCTGGATGGGTTTGAACGTGCTGGGGGAGGGGTCTCCTGCGAGGACGGTTCCGAATCCGGCGGCGGAGTCATGCACTGTGCTGGCCATGCCGATGATGATGAGCGAGGTGAGGATGACGTAGGGGACGAAGAGGGACATGACGAGGTCGAACCGGGCGAGGCCTTTGTGGTGGGGTCCCCAGCCCTTGGCGAGGATGGAGTAGGGGTAGAGGAACGTCATGTTGATGCCTACGGCGGCGCCGATGGCGCCGAGGATGGTGGTAAGTGATCCGGTGTTCTGGGGGACGGCGAACCGGGTGAAGCCTTGGAGGATGCCGGACAGGCTGACCTGTGAGCGGAAGAGTTGGGCGATCACCACGATGAGGAAGGCGAGCATGACGAGGCGGATGGTCCAGCGGAGGAAGGTTTCGTAGACGCGGATGCCGGTGGGTTTGGAGCCATAATTCCAGGTGAGGGCGATATTGATACCGAGGATGAGGAAGCCTCCGCCGAAGCGGACCATGGTTTCGACGGGTTTACTGAGGGCGGCCTGGGGGTTGGAGGGGTCGATGCCTGCGGCGATATCGGCGAGGTCCTTTACGGCGCCGCCGAGCAGGGCGTATTGGCCGAAGTGCCAGATGACGGTGGAGACTACGGTGGCGAGCGCCCAGAGGAAGGCTACTGAGGGATGGAGTTCCCGTTGGACGACGAGGTAGGCGCGTTCGCCACGGGTGAGGGTGATATTGGCGAGGGCGGACATCATGAAGACGCCGAGGAGCATGGCGATGGGCTGGACCCAGAGGAGTTGATAGCCGTAGAAGGCGCCGGCGACGACGGAGGCTGCGGCGCTGCCGGCTCCGAGGGTCATGGCGCTTTGCATCCAGGCGGGTCCGGTGAGTTTGAAATAGCCGCGGATTCGTCGAGGCCAGGGAGTGTGGTCGAGTTCCTGAAGCCTTTGTTCCTCCCGTTGGATCTTTTCCGGATCCCATTTTTGGGTCATGGGCAGTCCGGATGCTTTGGAATCCTGTGGTTGGGGCATGGGTGGGATGATCTGTTTGGCTGGAGCAGCGGGCAATCAAAAAGGACCTTTGGCTATGGGCTTTCCGCCTTCGCCAAGGCTATGGCGGATGTGAGGCATTCCTCGGGGGGTATGGGTTGACACGCATGCGCTCCGCGTTAGTTTCAGGGACTGCATGTTAAGAGGCTTTGACAGTGTGCCGCGGACGCGGATTGTTTACGGGCCCGGGGTAATTGCCAGGGCGGGGGAATTGGTGGCTGAGCTGGGGTTTCGGAGGGTGTTACTGGTGACGGACAAGGGTTTGGTGGCGGCGGGGCATGCTGAGCGGGTGGCGCGGTATCTGGAGGGGGCTGGGCTTGTTGTGGGGTGTTTTGATGGGGCGCAGGAGAATCCGACTACGGTATGTGTGGATGCGTGTTTGGAGGTGGCGCGGGAATTTGGTGCGGAGGTGATTGTGGGGTTGGGGGGTGGGAGTGCGATGGACACGGCCAAGGGCTGCAATTTTCTGTTCAGCAATGGTGGGCAGATGAGGGATTACTGGGGGGTGGGGAAGGCTAGTAGGCCGATGTTGCCCTTTGTGGCGATTCCGACGACTGCGGGTACGGGGAGTGAGTGTCAATGTGCGGCGTTGATTGCTGACGAGGTGACGCATCAGAAGATGGCGTGTTTGGATCCGAAGGTGGCTGCGCGGGTGGCGATATTGGATCCGGAGTTGACCTTATCTCAGCCGGCGAGAGTGACGGCGCAGACGGGGATTGATGCGATTGCGCATGCGTTGGAGACGGGGGTGACTTCCAAGCGGAATGCGATGTCGTTGATGTATGCGCATCGGGCGTTTCAGCTTTTGGTTCCCGGGTTTCCCCGGGTGATGGCGGATCCGTCGGATTTGGAGGCGCGGGGGCAGATGTTGCTTGGGGCTGCGATGTCGGGGTTGGCGATTGAGAGCAGCATGTTGGGGGCGGCGCACTCGGCGGCCAATCCATTGACGGCGCGCCATGGTTTGCCGCATGGGGAGGCGGTGGGCATGATGTTACCGGCGGTGATACGCTTTAATGCGGAGGATCCGGGGGCGAAGCTGGCGTATGCGGAGCTGGCGTCTGCGCCTGAGATTGCTTGTGTGAGTGAGGGGTTGGATCGGGCGGTGGAGGCTTTGGTGGGGAGGGTGGAGTATTTGCTCAACTGTGCGGGTTTACCGCGGTCTTTGGCTGAGCGGGGTGTGCGGGAGGATGGTTTGGAGGTGCTGAGTGAGGAGGCTGCGGGGCAGTGGACGGCGCAGTTTAATCCGCGGGCGGTGGTTGCGGCTGATTTCAGGCAGCTGTATGCGGCGGCGCTTCGGCCACGGGGAGAGGGTGACGGGGGTGGTTTAGTTGGAGCGGGTTAGGGATTTCTGTGGCGGTTTGCTTTACTGCACGGAGCCTGGCTGGCGTCAGGCCCATGGGCTATGCGCCCGGGTCACACTATTCCTTCGACTGCTTTAGAAGGCGTTCAGGGCGTCGAGGAGTTGCCTGAGCCGGCCGTAGTCGTGCCGGTTAAATCCGAAGGCGACACGGGGTTTATCCAGTTCGTCATTGTCTTCGACTTCTTCGGGTGTGGGCTCGATGGACTGCATGGGGGAACCGGGGATGATGTCACGGAAGTCATCATTCAAGGCGTCGAGGATTGCGGGGGTGGGAGGGCGTTGGAGTCGGATGACGAGGAGGTCATGGACGAAGCGGCTGGAGTGGAAGTTACGGTAGAAGCGGGTGATGCAGCGGACAGCTTCGGCGGGGTCCTCGGTGATTTGGTAGAGGTTGAGGTCGTCTTCGGAGATCAGGGCGGTGCGGAGGAGGTGTTCACGCACGTGTCGGTCCCAGGTTTTCCAGTAGGTGCCACCGGGGCGGTCGATGAGGATGAGGGGCATGAGCTGGCTTTTGCCGGTTTGCATGAGCGTGAGGGCTTCGTAGGCCTCGTCCATGGTGCCGAATCCGCCGGGGAAGAGGGCGATGGCGTCGGAGTGTCGGATGAAGGTGAGTTTTCGGGTGAAGAAGTATTTGAAGGTGACGAGTTTTTTGTCCTTGAGGATGACGGGGTTGGCGGATTGTTCCCAGGGCAGGCGGATATTGGCGCCGAAGCTATTTTCGGGGCCGGCGCCTTCGTGGCCTGCCTGCATGATTCCGGGGCCGGCGCCGGTGATGACCATGAAGCCGGCATCGGCGGCGAGGCGGCCGAATTCCTGTGCCTGGTGGTATTCGGGTTTATCGGGTTGGGTGCGGGCGGAGCCGAAGATGGTGACTTTGCGTCGGTGGTCATAGGGGGCGAAGAGGCGGAAGGCGTAGCGGAGTTCGCGCACGGCGGTTTGGATGACGCGGACATCGCCGCGGTGTTCGACGTCGGAGAGGAGTTTTAGTGCATTTTCGATGATATCGGCGACGAGGTCGGGGTTATGGCCACCGCGGTGGGTATGGATGAGTTCATGGATACGGCGGCTGAGTTCGGGGTCGGCGGGGTTGGGGTTTCTGCGTTTTTCCATGGCGGTGTTTTTGGTTTTTGGTGTTGGGATGGGGGTGATTTGGTGCGTGCGGGTTGAGGGTTCAGGGATTGCGTTGGGGGTATATCGGGAGCACGATTCGCTCCATGTTTAGTGGCATTGTGGAAGAGGCGGGTGTGGTGGATGCGGTGCTTTCGACGGAGCGGTCCATCCGGTTGAAAGTTATAACGCGGACATGCGGCAAGGATTTAAAGCTGGGGGACAGCTTGGCTGTCAACGGGTGTTGTTTGACGCTGGTGAAGAAGGCGCGGCGTGCGAAGGGTTTTTGTGCGGAGTTTGACCTATTACGGGAGACCTGGGAGCGGACGAATCTGCAGTATTTGCAGAAGGGTTCTTTGGTGAATTTGGAGCGGTCTTTGCAGGTGAGCGACCGGTTGGGGGGGCATTTTGTTACCGGGCACATTGATGGGGTGGGGCGGATTGTGAAGTGGGAGCGGCAGGGCAAGGATCATGTATTGGACATAGAGGCGCCGCCTGAAGTGCGGCGTTACGTGGTGTTCAAGGGTTCGGTGGCTGTGGACGGGATTAGCCTGACCGTTGCGGGAGTGACGCGGAAGGGTTTCCGGATCTGGATTATTCCGCACACCTTTGAGGTGACGGTATTGAGGGAGCGGAAGGTGGGGGATGCGGTGAATTTGGAGGCGGATTTGTTGGGCAAGTATGTGGAGCAGTTTATGGCGGCCCGGAAGCGAAGGGGTTGAGGTTGGGGTGGCGGGCGGTTGTGGTATGGGGGCGAGTTATTGGAGGACGAGTTCCTTGAGGCGCTGGATGGTCTTTTGGATGGCGGGTTCGACTTTGGCGCGTTGTTCCGGGGAGACGGGGAGGTTGCGGTCGCGCAGGCCACCGGTCCAGTCGGTGTTTTCTAGCATCACGCCGCCCATGCCGAGGGCGTAGTCCTGGTCGATTTCGCCGGAGAAGGCCTGCCAGGCGAGGGTCCAGCCGCGGACGGTATTTTCGGGGTGGTAACCGCCGCCACCGGTGATGAGGAGGGGGGAGTTGAACTGGAGGAGTCGGCCGGCGATTTCCACGTGGGCGTTATTGGTGAGCTGGAGGTGGGTGAGGGGATCACCTGCGAGCGTATCCATGCCCATTTCGACGACGATGATGTCGGGTTTGAAGCGTTGGATGAGGGGGGGGACGACTTGGTCGAAGGCGTGGAGGAAGGCTTCATCGTAGGTTCCGGCGGGGAGTGGGACATTGACGTTGTAGCCGAGGCCGGGTCCTGTGCCGGTTTCGGTTTCGAACCCGCCCCAGGGGAAGAGAGTTTCTCCGCTTTCGTGGAAGGAGACGGTGAGGACGTCACTACGGTTGTAGAAGGCTGCTTGTGTGCCGTCGCCGTGGTGGGCATCGATATCGAGGCAGAGGACACGTTGATTGTGTTGGGCGAGGAGGTTGCAGGCGAGGACGATGTCGTTGAGGTAGCAGAAGCCGGCGGCTTTTTGGGCCATGGCATGATGGAAGCCGCCGAGGAGGGCGAAGGTGATATCGGCTTTTTGTTGGAGGAGGAGTCGGGCGGCTTCGAGGGAGGCGCCGCAGGCCCAGGTGCCGTAGTTGTAGAGGTCTTTGAACACGGGGGTATCGGGAGTTCCGAGGCCCATTTGGAGGGCTTGGACATTGAGGTCTCCGCGGGTGGCGGCCTGGAGCGTATCGAGGTAGTCCGGGTGATGGAATTGGAGGAGTTCGGTGGATGTGGCGGGTTGGCAGGGGGCTTCCATTTGGCGGCTGGAGCCGAGGAGGCCGAAGTTGAGGAGTCGCTTTCTGGTATCGGTGGAGCGGGAGGTTTTGAAGGGGCAGGCTGCTGGGTAGGAGAGCTGTTCGATCTGGGGAGAGTATACGAAGGCGAGCGTTCGATCGTTCATCTGGTGTGGGGGGGGGATGATGAGCGGTTTCGGGCTGTTCTGCAATCTTAGATGCTATGTGCTTATGGTTGTTGTGGGATTTGAACTGGGGGGTGATTTATGGGGGAGGGGGTGTAGTGGGGATCTACGGGGTGGGGGGCTTCAAGAGGGTGGTGAGGATATGGTCCATGAGAGTATTTGCCTGTAGGAAGCGGTGATGGTTGTTGAGGATTTGGTTGGCGGACTGGGTATAGGGGCCTGGGGCGAGGTCGTTGGGGCAGTTCCGGATGAGCTGTTGGGCTGAGTCGGGTGTGGTTTCGAGGTGGAACTGGAGGCCGAGGACGTGGTGTTGGTAGGAGAAGGCCTGGTGGGGGCAGGCGGGGCTGGTGGCGAGTTGGAGGGTGTTGGGTGGGAGGGAGAAGGTTTCGCCGTGCCAATGGAAGGGGGTGAAGTGGTTTGGCAGCAGGTTAGCGAGGGTGTGCGTGTGTTGGGAGGGTATTCCCTGGACGGGGAACCAGCCGATTTCTTTGGACTGGCTTGGGGTAATTTGTGCGCCGAGGACTTCGGCGATGAGTTGTGCGCCGAGGCATAGGCCGAGTGTGGGTATGCGGGATTGGATGGCGGCAAGGATGAAGACTTTTTCCGGGGTGAGCCAGGGGTGGGTTTGGGTATCATGGACGCTCATAGGTCCGCCCAGTATGATGAGGCCGTGGATGCGGGTTGGGTCGGGGAGTTGTGGTGAACTGTAGAGGTGGGTGGTGGAAGTGTTGATCGAGTTTCGGGTGAGCCAGGAGTTGATGTGGGCGGGGCCTTCGAAAGGGGCGTGTTGGAGGATGTGGACATTCATGGGGGTGGGGGGCAGATCCTGGTCGCGGTTCAGGAGTTTGGTGTTAGGGTGGATAGCATGCAAGGCATCGAGCTAAGGAAACATGGGGGGTGCGGGTGGTTGTGGTGGGGGTGGGTGGCCTGTGTTTTGGCGGGTTTGTTGGTGGAACTTGAGGGTGGGGAGGCATCGGTGCGGCATTTGGCTGGCGAGGTTAAGGCGGCCATGAGGACTGTGCGTCGGGGGGATGGAGATGAGGTGAGGTTGGGGGTTTTGGATCTGGCGGTTGTGGCGGGGGAGGCGTTGGAGAGGGAGTCGTTTTCGGACAGCGTACGAGGGTTGGTGAGATTGTTGGAGGATCGCGATCGTGAGTCCTTTGGTGTTGCGCGTCGGGCATTGGAGGGATTGGTGGTTAGGAGGGATTTGCCTGAGTGGGCGGGGGAGGTGTTGGGGGTGGTGTTACGGGGAGGGGTGAGGAAGCGGGACATGGGTTTACGGACTGAGTCGGTGCGGTTGTTGTTGATACGGGATCGCGGGGATGTGGAGGCGGGGGAAGCCTGGTTGGACTTGGTCGATGATCCTCGGGCGTCGGTCAGGTTGGGCGCTTTGCAAGTGCTGTTGGATTTATTACGGGATGGGGGTTATGAGGCGGGGGAGGCGGTGAGGGGGCGGTTGCTTCAGAGGCTGGGGGGGGAGGATACGGGGTGGGGGTTGGATGCCGGGTTGGCGTTGTGGGCAATTGCCCAGAGTGCCAGGGATGGTGGGGGAGTCGTGGAGGCGGAGTCGGCACTAGCGAGGGGGGTAGTGAATGCGAGGGGGGAGGAGTTGGGGGTGGTATTGCGGCGGATGGAGTTGGTGTTGGGGGAAGCGCCGAGGATACCTCCCGGGCGGTTATTGGTGGAAGTATTGGAGCGGGTGGTAGAGGAACAAGCGCCTGAGTATGGGGTGCTGGCGGCGGTTGATTTGGCGTTATTGGCTCCGGAGGGAGGGGGTGCGGATCTGGCGAGGGGGTTGGAGCGTGTATTCCCGGCGTATATGGGTCATCCGAGTTTGGACATCCGGATGGCGGCCTTTGGTGCGTTGGGCCGTTATGGGGCGGGGCGGCTTCTGGGTGTGGGGGATGAGGGGGATTTTCCGGTGGCGATGCGGAAGGAATTATCGAACGTATTTGACCTGCCGGTGAGCGAGGCGCGGGTGCGGGCGGTTGCGGCGATGCTGGGGGATGAGGGTTTTGTGGAAGAGCATGGTGAGGAGGTGGTGGGGGCGGTGGCTGTGGCGTTGGCGTCGGCGGACCGCTCGGTGGTTTGTGCGGCACTGAGTTCTGAGTTGGCGGGGCTCTATGCATGGCCGGAGGCGGAGAGGTTACGGGGGTGGGTGTTCCGGGATTTGGCGCGGTT
>JBJOII010000076.1:0-21610 GCA_046047235.1 Verrucomicrobiota bacterium | reverse complement strand
GGCAGCGGAGGAACTGAATGCGCAGTCGGGTTCGCTGCGGCAGGCCGTAGGCCGGCTGCGGGGGTTGGTGGATGGGGCGAGTGGGGGTGAGGGGGATCTTGGGGGTGATACCGGCGGGGCAGCTTCTGTTGATGACGGGGCACGGGAGAAGCGACGTGGAGGGGCTGGGACTATGAAAGGCGGCCTGTCACGAGCGGGTGTCGGGGTGATGGAGGGCGCGGGTATTGGGGCGGGGTTTAAAGATTTTTGAGGTCGTTGCGGCCGCTAAGGCAGCCCGTTGTTAGTCCAGCTCGGGTTTGGTGATGACCGTGACTGCGGGGAGGGAGATTGAGGTGGTGGTTCCGCTATCGGCGTTCCGTTCGAAGTCGAATTTTCCGCCCAGCAGCTGGCATTGAAGCTGGACGATGGCGAGGCCCAGGCCGAGGCCCTGTTGTTCATATTTTTCGCGGTGGAACTGGAGGAAGGCCCGGATGGCCTTGATGTTTTCGGGGCTGAGGCCGCGTCCCTGATCGGCTACCGAGAGTTTGCTGATTGTTTCGGAGGTTTGGGAGGCGATGGTGACGGGGGTTCCTGCGGGGGAGAACTTGAACGCGTTGTCTGCGAGCTCATCGGTGAGGGCAATGATGGCGTCTTCCGGAGCGTTAGTGGGGAAGTGATCGATATGGAGGTTTAGGTCGGATGCGCGTTTCCAATGTTCAGCGACACGGTTGGCGGCGTCAGCGATCGTCTTGCTGGCATCCCAGAGGGGGGTGGGTGAGATGGATTCCTTTTGGGGTGCGGCGACAGTTTGGAGGAGATCAGCATAGAGGAGCACGCGTCGGACTGTGGCGTGGAGGCGTTCTGCGCTGAGGCGGATCCATTTGCCGAGCTGGCGGATTTCCGTTTTTGAGGATTCCTCGATTTCGGATTCGAGGCATTGGGCAGGGCCGAGAATTCCGGTGAGGGGAGTGAGCAGCTCATGGGGGAGGGTTCTGGCCAGGCGTTGGTGGGTGGACTGTACGCGGGTGTTCTCGGCTGCCACTTGTTTGGCTCTTTTTTCGAGTCGCGAGCGGATGGCTTCGAGCAGTTCTACTTTGGCGACGGGTTTACAGAGGTAGTCATCTGCGCCGAGGTTCATGCCTTTGCGCACATCGGTGGATTCAGTGCGGGCGGACATGAAGATGAATGGGATCTCGGAGGTTTCCTCGCGGGCACGGAGGGTTTCCAGGACCGAGTAGCCGTCGATATCGGGCAGCATGATATCGCAGAGGACGAGGTCGGGGAGGTTTTCTGCTGCCATTTTGATTCCGCTTTGTCCGTCTGGTGCGTCGATGACGTTGTAGCCTTCGAGTTCGAGACGTTGTTTGAGGGAAATTCGCAGATTATCCTCATCCTCGATGAGCAGGAGTTTAGTCATTTGGAGTGGGGGGTGATGCTGGTTGTTGGGGTAATTCGACGATAAACCGGCTGCCTTCGCCGGGGGAGCTGATGACCTGGATGGTGCCGTGGAGCAGTTCGACGCAGCGGTGGGTGACATAGAGGCCGACGCCGGTGCCCTTGATCTGGCCGACGTTGGGTGCGCGGTAGAAAGCTTCGAAGAGGCGGGTTTGTGCGGTTGCGGGGATACCGATGCCGCGGTCGATGATTTCCAGACGTATTATTGTGCTGGTGGTGGTGATCTTGAGGGTGGCGGGGGTATTTGGCTGGGAGTATTTGAGTGCGTTGCTGAGGAGGTTCAGGAGGATGAGGTAGAGGAGTTGCGGATCGCTGTGGATCGTGGGGTTGTCGGGTGTGGATTGAATTTCGATGGGGGGGTGGTGTTGGTAGGCGAGGTGGGCTTCCTGGGCGACGCGCTGGCTGAGTTGCAGGAGTTCGACGGGTTGCAAGCGGCACTGCATCTGGCCTGCGTCGAGTTTTCCCAGTGCCAGAATTTCCTGGAGCATGGCGGCGAGGCGGTGGACCTCGGTTTTGATCATGTGGAAGAACTCCTGGCGTTTGGCATCGGAGAGGAGGTCGTAGGAGTCTTCGAGGAGTTCCGTGGCATTAAGGATTGCGGCGAGGGGGGTGCGGAACTCGTGGGACACGAGGGTGACGAAGTCGGATTTGAGTCGGTTGATGCTTTGGTGTTCGCGGAGGCTTTCGAGCATGCGCTCCTCGATTTGTCTACGGTGGGTGATGTCCTCCATGAGGGCGACGAAGCGGGTGGCCACGCCTTGGCTATCGCTGATGGGGGAGATGGAGAGTTGCGCCCAGAAGACGTCGTTGTTTCCACGTCTTGAGCGTATTTGGCCCTGCCAGGCCTGGCCTTGCTGGATGGCATGCCAGAGGGAGTGAATGACATCCGGGGGGGTGAGGTCTGATTTGAACTGGGGGGGGATTTGGCCGAGGGCTTGGGCTTCGTTGATGCCTGTGACTTCGAGGAATTTCTTATTTGCGAACTGCACGCGGCCTGTGGAGTCGGTTATCAGGATGGAGACGGGGCTTTGTGCGACGGCGAGGGAGAAGACCTGGAGGGATTCTTCGATTTGGTGGCGAACGAAGGCGGTGCCGATTCCTGAGGCTGCTACGCGGAGGATTTCCTGTTCGGTGCGGGACCAGGTGCGGCCTAGGTGGCAGTCATCGAAGCCGATGAAGCCCCAGAATTCGCCATGGATGAAGACTGGGACGGCGAGGATGGAGAGGATGTCCTGGGCTTGGAGGAGCTCTTGTTCGCTTTCGGGGAAGTCTTCGACGAAGCCGCTGACGGCGTTTCCGGAGCTTAGGAGTTTGAACCAGCGTGTGTAGGCGGGATCGTAGGGGATGTGTTGGAGTTCCGGGTTATTGGTTTGGGGTTCGGATGTGCCGGAGTTCCACTCGAAGCGTTGGGACAGGCGGACTGATCCGTTTTGGTCTTGGGGTGGTTCATTTTGGAAGAGGTAGACCCGGTCTACTTCGGTGGCCCGGCCGAGGTAACCGAAGGCTGTTTCGACGAATTTGTAGGGTTCCTTTTCTTCCAGCAGCAGATTGAGGGTTTGGCTGAGGGCCTGGAGCAGGCGGTCCTGCCGGTGCAGTTCGAGTTCGGTTAGTTTGAGGTGGGTGATATCGGTGTGGGTTCCGCAGGCGCGGGTGGGTTGGCCTTGGGAGTTGCGTTCCACGATGCGGCCGCGGTCCAGGATCCATTTCCAATCGCCGGATTTGCAGCGCAGGCGGTGTTCGCTGGAGTAGCTGGGGGTTTGGCCTTCCAGGTGGGATTGGAGGGCTGAGACGACCTTGGGGTAGTCGTCGGGGTGGACGAGTTGTTCCCAGGTTTGGAGGGAGGGGGTTATCTCATTTTGGTTGTAGCCGAGCATGGAGGCCCAGCGCTGGCTATAAACGACATCGTTCGTGAGGAGGTTCCAGTCCCAGAAGCCGTCGCCGGTGCCCTCGAAGACCTTTTTCATGCGGTCGGGGCTATGGGTTTCGCCGGGGTCGGCGGGGTGGGAGCCGGCGGGGGATGGGTTGAGAGGCTGGAGGATGAGGGGGAGGAGGGATTGGAGCTGGAGCTGGAGGGAGAGGTTGAATTGGCGGATGGATTGGGAGGCGAGCTGGAGCCAGGCGAGGGGTTGGCTGTTGAGGTTGAGAGGGATGATGGCGAGGCACTTGAACCCGGCACCTTGGAGGGTGGCTGTGTCCGGGCGCTGCTGGAGTTCTTCTGAAGTGAGGTAGGTTGGCAGCAGAGTGTGGAAGCGGCCGGGGTCGTTGAGGGGTTCCAGTGCTGCCTGGGCGGTGGTGGGGTTTGCTGCGCTGGTGGCGCAGGCGACAGCCTTGGGAGATGGGCGGTTCCGGTTGTCGGGCAGGAATGCCGAGGCGCTGTCGATACCGTCCATCAGGATGAGGGCGTCGACTACGTGCTGCCAGTATTGCTCGGGTTGCGGGGCATACGCTTTTGCCTCGTCCAGCGCCGATTCGGGGGTGTCCGAACGGGGTTGAACCGAGCTGGTTGGCGGAGCGTATGTCGGGCTCATTGGGCTACTGGGCGTGCTCGGGGCTGGGCGGTTTAGCGGGGATGGTTGAACCGGGCTTGCCTTGGGGAATGGGGAGCAGGATGGAGAAGCGCGAGCCTTCATTCTCGGTGCTCGTGACTTCGAGTCGGCCGCCGTGTGCATCGACGTTTCGTTTGGCGAGGGCGAGTCCGATACCTGTGCCGGGTGCCCGGCCGACGTTACTTGCGCGGCGGAAAGCTTCGAAGATGTGGGGCAGGTCATCGGCTGGGATCCCGATTCCGTGGTCAGCGACGGAGAGTTCTATCCAGTGGTCCTTTTGTTGGCAGCTGAGGGTGACGGGCTGGTTTCCGGGGCTGTATTTGATGGCGTTGGAGATGAGGTTGTCGAGGGTTTGGCGGAGGAGGCGTTCATCAATGTTGATGCGCAGGGGTTCCTTGGCCAGGTCGAGGAGGATTCTTTCAGGCTGTTGTGATTCGTCCTTGCAGTCCTGGAGGAGTTGTTGGGCGAGGATTTGTTTGGTTTGGGTGACGACCTGGTCGAGTTGGTGCTGGCTGAAGGTGAGGATTTCTTCGGCCATACGGCTTAGGCGGCGTGAGACGCGCTGGATGCCGGAGACGGCGGCGAGGCGTCGGTTTTCGCCGGACTTAATTTCTTCCGAGCCTGGGTTGAGGATATCGGCGTGAATACTGAGGACTTGGAGGGGGGTGCGGATATCGTGGGCGAATCCCATGAGGAGGGAGGTGATGTCCTTTTTGGTCTGTTGCATTCCGCGTTGCTGGCGCTGGCGGCGGTTCAGGCAGGTGCGGATGGTGGCCATGAGGTCTTCACGGGTGACGGGTTTGCAGAGGTAATCATCGGCGCCTTGGTGCATGCCTTTACGGACGTCATTGCGTTCGACTCTGGCGGTGAGGAAGACGAAGGGCACTTCGGAGGTGGATTCCTGTTCGCGGATGGATGCCAGAACCTCGTATCCGTCCATTTCGGGCATGGCGATATCGCAGAGGATCAGGTCGGGTCGGGATTCAGTGGCGGCTTTCAACCCGGCTTTTCCGTTGGGTTCGACGCGGACGTTGAAGCCTTCCAATTCCAATCGGGAAGCCATGGTTGTGGCCAGGTTCGGGTCATCTTCGATGATGAGAATATGGGTCATTGGGAGGGGCTTGAGGTTGAGGCCTGTGGTGTTCGATTAATAGTTTCGTTCAACGTGTCTATCTGGGGAGCGAATCATCAATGGACTATCGGATGGACCGCTTTCCTATTTAACCGTCGAAAATAATATAATCAAATTAGTATGTTCTTCGTATTTGGCACGCCAATACGACATGTGTCCTAGGCTTGCTGATTGATTTGAGGGTTTCATGTGCTGTGAGGTTGGTCGGGGATCCCCTTTTCAGGGCTGGTTTAGATGGACTCTTTACAGTAGCGGAATCAGATGAAGCCTCTTATAGTGCCGTGCAATGGAACCCGTAAGAGTCCTGGTGATCGACGATGATCGTGATTATGTAGAGGCGATAGTGCTGTTGCTGCAGAGCCGGGGATATGAGGCTGGTGGCTGCAGTGATCCGTCTGCTGTCATGGATTTGGCGGTTTCGATGCAGCCGAACGTGGTGATTTGCGATGTGAGCATGCCGGGGATGGATGGTTTTGCGGTTTTGGCGGCCATGCGATCTACTCCGGAGACCGCTAACGTTATCTTTATTTTTCTGACGGGTCGCGATGCGGTGGGGGATGTGAGGATGGGGATGGGATTGGGGGCGGACGACTATGTTTCGAAGAAGTCGGACCATGAGCAGATCCTGAAGGCTATTTCGGCGAGGTTGGAGCGGCAGGCGTTGGCGTCATCGACGCGTCAGGCTCCTCGTCATGCGATGGCGACGCCGCCTTCACCTGCGCAGTTGCAGTCTCTGGGTTTAACGCAGCGCGAGGTGCAGGTGCTGTTATGGGTTATGCAGGGGAAGACGAACCCTGAGATCGCGATTATTCTGGGACTGAGTCCGGCGACGGTCCGGACGCATTTGCAGAACATTTTCCCCAAACTGGGTGTGGAGACGAGGCATGCGGCGGCATGGGTTGCCTGGCGGGCGGCTTTAGGGGAGGTGTCGGTGGGTATGAAGGAAGAACAGGGTTAGGGTAGTTGCGGTTTGCTTGGGTTTTGGTTTCGAATCCGGCTCAAGGTTCGGTGGGATTGTTCCGATGAGTCGTTATCAGCGCACTTGCCGGGACTAGGCGTGTAGTTTTGCTCAGGGGGGCTCAGGTCACTTGTGTTCATTGTTAACACGGGGTTGTGCTGGTTGAGGCGAAGCGTATGGGGTCCCGAATTGAACCGAGTTAGATTAATGAAGGGAACGGCTCCAACGGTTTGGGTTCTTTGGACGGTTGTCGTTGCTTTGGGCTACTGCGTGGTAGCGATCTGGCAGCATACACTGCGGAGTCGGGTGGTGGTCCGGGTGGAGGAACTGTGCCGGGAGGTGGTTGAGGTTCGGGGGGATGCTTCGGGTGCGGAGGAGTTGCGGGAGCTGCTGGTGGAGTGGCAGGAGTTGGACGGGGTGTGCCGATGGACGGCGGGGGGGGCGGTGCTGCTTTTGACTGGGCTGAGTGTCGGGGCTTGGCGTCATGGGGGGCGGAGGGAACGGTCGGATGAATCGAGGCAGGACGCGGGCGAGCCGGATGCTGTTGCTGGTCGTAGTGGGGGTGGGGGTGCGGTCGCTGACCTGCGGGATGAACAGGCGGTTTTGCGGTTGCAGAATGAGGAGTTGATTCGTTTTACCCGGGCGGTTTCGCACGACCTGCGGAGTCCTTTGGTGACGATACAGACCTTTCTGGCCTACTTGGGGCGGGACTTGGAGAAGGGGGACGGGGCGCGGGTGGAGGCGGATTTGGGGCACATTAGGGCGGCGGCGGTGAAAATGGAGCAGATGCTGGAGGAGTTGTTGGTTTTATCGAGGGCCGGGCGGGCGGTGGTGGATGTGGTGGACATGGATTTGGGGGTGGTACTTCGGGAGGCGCTTGAAATGGTGGCGGGGCAGGTTCGGGGTGGGGGAGTGGACGTACGTTTACCCGCCACCGGTTTTGTTATTCGGGGCGAGCGGCGTCGGCTGGTTCAACTTTTTCAGAACTTATTGGACAATGCCGTCAAGTATAAGGGGGGGCAGGTGGAACCGGTTGTTGAGATTGGGGTTGAGCTGGGGGATGGGGTGGGGAGAGTTGTGGTGCGGGACAATGGGGTGGGGATTGATCCAAGGGATCATTTGAGGGTTTTTGAGGTTTTTGAGCGGTTGCAGTCGGGGGGTAGCGGTAGCGGGCTGGGGTTGGCGGTGGTGAAGCGGATTGTGGATACACATGGCGGCCGGGTTTGGGTGGAGTCGGCGGGGGTGGGGAAGGGTTGCTCGTTTTTTGTTGAGCTTCCCGGGATTCGGGCTGCTGACAGGGAAGAAAGCTCAGGATGAAGGGATTACGGGCTTTAATTGGATGGTGCCTGGCATTTAAATCAGGGCGATGGGTGTGGATGAGTTCGGTGGCGACCCTTGGCTGAAGGAAGCGTGAGCGAATCTGGGATCAGAGATGAACAGCGAATCGATACGTGTTCTAGTGGTTGACGATGAGCCTGCCCATTTGGAGGCGATTTGCCGAGCGTTGGAGGAGTGGGGTGACGGGCTGTATGAAGTTCGTGACGGGAGGTCGTTGGCGGATTTCCGGCGGGTGGCGACGGAATGGAGTCCGCAGTTGGTGGTGATGGATATGGTATTGCCGGATGGTCGTGCGGAGACCGTGCTGGTTTCTCCTCCGGAGCAGGGGGTTGCGCCGATTATTCTCATGACGAGTTATGGGGATGAGGCGACGGCTGTGGACGCGATCAAGCGTGGGGCGATGGACTACATTGTGAAGTCGCCTGAGGTGTTTGCGATGATTCCCCGGGTGCTGGAGCGGACTTTGAAGTCCTGGCAGCTTTTGCAGGAGCGATCACGGGCAGAGGAGGCATTGCGCACTGCCGTGGGCAAGTATAAGGCCCTGTTTGAGGCGTTTCCGATGGGGATCACGGTCATGGACGGTGAGGGGGGGGTTGTGGAGACCAACTCGGTAGCGGAGGAGTATTTGGGGTTATCGCGGGAGGGTGGGGCGAACGGGGGGGGGTGGGGTGGGTGGCCGATGGTGAAGCGGGACGGCAACCCGATGAGCGCGGAGGAGTTTGCGGATGCGATTGGATTAAGGGAGGGGAAGCGGGTGCAGCATGCGGAGATTGGGGTGGTGCGTCCTGATGATACCGTGGGGTGGATGAGTGTGACTGCGGCGCCGGTGGGTCTGCCTGGTTTGGGGAAGGTGGTGACGTATGCGGATGTAACAGCGCAGCGCCGGGCGGAGGAGGCGCTGCGTCGGAGCGAACAGGAGTTCAGGTCGTTGTTTATGATGGCTTCTGTGGGCATGGCGCAGGCTGATCCTGGTAGCAGGCGGTTTACGAGGGTCAACGCGAGGATGTGCGTTATTACGGGCTACCGCGAGAATGAGCTTCTGGGGATGACGATTGAGGAGTTGACGCATCCGGATGACCGGGAACGGGACGCGGTTCATGTCCGGAAGCTGCTTGAGGGTATTCGCGGGGAGTATCAGGCGGAGAAGCGTTATTTGAGGAAGGGTGGTGGGGAGGTATGGGTGAACGTAAACGCGACTCTTATTCGGGATGGTGCCGGCAACCCGTATCGGATGATGGCGACGATTGAGGATATTACGGGGCGTCAGCGGGCATTGAGCAGGGCGAGGCGTGACACTTTACTGAAGGAGCTTCTGCTGGAGTTGCACCAGCAGGAGGGGGGGATGACGGACAAGGAGCTGTATGATTATGTATTGGACAAGGCGGTGGGATTGACCGAGAGCCGGATAGGTTTCTTTCATAAGGTATCCGAGGACGAGCGTGAGATCATTCTGACGACATGGAATGCGGCGGCGTTGAAGAACTGCACAGCCGTGTATGACAACCATTATCCGTTGCGGGAGGCGGGGAACTGGGTGGATTGCGTGAGGCAACGGAAGCCGGTGGTTTACAATGATTATGAGCATTCGCCCAATCAGCGGGGATTGCCGGCCGGGCATGCGGTGTTGAAGCGGTTCATGAGCATCCCGGTGGTATCGAGGGATCGCGTTCGCATCATATTTGGTGTGGGGAACAAGGGGGAGGACTACACGGACGAGGATGTATCCCAGCTGCAGTTGGTGGCCAATGAGATGCACAAGATCATGGTGCAGCGGGAGGCGGGGAAGCGGTTGCGGTTGCAGGCGTTGATGCTGGACCAGATTCACGACAGCGTGACCGTGACGGATACGCACGGGAAGATCCTCTATTTAAACCGTGCGATGATGGAGGTGTTAAAGCGATCGGAGTCGGAGGTGCTTGGGCACACCGTGATGGAATATGGTGTATATGGGGGGGAGCAGTTGGAGCGCACGCTGGTGGAGGGGTATGCAGTGGACGAGTTGGTTGGAGAGGATGGTCGGGGGCCTGAGCAAGTGACCGAGGTGCGGACCACTTTATTGCGGGACACGGATGGTTCGGCTGTGGGGGTGTGCGGGGTGGGGACTGAGGTGACGTTGCGTCGTCGGGCTGATAAGTTTCGGCAGGCGCTGTTGGCGATGAGCGATCAGTTGAATCAGACGCGGTCTCCGGTGGATGCCGGGCGTGCCTTGCTGAATGCTGCGGAGCGTTTGTGGCATTGGGATGCGGCGGAGTTGGGAGTGTTTGCGGATGACGGGACGTTTGGAACCGTGATTCGGGTAGGGACTGAGGGTGGGGTGAAGCGCGAGTATCCTGACGGCGAGATTTTGCGGGGTGGGGGGAGAGTGGAGCGGGTTCGGTTGGAGGGGGGGCAGTTATTCCGAGGGGAGGAGGTCGAGGGGGGGGTGACGATGAGTGTGCCGGTGCGCCGTGGGGATGCGATCATTGGGGTGTTGGCTTTGCACAGTGTTTCTGCGGACGGGTTTCATGATGAGGATTTGGAGACCCTGCAGGCGTTGGCGGACTATGGTGGGGGGGCGTTGGACCGCATTCGTGCCGGGCAGGCACTGGCGCAGAGTGAGCTGCGTTACCGGACGTTGTTGGAGACGGCATTTGACTGGGTTTGGGAGGTGGACAGGCAGGGGCGTTATACGTATGCGAGTCCGCGGGTAAGAGATTTGTTGGGTTATGAGCCGGGTGAAGTTGTGGGGCGGACGGCGTTTGATTTGATGACGGAGACGGAGGCGGTGCGGATGAAGAAGCTGTTTGGGGAGATTGTGCTGACTCAGAAGCCTTTTAGTAACCTTGAGAATGTTTGTCGGCACAAGAAGGGGAATTTAGTGACGATGGAGACTTCTGGGGCGCCGGTGTTCGGGGAGGAGGGGGAGTTATTGGGGTATCGGGGTATGGACCGGGATATTACCGAGCGCAAGCAGTTGGAGATGCAGTTGAGGCAGGCGCAGAAGCTGGAGGCGATTGGGCAGTTGGCGGGTGGGGTGGCGCACGACTACAACAACATTTTGGCGGCGATCATGATGCATTTGGGGTTGCTGCAGGGACACGAGGGACTGGATGAGGAGACGAGGCAGGCGCTGGTCGAGCTGGATTCGGAGGCGAGGCGGGCCGCCAATTTGACGAGGCAGTTGCTGATGTTCAGCCGCAGGTCGGTATTGAGCGTGAAGCCCTTGGATTTGAACGACGTGGTGGCCAACCTGCTGAAGATGTTGCGTCGTCTGATTGGGGAGCATTACGACCTGCGGTTTGACGGGAAGTCCGTGCTGGCTCGGGTGGAAGCTGATGCGGGGATGATTGAGCAGGTGCTGATGAACCTGGTGGTTAATGCGAGGGATTCCATGCCGCGCGGGGGCAGGATTACGATCGCGACATCGATGTGCGAGGGAGGCAGGGGAGTAGAGTCATTAGCGGAGGGGGGGAGTGTGCGACCAGCGGTCTGTCTTTCCGTTAAGGACGAGGGGGTGGGGATGGACGAGATGACGCGCAGGCGGATTTTTGAGCCGTTTTTCACGACGAAAGAGCCGGGGAAGGGGACGGGATTGGGGTTGGCCACGGTTCATGGCATTGTGGCGCAGCACAAGGGTTGGGTGGAAGTGGAGAGTGAGTTGGGGAGCGGCAGTACGTTTCAGGTTTATCTGCCTTCTTATGAGGGGGTTGAGGAACGGGGCGAGGATGTTTCAGGGGAGGGGGAGGGCGGGTCGCTGCCTCGAGGGCAGGAGACGGTCTTGCTGGTTGAGGATGATGCGCGGGTGAGGCAGATGGTGGCGCAGTCATTGCGGTCGTTGGGTTATCGGGTTCATGAAGCGAGGACGGGATCCGAGGCGATCCATTGGTGGCAGGGGCGGGGTGCAGAGGCGGATTTATTATTTACCGACATGGTGATGCCCGGGGGCATGACGGGGTTGGAGTTGGCTTTGGAGTTACGTTCATTGCGTCCCGGGCTGCGGGTATTGATTTCGAGTGGCTATAGTTCCGAGTTTTCGCAGGGGGTGAATCCGGTGGATCAGGGTTTTGATTATTTGCCCAAGCCGTATGAGTTGGAGAAGTTGGCTCATGCGGTCAGGGGGTGTTTGGACAAGAGGTGAGCTGTTGTGAGTTTTGACGAATTTGGGGGCAAGGCCTATAAGGATCGGGCATGGGATCTGACAATAGCGAATCGAGTGTGAGGCTGGGGCGCAGTGATCTGCGGGTGGGAAGGTTGGCTTATGGGTGCTGGCGCGTGGCTGGTGCGGAGTCCGGGGGACAGGTGACTCCTGAGAAGCGGCGTGCGGGTGTGAGGGCGGTGTTGGATGCGTTCGAGGGTGGCTACGACTTCTTTGACCTGGCGGACATTTATTCCGGGGGTGTGGCGGAGGAGGTTTTTGGTGAGGCGCTAAGGGAGTCTCCGGGGATGAGGGGGAGGGTGGTGGTGATGTCCAAGTGTGGCATTCGGTTCAAGGGGGATCCGGTGGCGGATGCGCCTTACCGGTATGATTTTTCCCTGGCTCACATTGTGGGGAGCTGTGAGGCATCGTTGAAGCGGTTGGGGGTCGACGTGCTGGATGTGTATTTACTTCATCGGCCTGACTATTTGGGGGATCCCCATGAGGTGGCGGAGGCTTTTGCGCGTTTGGAGGCACAGGGGAAGGTGCGGCATTTTGGGGTGAGCAATTTCAAACCTTCGCAGGTGAGGGTATTGCAGCAGGCCTGCTCCAAGCCGTTGTTGGCTAATCAGGTTGAGATTCACCTGATGCGGCTTGACCCGTTTCAGGATGGGACGTTGGACCAGTGCATGGAGATGGGGATGACGCCCTTGGCTTGGAGTCCTTTGGCTGGGGGGCGGTTGGTGGATGCGAACCCGATTGATTTGCACACCCGTGATCATGCGCATCGGATTCACGTGCGGGAGGTGATGGACCAGGTCGCCAGGGAGTTGGGGGTGAGCCGGACGGTAGTGGCGCTGGCGTGGCTGCTGCGTCATCCGGCGGGGATTGTTCCGATTGTTGGGACGACGAAGAAGGACCGCATATTGGAATCGCGGCAGGCGCTTGGGGTTTCGATGACGCGCGAGCAGTGGTACCGGTTGTTGGAAGTGTCGCATGGCAAGCGGTTGCCTTGAGGGATGGGCGTGATGATAAGAGAAATTGAGGAGGAAGAGGGATCGCAGCAACCGGAGCGCATCCGGTGTTTTGTGGCGGTCTTGTTGGATGCGGCAGTATTGGAGGAATTGGAGGTGGTGCAGCGGTTGTTGAGGAAGAAGCTCGATGGTGGTCTGCGTTGGGCGGAGCCTTCGCAGATGCATTTGACGCTTCATTTTTTGGGGGAGGCGGCGGTGGGGGACATGGATGCGCTGGGTGCGGCGGTGGAGTCAGCGGTAAGCGTGCTGGGGCCTTTTGAGTTAAGGTTGGAGGGTTTGGGGGTGTTTCCGGATCGGGGGCGGCCGCGGGTTTTGTGGGCGGGTCTGGGTGGTGATGTGACTGCGTTGGGGGAGTTGCAGCGCCGGGTGAGCGAGGCGGTGGTAGGGTATGGTGATCATCGCGAGCTGAGGGCTTTTCAGCCGCATATTACCCTGGGTCGTTTCAGGTCGGACTCGGGGGGGGTGGTTGACGATGGGGTGATCGGGGGTATTGCAGGCGGCATGCGGAGGGTGGGGTGGACTGTCCGGGAGGTGGTTTTGATGCGGAGCGATCTGCATGGGGCTGGCGCGCGGTATACGATTTTGAGTGCGGCAGCATTGGGGTGACCGGATGATACTTCCCTTGAGCGATGCCCCCAATCCGAGAGGGGTTCCGGTTGTGACCTGGCTGCTGATTGGGGCGAACGTGCTGGTGTATCTATTGGTTACGCTCCCGTTGGGGATGAGGCCGCCGGAGTTGAGTGATCCTGCACTGAAGGAGTATTTGGAGGTGCTGATGCAGTTGGTTCCTCCGGGCGCGGATTGGAGGTCGGTTTTGGGGGGGATAACGGCTTACGACGTGTATTTGTTTCAGCACGGGTTTCGGCCGGCGGCGCCGGAGTGGATCGATTTGGTGACATCGATATTTCTGCATGGGGGGTTCATGCATCTGGCGGGGAACATGTTGTTCTTGTGGATTTATGGGGACAACGTGGAGCACCGGATGGGGAAGTGGCGGTATTTGGCGGCGTATTTGGCAACCGGGGTGGCGGCCACCTTGTTCTACAGTCTTTTTGTGGGGAGGTCTCCCTTGCCGTTGGTGGGGGCATCCGGGGCGATCTCGGGGTTGCTGGGTTTTTATTTTTTGTGGTTTCCGAGGAACACCGTTCGGGTGTTTGTATTTTTATTCCCGATATTCATGAACGTGGTGGAGATTCCGGCCCGGTTTGTTTTGGGTGTGTATCTCATCATCGACAATTTGTTTCCTTTTCTGGTGTCGCAGGGGGGCGCTGGTGGGGTTGCGCATGGGGCTCATTTGGGAGGATTTCTGGCGGGGTTGGCGATGGCTTGGTATTGGGATCGGCGGGAACTGGATCGGGGTGGGGAGGAATACCGTCGGGAGGTGGAGGTTGAGTTGGAGGAGGCGGGAGGGGATGCCTTGGGGGATGCCTTGGGTGCGGG
Source organism: Verrucomicrobiota bacterium (assembly GCA_046047235.1). Lineage (GTDB taxonomy): Bacteria > Verrucomicrobiota > Verrucomicrobiia > Limisphaerales > JAHDYP01 > JBMTVN01. Next base: position 7,614 of record JBJOII010000076.1, on the reverse strand, counting down.
TGATTTTGAGCGGGCGGCGCGGCTTTATTTTGCAATTGCGCCGGGTGCGACGCGGGGTGTGTTGGGGCCGGAGCGGGGTTTAGCTTTGGCTGGATGGCTGGGGGCGAACGGGCATCCGCAAGCCGCCTTGACTATCTATCGCCGCCATTTGAGGGATTATCCCAGAGGGCCGGGGTTGGCGGAGGCGCATTTGGGGGCGGGGTTGATTCACTTGCTCGAGCTGGGGCAATTGCCTGCGGCACGGCAGCATTTTCTGGAGGCGTTGGAGTCGGGTCCCGATGATGGGGTGGAGCGTCGGGCTCGGGAGGGGTTGGATCGGGTGCGGGCGTTGCAGAGATACGGTCGATCCTGAGGTTGGCTTGAGCGGTTACAGAACGTCGTTGGCTGTTTTGGCTGCTGCATAGAGCCAGGTTGGGTCAGGCTTCATCGAAACAGGCTCAGCTATTCGTTTAGCGCCTTCCTTGACCGGGACCCATTCGCAGGGTCCCTCCGGTCACACCCTTTGCTCAACCGCTCTAGTTGTTGGCGGGGGTTTGGACGCGGTAGTAGCGTTGTGGGGCTGCGGGGATGGGGTCGGTGATTTCGATCCAGCCACCGGAGAGGGTGGCGGGGAGGTCGATGAGGTTCAGCCAGTTCCCGGAGAGCGTATCCAGGTAGAGGATGGAGTAGGAGATTCCCGGGGACGTTTCGAGGAGGAGCCGGTTATGGCCGTCGGAGGGGGCCTGTGCGTTCAGGGCGAGGAGGCTGGTGGCGGAGGTGGGGTTTGTGCCGGAGAGGAACTCCGCATAGTTGCTCATGCCGTCCTGGTCGTCGTCGGCATTGGCGTCGTCGGGGTTAGCCGGGTCCATGGAGAAGGCGGTTTCCCAGTCATCGGGGATACCGTCGTTATCGGTGTCGAGGTTGGGGCGTAGGGTGCGACGGCCGGCGGTGGGGAGGGTGCTGATCCAATTGGCGGGGTCATTGGCGAAGAGGTTGGGTGTGGCTCTTTGGAGTGATGTCCCGAGTCCGATGCCGTCGGTGGGCCAGGGGGAGGAGCTGGTGTATTGGATTTTTTCCACGAGCACATAGGGGACGAGGCCGGTATCGGGTCCGCTGGTTTGGGGGTTGTCGGGGCGTTCGAGGGAGAGCGTTTCGCCTTCATCGGCGAGTCGGCCTTCGAAGGGGCCGAAGACGCGGGTTTGGTTTGGGACGTGGTAGCGGTGCAGGAAGCGTTGGAGCGTATCGGGGTTTGTGGCGGGGTTGAAGCCGACGAGCAGGATGGATTCGACGGGTTGGAGAGTGGTGTTTTGCGGGAAGGAGAACCGGATGCCGCCGGTGATTCTCCAGGTATTTTCGGGGTGGGCGGTGTCGTATAGGGGGATGGGGGTATTACTGAGGTTGGCGAGTTCGAGGAATTCGGCGTGGGCGGGGTTATTGAGGTCGCCGAGGTCGGGTGGTGTGGCGAGGATTTCCTGGATGGTGACGGGGCCGATGGCGGGGCCTGGGTTGGGGGCTCCGGTGCCGGATCTGAACTGGGTGAGGCTGGTGGGGTTGGAGGCACCGAAGCTGGGGTTGAGTTGGGGTGCGAAGTCATGGCCGATGCTGGTGGCCACGCGACCGAGGGCGACACCGTTGGCGGTGGGGCCGAAGTGCACTTGGGAGCGGTAGCCGGTGAGCGTATCGAGAACGCCGGCTTCGGAGAGGTAGATGGAATCGCCGAGGTAGGAATTGAGCGTGAAGGGCGAGTTGGAACCGGCGCCGCCATTGAGCTGGTATTCATAGATGACGAGGAATCCTCCGGCGGGGATGGTGGTATTTGCGGGGATGCGGAACTTGCGCAGGTCATCGGGGTCATCACTGAGGAACCAGCCGCCGATGTTCACCATTTCGCTGGTGGGGTTGTGGAGCTCGACGGCGTCCTCGAGCGGGGGGTCAGTATGGGCGAGGACTTCGTTGATGACGACCCTGGTGAGGGGCAGGTAATTGGGTTCGTTCGGGCTGGGTGACGTGGAGAATGGGACGATGTCTGTGCTGCCGTCGGGGAACCTGCCGAGGGAAGCGTCGGGGAGCATGGGGCCGTAGGATGCGGCATCGATGATGGAGTTGTTTTCTGCGAGGACGACATTTCCGGCCCATGGGCTGAGCGTGAAGGGCAGGTGGGCAGGGTTCGCATCGGGTTGGTTATCGGCGATGAAGACGGATCTTCCGGAGGCGTTGATGTAGGAGAGCGGGGTGATGGTGGGGGTGGAGAGGAGTCCGGCGATGGACGGGTCATTGGCGAGAGTGAGGCCGGAGAGTGCGATGGGCAGTGGGGTGGGGTTCAGGAGTTCGATCCAGGGAGAGGAGGTGAGTGGGTTGGTGAGCCATTCATTGATTCGCAGTGAGCTGGCGGTTCCGTGGGGGTGAGGGTCGGCGGTGATGGTGGTGGGGGTGGGGGAAGCCAGCAGAGTCCAGCCTGAGGGGGTGAAGCCGCAGGTTTTGTCGGGAATTTGTGGGCCGTAGGCGATTTGATCTAGCGGGGTTCCCTGGGGGCTGAGGAGGGTGAGTGTTGTGCCTTCTTTGGGTAATCCGCGGGAGACATTGGGGACAGGCTGGGGTTGGGTGGAGTTGGGGAGCGAAGGTTCGCAGGTGATGAGGAGGAAGCCTCCGGGTTGGAGCGTGGTGCCGGGGGGGAAGGTCCAATCGGGGTTGGAGGGGTTGCCGATGGCGAGGCTGCAATTGGAGAGGTCGTAGGTGGTTGTTCCCGGGTTATGGAGTTCGAGCCAATCGGCGGTACGGCCCTGGAAGTCGGTGGCCAGCGATTGGTTTTCAGCGAGGAACTCATTGAATCTGGGGGTGGTGGGGGATGGGAGGAAGTTGCTTTGGCCCGGGGTGGCGCTGAAGGGGAACTGTGTGAGGTTGGCGGTGCCATCGGGGAAGCGGCCTGAGGAGACTGATTCCGTTTGGCTGGCATAGCTGACCGTATCGATGGTGTTTCCGCTGGGGCTGAGCAGGGTTAGCGTGCCGCCGCTGGCGGATATTTTGAAGGGGGCATGGTCGGGGCCGGGTTGTTCATCTGCGTGGATGAGCAGGAATCCTTTGGTGGGGATGAAGAGGGGGCTGGTGAACCGGTGGATATGGCCGGCGTGGCTGAGGCTATAGTCTTTGAGGGCGAGGGGGAAGGAGGAGCTGCGGTTATGGATTTCGATCCAGTCATCATCGCCGGGCAGGGGGTTGGCGAGCCATTCGTTGATGGTGGCCTGGTCAGGGGCGGCGGTTGCGACTGTTCTATTGCTTGTGCCGGGGGAGGCGTTGCAGAGGGTCCAGGGCGAGGTGGGGGAGATTCGGCCGAGGGTGAGGTTGGGGACCGTGGGGCCGAAGGTGATGGAGTCGACACGGTTGGTGTTGGAGTCGTAGAGGCTGATGGTTTCGCCTGACGTTTTGAGGCTGAAGCCGAGGTGGATTCCTGAGGTGGTGAGGTTGGTATCGGCCCAGGCGACGAGGAATCCTCCGGCGGGGATGGTGGTATTGGCGGGGAAGACGAAGCGTCTGGGGTTGGAGTTGTCGGAGATGCTCCAGTTGCCGAGCTGGACGGGTGAGGCGGAGGGGTTATGGAGTTCGATCCAATCCGGGAGGGAGCCTTCGTGCGGGGTGGTGCCGAGATTTTCGGTGAGGATTTCGGAGAGCAGGACGCGAGGGGTGGCGGGGATGGGGTTGGCGGTGCCAGGGGAGCCGAGAGGGTTGCTGCTGGCGAACCATGAGCCGGGTGCGTTGGGGTCGGCGTAGGGGTCGGAGAGTTCGAGTGAGGGGCCTTGACCATCGGCTGTGGCGGGCCAGGGGAATGAGTCATCGTAGGTGACGGAGTGGATGACTGCGCCGTGGGGGTCGAGGAGAGTGATGCGTTCGCCGTCATTGGCGAGCGAGCCATTGAAGAAGCCGGAGACTGTGACTTGGGGGTATCGTTGGGCGAAGGCGGCGGGGTCGAGGTTTGAGGCGATGACGATGGACTGACCGGCCTGGATTGTGGAGCCGACGGGGAAAGTGAAGTCGACGCCTTGGAGGCGCAGGTTATCGAGTTTCAGGGGGAGGGAGGAGAGGTTGGAGATTTCGACGAACTCGAAGGCTTCGTTACCTTCCGGGTGGTACATGATTTCGGTGATGCGGAGGGGGACCGAGGGGAGGTTTACCAGGAAGTGGGCTTCGAGGAGGGCGGACCATTCGTCGTTGAGGAGGGTTCTAGCTTTGACAGTGGAGGACTGGGGGAGCGTGAACGGGGTGGTGTAGGGGGTGGCGCTGGGGGAGGGGATCCACTGGGATGGTTCCGTTGCGGTGAGGAGGGCATCGATGAGCATGTCGCTGCTGTTGGGGGCGACGTTGAGGCCGTGGACAGCGAGGATATTGGGGCCGGCCTGGAGCGTGTTCAGGTGGGTGGAGACGTCGAAGAGTTGCCATTCGATGGCGGCGTTGTCGGGGTTGCTGGTGGTGGCGCTGGAATTCCAGGCCGGGTTTTCGGGTGCGTTGGCGGAGGCGATCACCACGCCATTGAGCATGGCGACGAAGCCGTCATCATAGCGGACCTGGAGTTTGAGTTGGTCGAGTCCCTGAAGGTCGGTGGGGCTGAGCGTGAAGGGGATGCGGAGGAAGACGGAGGACTGGATTCCGCTCATTTCGGGGAGGAGGTTGACACCGATATAGTCCTGGTAATCGGCGCTGAGGTCATAGCCTGCGCCGCCGGCGCCGGTCTGCCAGGCGGAGGCATTGAATGGTTCGCTGCCGCCTTTCCAGGAATCGCCGAGCTGGCTGCCGCCGTTTGTGGTGGAGGGCACGAGTATAGTCTTGGGCGTATTGGTATGGACGAGTTCGATGTTACGGATCGTGGAGTTGGGGGAGGATGCGGGGTCGGTTCCGTCGGTGGTGTAGTAGATGGTGCCGGTATTGGCCTGGAGCGTGAGGTTGAAGCCCGGGGGGATTGTTCCGCCGTGCTGGTTCAGCGACGGGGTGTTATCGGAGGCGTAGAGGTTGGCGTTTTTGAGATGTTGGATGATGATGTTCCTGCGCTGGGGGATCCAGATGGTTTGGATGGTATCGAGGAGGCCGGGGATGGCGGGCAGGAGGGTGTTACGCAGTTCGAGGTATTGGGCGAGGATGTTCTCATCGGTGAGGGCGCCGTTGTTGTGCATGTGGTGTTCGTAGCGGTCGGCGAAGCGGAGGCGGAATTCGGGGCTGGCGGTGAGGGCGCGGAAGAAGTTGGCGATGGGGGCATTGGCGGCGAGTTCTTCGTTGATGGTATTGACGTAGACGGAGCGGCCGGAGTTGCCGAAGGACCATTCGGCGTCCCATACGACGAAGAACCATTTGGCGCCGGGCTTACGTTCGCGGGCGGCGCGCCAGTTGTTCCATGGCCAGTCGCCGTTGCCGGTGTAGATATTAAGCAGGAGGTAATCGATGAAGGCATCCATATCGAGCTGGGATGCTACGGCGGCGTAGTTGGCGGGGTCGGACAGGTCACGTCCGAGGATAGTGGATGAGAGGCGGTTCCATTCGGTCATGTCGCCTGCCTGCAGTTCATTGAACTGGGCGATGAGGTCCCAGTCGTTGGTGCTTTGGGTGTAGGATCGGAGGAAGTCGACATCGATACGTTCGGTGGGGTTGTAGACGCCCTTGTAGGATCCGTTGAGGTGGAGGTGGACGAAGGTTCCGTGGCTGGCGATGGCGCCCATATTGGCGTGGAGTCGGCGCACCAGTTCGTCGACGAGGAACGGGTTGGAATGGTCGTTCATTCCGGCGCGGAGGACGATGCGTTCGAACTCATTGATGGGGCAGTCGGGGAACAGGGGGTAGTGGAGAGTGCTGGTTCCGTAGTCGCCGCGGAAGTAGAGGCGGAAGGAGTATTTGCTGTAGGGCAGGCTGGCGGAGGGGCTGTAGCGTTCCCTCACCCAGGCTCCTCCTTGGATTCGTAAGCCGGCGGTGAGGGCGAAGCCGCTATTGTCCTCGGGGACGAAGTATTCGACCGACACGGGGCGTTCCCAGGCGATGCCATGGTTGATGGTGTTGCCGGGTTCCATGATGCCGGTGGGGCCCCAGAGGTCCGAGTTATTGGCTGCGAGCGAGAGCGTGGGGAGGAAGCGGTTACGGGATGCCCGTCCGGCGAGGAGGGTGTGGGATACAACATCGGAGGGGAGGAGGTCCGGGTGGAAAGCGGCTGCGCGGATGACCGTGGCGGTAACGACCGGGATGGGTTGGGAGTATTCCGTCCCCTGGTTTGCAGTGGGTTCGCTGCCGTCGGTGGTATAGCGGATGGTGGCACCGGGAGTGGGGCAGCTCAGGTAGAGGCTGAGGGGTGAGGCGTAATGGCCGCGGGTGGAGGAGAAGTGGGGTGGTTCGGTGAGGCCGGAGACCGTGTCGGTGCTGTTGTTGAGGCGTGGGGTGGGTGTCTTGCAGTAGCTCCAGGTTCCGTCGGTGTTACGGGTATAGGAAACATCGGTGCGTTGTTCGGGGTAGTTGTCGGCTATGAATCCGTCGAGGGGCAGTGGTGGTTGTTCGGGGGAATAGAGGGCGAGGGGTTCGCCGGATCGGCTGAGTTTGAAGTTGGTGTGGAGGTTGGAGCCGCGGGTGGTGGGTTTGCGGTCTTTGCCTGAGGCGAAGACGACGAGGCGGCCGCCCCCGGGGATGGAGACATTGGGGAAGGTCCATTGGGCGGGGTTCTTGGGGTCGTCGCTGAGGGCCCAGCCTGTGAGGTTGATGGAGCTGATGTTTTGGTTCCACAGTTCGATCCAGTCCTGGGGTTCGCCTTCTTCGTCGGTCAGGCCGGTGCTATTGGAGGCGAGGAACTCGCTGATTTGGACGGAGCTGAAGTTTGCTGCGGGGTTGAGCTGGCATGTCCAGGGTGAGGGGCTGAAGGGGTTGGGGTTGCGGGCGGTGTCCGTGATGTTGTGATTGGGATTCCAGGTTAGGGTGATGCTGCCGGGTGCGAGGTTTTCCGGGTTGAAAGAGAAAGTGTAGGGGCCTGCACCGATTCCGCTGACGCTGGCGGCGGGCTGGTTGTTGGCGAGGAGGTCACTGGCATCGATGCCTTGGACGCTTTCGGTGAAACGAATGACGACTTGGGAGAAGGAGCGCACGCTGCTGTTGGGGGCGGGGCGAGTTTCGTAGAGTTCGGGGGCGATGGTTTCGGAGTGCACGCGGAGGGTGGCGGTACGGCTGGTTGTGTTGCCGAGGGGGTTGCTAATGATGCATTGGAAGGTGGCCTCATCGTCGGCGAGGGTTACCGGGCTGATAGTGAGTCGTGGGAGGTTTTCGCCGGGCATCGGGATGGCGTTGCGTTGCCACTGGAAGAGGAGGGGTTCTGCTCCAGTGGCATTGACCTGGAAGACGGCTGCTTGTCCTTCCTCGAGTTCGAGGTCCTGGGGTTCGGAGGTGATTGAGGGAGGGTCGAACGAGACCATGAAGGGGGAGAGGCGATTGCCGGGGATGGGGCGTTCGAGGGTGCCGTCTGGCAGCTGCCAGCCTACTGCGATGTTGTCTCCTCCACCGCCTTCCTTGTGGAGTGTTTCGATGTAGTAGGTTTTGCCGGCCTCGAGGCGGATGGGGGCGGATTGCTGTTGGGGTTCCCTGTCCCACTCCCGTGAAGCGGTCCAGGAGTTTACCGAGGCGATG
>JBJOII010000075.1:0-21668 GCA_046047235.1 Verrucomicrobiota bacterium | reverse complement strand
TTGAAGGGTGAGAGGAGTTTGGCCGCACACTGGCTAGCGTCTGCCGCGAACTTCGGTCTTCGATACCGATAGCGATCCCGATTTCGATTTCGATGGCGCGGTAGCGCAGAGCGCTGAGGACTGGCACGGACGCAGGGGTGTGGGGGTGTGGGGAGATGCAGGTGGAGATGGATTGGCGGTTGGCAGTTGGGGGTGGATGGGGTAGATGGCTGGGGATGAAGTTGTTTTTGTTTTTTTGTGGAGGGAGGGGTTTGTTGCCTGATTTGGGGATGGTGCTGTTGTGTGCGGTGGGTGTTTGTGGTTGGAGTTCAGGTATGACTGGAGCTGATTTGCGGTCTGGAGACAGGCTGGTGATTGCGCATCGTGGGGCGAGCGGGTATTTGCCGGAGCACACCTTGGTGGCGAAGGCTTTGGCGTATGGGATGGGGGCGGATTATCTGGAGCAGGACGTGGTGTTGAGCCGGGACAACGTGCCAGTGGTTTTGCACGACGTGCACATTGATGCGGTGACGGATGTTGCGAGGCGGTATCCTGGGAGGGCGCGTGAGGATGGGAGGTATTACGCCCTGGATTTTGATTTGGCGGAGTTAAAGGAGCTGCGGGTGAGTGAGCGGGTGGATCCGGCGACGGGGAAAGTGGCTTTTTCCGGGCGATTTCCTTTGGACGGTGGTGGGTTTCAGATCCCGACTTTGGAGGAGGAGATACGTTTTATTCAGGGCTTGAACAGGAGTATGGGGCGCGGGGTGGGGATTTACCCTGAGATCAAGGCGCCGTCATGGCATCGGGGGCAGGGTCGGGATCCGAGTCGGGTGGTGCTGGAGGTTTTGGGGCGGTATGGATATCGGACCAAGGACGATCCGGTGATCGTGCAGTGTTTTGAGTTTACGGAGGTGAAGCGGATTCGGGGGGAGCTGGGTTATCGGGGGAGGCTGGTTCAGTTGATAGGGGGAGGAGTGGGGGCGGACGGTTCGGATTATGGTTGGCTGACGACGCCGGAGGGGTTGGCTGCGATTGCGGAGGTGGCGGACGGGATTGGTCCGAACTTGCAGCACATTGTGACGGAGGGGGAGGGTGGGGAGGTGCGGGTGGGGAGGTTGGTGGGGGAGGCTCATGCGGCGGGGTTGGTGGTGCATCCTTACACTGTGCGGGCTGATGCATTACCGGGCTATGCCGATTCCCTGGAGGAGTTGTTGGGTGTGGTTTTTGACCGGGCGGGTGTGGATGGGGTGTTTACGGATTTTCCGGATCGTGTTGTGAGGTTTTTGGGTGAGGGGCGACGGGGTGTGCAGGTGAAACCGTGAGAGTTGAGGCGTAGGGTTGGAGGGGGGCTGTTCGGTCTCGGTGGAGGGTGTGAGCTATCTGACGGGGGTTTATTTGGCAGGGCGCGGGTAGAGGAAGAGGCAGAGGAAGGCGGCGAGGAGAGTGAGGGAGGCCATGGCCTGAAAGCCGAGCGTGTAACCGCCGCGGCTGAGCAGGTAACCGAAGAAGCCGCCGGACAGAACACCGGCGAAGTACCCTGCGCCGTCGACGAGGCCGGCGACTGTGGCGGCGTAGCCGCGTCCGCGGACTTCGATCGAGAGGAAGCCGGCGAGGAGGCTATAGGGGCCATAGACGAGGAAGCCGACGAGGCCGATGGCGGCGGCGATGGTCCAGAGACCGTGGGAGGCGGCGTTGGGGAGCCACCAGAGGATGGCGGCCAGAGCGAGGAGGAGGATGAAGAGGAGTTTTTTACGTGCGGGGTTGGAGAGGCGTCCGTAGATCCAGCCGAGGGCGAGGATGCCGATACTGCCGAGGACATCGAAGGGGGTGCTGAGGTAGGCGGCGGCGGCGGTGGAGAGGTTTTCTCCGCCCTGGGTTTTGAGGTAATCGACGGTCCAGAAGTTGAACGTTTCGCGGAGGAACGTGAGGGTGAAGCTGAGGCCACAGATGACGTGGAGTTGGCGGGAGCGGAAGAGTTCGGGGACTTGGCGCCAGTGGAAGCTGGGGGAGGAGGGGTCATCGTGGGTGGTATTGGATTGCATGCCGCCGGAGCGGGCGAGGACGAGAGCGGTGGCGCCGATGAGGAGGGCGAGGACGACGGCGGGCAGGCCGAGGATGAGTCGCCAGTTATCGTGGGTGACATCGGCGATGAGGCCGGCGAAGCCGACGGCGAGGGCGCCACCGAAGACGAAGCTGAGGGAGAGGATGCCGATGGCGAGGGGGAGTTTAGCTTTGGGGAACCATTCGGGGACGACCTTGACCATGGAACCCCAGCCGGCGGAGCCGGCGAGGCGGTTGGTGCTGTAGATGACCGTGAGGGCGAGAAGCGTGGGGGCGAAGGCGCCGAGGGCTCCGAAGATGGCGACCAGCGTCATGGAGCTGAGGAGGGCGCGGCGTCCGCCGAGGCGGTCGATGAGGGGGCCGAAGAGGATTTTGCCGACGGCGTAGGCGATGGTGCTGACACTGGCTACGATGCCGATGGCTTCCTTGGAGAGGTTCCATTCCTGTTGGAGGATGGGGACGGCGACGGAGAGGTTTTTCCGGCAGAGGTAGATTCCGATGTAGGCGAGGACGAGAGTGAACAGCCAGAGCCAGGGACGCAGGTTGGGTGCGGGTTTAGGGTTGGGGAGATTCACGGCTGATGGGGGGTGTGAAGATTTGTCGGGGGTGAGAATGGACGGTAATTGGGGGGATTTGTCGATGGCTTTATGATGACGATTGAGTGTCGGGTGTTGGAGGTTCGCCCTTGATCTTGCTGGGGGGAAGCACGAATGATCCACGCCAGCATGTCGTCCAAGAACCCTGATCAGGAGAGGAGTAGTATGCAAGGAACCGGAGTATTGAGCATGGAAGCGTTACGGGAGCGGGTGGTGTCGGGGGCGATTGACACGGTGATTGTGGCGTTTCCGGACATGCAGGGGCGGTTGGTGGGGAAGCGGATTACGGGGCGGTTCTTTGTGGACAGCGTGCATGAGGAGACGCATGCGTGTGATTATCTTTTGACGACGGACATGGAGATGGAGCCGGTGCCGGGGTATGAGGCGGCTTCGTGGTCGAGGGGGTATGGGGATTTGGTATTGCGACCGGATTTGGGGACATTGCGGTGGGTGCCGTGGCTGGAGGGGACGGCGGTGGTTTTGGCGGATGTGACGGATGAGTCCGGTGAGTTGTTGCCGCATGCGCCGAGGTCGATATTGAAGCGTCAGCTGGCGCGGTTGGCGGAGCGGGGTTGGGCGGCGAGTTTTGCGTCTGAGCTGGAGTTTTATTTATTTGAGGAGACGTATGCGGAGGCGAAGCAGCGGGGGTATCGGGACTTGCATCCGACGGGCTGGTATATTGAGGACTATCATATTTTTCAGGGGACGAAGGAGGAGGGGGTTATCCGGGCGATTCGCAACGGGATGGAGGGGGCGGGCATACCTTTGGAGGGGTCGAAGGGGGAGTGGGGGCCGGGGCAGCAGGAGATCAACTTCCGGTATGCGAGTGCGTTGGAGATGGCGGACCGGCATGTGTTGTATAAGAACGGGGCGAAGGAGATTGCGCATCAGCATGGTCGGGGGCTGACTTTCATGGCGAAGTGGGCGGCGCAGCTGGCGGGGAGTTCGTGTCATGTGCATTGTTCGTGGCAGGATGTGAAGACGGGGAAATCGATTTTCTTTGATCCGGCTGCTCAGGATGGGATGTCGGGGTTATTGAAGTCATTTTTGGCGGGGCAGCTGGCGTTGGCGGCGGAGTCGACGATTTTCTTTGCGCCCTTTATCAACTCGTATAAGCGGTATCAGTCGCAGTCGTTTGCGCCGACGCGGCTGGCGTGGTCGTGGGACAACCGGACGACGGGTTATCGGATGGTGGGGCATGGGCAGAGTTTACGGGTGGAGAGCCGGATACCTGGGGCGGACTGCAATCCGTATTTGGTGTATGCGGCGATGATTGCTGCGGGGTTGCACGGGGTGGATCGGGGTTTGGAGTTGGGAGAGGCGTTTTGTGGGAACGCGTATGAGTCCAAGACAGTGCAGCAGGTACCCCGGACATTGCGGGAGGCGATCGGTTTGTTGGAGGGATCGGAAGTGATGCGGGAGGTATTGGGTGAGGCGGTGGTGGGGCACTATTTGCATGCGGCGAAGTATGAGCAGCTGGATTACGACCGGGTGGTGACGGATTACGAGTTGAGGCGGATGTTTGAGCGTGGCTAGTTGAACTGGAGGAACGAGCTATGAGTTCAGGAATCTTGAGGACTGTGAGTCCGGTGGATGGTGTGGTGGTGGTGGAGCGGGAGTTGCATGGTGGTGGGGACATTGACCGGGTGTTGGGGGTTGCGCGCAAGGCGCAGGCGGATTGGGCGAAGCGATCCCTGGAGGATCGGCAGGCGGGGGTGGGGCGGTTTTTGGATTGTCTGGTGGGGTGGAGGGATGAGCTGGCGCGGGAGATTACCGTTCAGATGGGGCGGCCGGTGGGGCAGACGCCCGGGGAGATCCGGGGTTTGGAGGAACGTGGTCGGATGATGGTGGAGTTGGCCGAGTCGGGCTTGGCGCCGCATGTGCCGTCGCCGAAGGAGGGTTTTAGCCGGAAGATTTTGCGGGAGCCGCTGGGGGTGGTGGCGATTATTGCGCCGTGGAATTATCCGTATTTGACGTCGATCAACACCTTGGTACCGGCGTTGTTGGCGGGGAATGCGGTGGTGGTGAAGCATTCGCATCAGACGCCGTTGTGTGCGGAGCGGTATAGCCGGGCGGCGGTCGAGAGTGGTTTACCTGAGGGGTTGGTGCAGCATTTACATTTGGATCATGCGGGGGTGGGGGTGTTGTTGTCGGATCGTCGGGTGGACTATGCGGCGTTTACGGGGTCGGTGGCTGGGGGGGTGGAAGTGACGCGGGCGTTGGCGGGGCGTTTTATTGGGACGACCTTAGAGTTGGGGGGCAAGGATCCGGCGTATGTGCGGGAGGATGCGGATTTGGCGCATGCGGTGGAGAACCTAGTGGACGGGGCCTTTTTTAATTCGGGGCAATCGTGTTGTGGGGTGGAGCGCATTTACGTTCATCGATCGAGGTTTGATGCGTTTGTGGAAGGGTTTGTGGATTTGACGCGGAGGTATCGGTTGGGGAATCCGTTGGAGGAGGGGGTGAATTTGGGGCCGATGGTTCGGGGGCGGTCGGCGGATTTGGTGAGGGAACACATTGCGGAGGCGGTTTCGCGTGGGGCGACGGCTTTGGTGGATGCGGGCGGGTTTCCGGCTGATGGCGGGGTGGGGAGTGCGTATTTGGCGCCGCAGGTTTTGGTGGGGGTGGATCATGGGATGCGAGTGATGCGGGAGGAGAGTTTTGGTCCGGTGGTGGGCATTATGGCGGTGGCGGACGATGCCGAGGCGGTGCGATGGATGAACGACAGTGACTATGGCTTGACGGCATCGATATGGACGCGGGATGAGGGTGTGGCGTATGAGCTTGGGGGGCAGGTGCAGACGGGGACAGTATTCATGAACCGGTGTGATTATCTGGATCCGGTGTTGGCGTGGACCGGGGTGAAGGACAGTGGGCGGGGGTGCAGTTTATCGGTGATGGGGTTTGAGAGTTTGACGCGTCCGAAGTCGTTTCACATGCGACGGGTGTAGGTGTTGGCTGGCAGAGTGCTTGGAATGGAATGAGCAGGAGATTTGTATGAACGCGAAGATCAAGGCGCAGTGGAATTATCCGACGACGGTTTGGGTGGGGGCGGGTCGTATTCAGGAGTTGGCGGGGGCGTGTCGGGCGTTGGGGATGGAGCGGCCGTTGCTGGTGACGGACGAGGGGTTGGCATCGCATGCGATGGTGGGATCGGCGATGGAGTTATTGCGGGCTGAGTTGCCTGGGGCGGGGATGTTTAGTCGGGTGAAGAGCAATCCGACGGATGGGAATGTGAATGACGGGGTGGAGGTTTTGCGGTCAGGGGGGCATGACGGGGTGGTGGCGATGGGTGGGGGGAGTGCATTGGATGCGGGGAAGGCGATTGCGTTCATGAAGGGGCAGACGCGGCCAATTTGGGATTTTGAGGATATTGGGGATTGGTGGACGCGGGCGGATTTGGGTGGGATAGCGCCGGTGGTGGCGGTGCCGACGACGGCGGGGACGGGGTCGGAGGTGGGGCGGGCTTCGGTGATCACGAAGGAATCGGCGCACGAGAAGAAGATTATTTTTCATCCGCGGATGTTGCCGGGGCGGGTGATTTTGGATCCGGAGTTGACTGTGGGTTTGCCGTCGGGGTTGACGGCGGCGACGGGGATTGATGCTTTTTCGCATTGTTTCGAGGCATTTTTTGCGCCGGGGTTTCATCCGTTGGCGGATGGCATTGCGTTACAGGGGATGGCGATGGTGGCGGAGTATTTGCCGAGGGCGGTGCGGGATGGGGGGGATTTGGAGGCGCGGTTACAGATGTTGGCGGCGGCGGCGATGGGGGCGACGGCGTTTCAGAAGGGGTTGGGTGGGGTGCATGGTTTGGCGCATTCTGTGGGGGCGGTTTATGATGCGCCGCATGGGCTGACCATTGGGATCTTGATGCCGTATGTGTATGCGTTTAACGCGCCTGAGGTGGGGGAACGGACGCGGGTTTTATTGCGGACCCTGGGGTTAGGTGATGGGGGGGCAGCGGAGTTGACGGAGTGGCTGGTGGAGTTCCGGAAGCAGATTGGCATTCCGCACACTTTGGAGGTGTTGAAGGTTTCGTTGGACGAGGCTGGGCGGGTGGGGGATTTGGCGTTGCGTGATCCTTCGACCGGGGGGAATCCGCGGGCGATTACGGCGGCGGATTACGAGGGTATATACCGTCGGGCATTGGCGGGGGAATTGGGTTGAGCGCATGCGGATTCTGATTGTTGAGGGGAACACGGCGGAGACCACGCGGCTGATTGAGCGCAGTGGGGGACGTCGGCAGAGCGCTATTTTTGAGGCTTTGCTGGGCGGGTTGGGGGGCTTGGTGATTGAGACCGTGTATCCGGCGGATGGAGGGGAGGGTTTGCCGACGGGGGAGAATTTGGCGGGGTATGATGGGGTGGTTTGGACGGGGTCGGCGTTGAACGTGTATGCGGGGGGGATGGAGGTGGAGCGTCAGGTGGAGTTGGCGCGTCGGGCATTATTGGCGGGGTGTTTTATTTACGGGAGTTGTTGGGGTTTACAGGTGGGTGTAGCGGCCTGTGGCGGGGAGGTGTTTGCGAATCCGTTGGGTCGGGAGTTTGGGGTGGCGCGTGGGATTGGGGCGGTTGGAGAGGGGTGTGGGCATCCTTTGTTGCGCGGTCGCGAGGGGGTATATGAAGCGTTGGCGTTGCACCGGGATGTGGTGGGTGTGATGTCGGAGGGGGTGATGACTGTGTTGGCGAGCAACCCGTTATGTCCGGTGCAGGCGGCGGAGCTGCGCTTCGGGCGGGGGTTGTTTTGGGGGGTGCAATATCATCCGGAGTATTCCTTTGGGGATATTGCGTCGGGGTGTCGTCGGTATGGGGAGGCTTTGGTGCGTGAGGGGATGTATGGGGATTTAGGTGCGGTGGGGCGGGCGGCTGAGGCTTGGGTGGCGGCGGACTCTGCGAATGGGGAGGAGGCTGCGAGGGCGTGGGAGGAGTTGGGGGTTGGGGGTGCGGTGACGGATGCGGGTTATCGGGCGTTGGAGGTGATGAACTGGGTGGATGCGGTGCGGGATCGAGCGGGGAGGTGAAGTGTTAGGGGGAGGAGGGAAGGGTGGGCCAGCCGTCGTGGAGCATGTCTTTACCCTCGCGATCGAGGGAGGGGGAGGTGGTCTCGTCTGCCCGGGATGGGGCTGGAGTTAACCCGAGCACGAGGCCCATGAGGGCCTCCTGCGGTGACGGGAATGGGAGCCTGCTCATGAGGCTCTGGGGTTTACCACCAGAAGGCGGGGTTACCGCCGTTGGGGCTGGTTCTGACCTGCATTTGGTTGAAGCGGCGGTATTCCGCGTGGCCATCGAGCATGAGGACATTGCCGCCGTCGGGGAGGTTGGGTGTGCCGCCTGCCATGTGGGCTGAGCGATGGGTTCCGGTGCTCCATCCGCCGGGGACCTGGGTGTAGTTATTGGCGGCGCGGTTGACTTCGTCCTCGCCGATGGAGAGTGTGCCATCGGCGGAGAGGACGCGTTCTGAGGGGCCGGCATCGATTTCGGTGCCGTTGCTCAGGCGCCAGGGTTGGGGGTTCACGGATTCCGTGATATTGGTGCTGGTGACGCGGCCGGCGCCTTTGAAGGCGACGGCGTAGCCGATGACCCGGTAGCCGGTGACTTCGCCGGCGATTTCGTTGGTGACGCCGGTGGTGAAGGCCCAGAGTTCGTCGTTATCTTGTTTGGAGAATCCGGGGCAGTAGAGGATGCCGCGTTTACCGCCGTATTGGACGAAGGCATCGGCGGCGACGGCGGGGAGGTCCCACGGCCACCAGGCGCCGCTGCAGTCCGGGAATTTTCCATTGTTGTCGTCGGAGTACATGAGGATGGCGAGGCCGAGCTGTCGCATGTTGCTGGTGCATTTGATGCGGGTGGCTTTGGTTTTGGCCTTGCTGAGAGCGGGGAGGAGCATGCCGGCGAGGATGGCGATGATGGCGATGACCACCAGCAATTCGATGAGCGTGAAAGCTTTGAGATTACGGCGAAGGATTTGCATGGGTTTAGGCAGTGTTAAGGGGTTGGGGTGAATGATCAAGGGGGAATGGAAAGTGGTATAGGAAATCCAGGGAGGGGGGGTGGTTCAGCGTTTGGGCTGGCCACCGTTTCCCGCCCCGGGACTGAAGCTCCGGCGGGGTCTGTGGGGTCGACCGCGAATGGACGCCGATGCGCGCCGGTGGATTTTTGGAACCGCGAATGGACGCCAATGGACGCGAATAGGGATGGGTTGTTTGGAACCGCGAATGGACGCCAATGGACGCGAATAGGGATGGGTTGTTTGGAACCGCGAATGGACGCGAATAGGGACGGGCTTCGCGGTGAATGGGATTGGGGATGGTCTCCTGACTCCTGACCGCTGGTTCCCGGCTTCTGACCCCGGATCCGAACCGCGGAAACACTGAAGCTCCGTCGGGGTTGGTGGGGCGTGGGGCGAAATCGGGGCTGGTCAAACTGGGGAGGTTATCTGAATTTAGGGGTCTTTAGGAAAGAACTGGTGATCATGTTTACAGGAACCTACACGGCGATAGTGACCCCTTTTCGTGATGGGGAGTTGGACGAGCGGGCGTTGGAAGTTTTGATTCGGGGACAGGTGAAGGGCGGGGTGGATGGCATTGTGCCGGCCGGGACGACGGGGGAGTCGCCTACCCTTGGGGTGGAAGAGCACATTCGTCTGGTGGAGTTGTGTGTGAAGTTGTCAAGGGGGCGCATCAAGGTGATTGCGGGGACTGGGGCGAACTCGACGGAGGAAGCGATTCATTTGACGCAGGCGGCGGAGAAGGTGGGGGCGGATGGTTCTCTGCAGGTGTGTCCATATTACAACAAGCCTTCGCAGGAGGGGGTCTTTGAGCATTTCAAGGCGATTGCGCGGGCGACGAAGCTGCCGTTGATGCTGTATAGCATTCCGGGGCGGTGCGGTATTGAGATCGGGGTGGAGACGGTGGTCCGACTGGCGAAGGCGTGTCGCAACGTGGTGGCGATCAAGGAGGCTGGGGGGCAGACGGACCGAGTGAGCCAGCTCCGGGCGGCCTGCCGGGACAGGATTACGATTTTGAGTGGGGACGATGCCCTGACGCTGCCGTTTATGTCGGTGGGTGCGGAAGGGGTGGTAAGTGTGGCGTCGAATGTGGATCCGCGTCGGGTGTCGAGGATGGTGAAGGCCTATCGGGCGGGTGATGTGAAGAAGGCGCGACAGCTGCACGAGGAGTTGTATGAGTTATTCAAGGATTTGTTTATTGAGACGAACCCGGTGCCGGCGAAGGTGGCGTTGTCGATGATGGGACAGATGGAGGAGGGGGTGAGGTTGCCTTTGGT
Organism: Verrucomicrobiota bacterium; assembly: GCA_046047235.1. Lineage (GTDB taxonomy): Bacteria > Verrucomicrobiota > Verrucomicrobiia > Limisphaerales > JAHDYP01 > JBMTVN01. The sequence goes on along the minus strand of JBJOII010000075.1, from coordinate 11,749 downwards.
GGGCATCAGTGCGGCGAACCGGGCGAAGTTGCGGGGAACTTTGAAGCGCAGTGGATTATTGAGGAAGTGATGACGACGATAGCGATTATTGGGAGTCGTGGGCGGATGGGGCAGGCGTTGCTGACTGTGGCTGACCGGATGCCGGAGGTGGAGGTGGTGGGGTCGGTGGATCAGGGGGAGGATCTGGCGGCGGCGGTGGAGCGAGCTTCGGCGGTGATTGATTTCAGCGTGCATGAGGCGACGTTGGATGTGGCGCGGTTGTGTGGGGAGCGGGGCAAGGCGCTGGTGATTGGCACGACCGGGCATGATGATTTGGAGCGGGCGCGGGTGTTGGAGGCTGCGAGTGGTATTCCGGTGGTGTGGTCATCGAATTATTCCACGGGGGTGAACACGCTGTTTTGGCTGACGCGGAAGGCAGCAGAGATTCTGGGGTTGGGGTATGACCTGGAGGTGGTGGAGATGCATCATCGGCACAAGAAGGATGCACCGAGCGGAACGGCGCGGACGTTGTTGGAGATTTTGGGGGAAGCGCGGAAGGTGCAGTTACAGGATGTGTTGCGGCATGGTCGGGAGGGGATTGTGGGGGCGCGGACGCCGGAGGAAATCGGGATGCACGCGTTGCGTGGTGGTGATGTGGTGGGCGATCACACGGTGATCTTTGCCGGTTCGCAGGAGCGCCTGGAGCTGACGCATAAGGCATCGAGCCGGGAGATGTTTGCGGAGGGCGCGATTCGGGCGGCGATCTGGGCGGTGGGGCGTCCGGCGGGTTTGTATTCGATGCAGGACGTGCTGGGTCTGGTGTGAGCTTGAGCGATCCTGAATTCCAGGGGTGGGTGTTTGTTGGTTTGGGGTCGAACATTGGGGATTCGATGGGCTTGCTCCGTTCGGCTGTGGATTGCCTTGGGGGTTTGGCTGAAGGAGAGGTTTTGCTGTCCGGTTTTTGGGGGAGCGAACCGGTGGGGTGTCCAGCGGGTTCGCCGGATTTCATCAATGCTGTGGCCGGTTTCAGGCCCCGCGCGGGGCTTTCGCCTGAGCGTTGTCTGGAGGGGTTGCAGCGTCTGGAGGAGGAGTTCGGGCGTCGGCGTGGGGTGGTGAGGAATGCTCCGCGGACTTTGGATTTGGATCTTTTGGCCTTTGGGGAGGAGGTGCGTTGCGTTCGGTCATTGGTGTTGCCGCATCCGCAGATTGCCGGGCGGCGGTTTGTTTTGGCGCCATGGTCTGAGGTGGCAGCGCGTTTCCGGGTGCCGGGCTTGGGTCGAACGGTGGGCGAGTTGCTGGCGGCTTTACCGGAGGGCGGCAGAGTGTGGCGCGTCGGGCGGGAAGCGGGAAGCGCTGAGGGCTGAGGGCTGAGGGCTGAGGGCAGAGGGCAGAGGGCAGAGGGCAGAGGGCTGAGGGCTGCCTGTCCTTCGAAGCTCAAGGAGCGAAGGAGGAAGGGCACTTGCGTGCCGCGACGGCGGCACGCAGGGGGAGAGGAGAGGGGAGAGGGTGCGTCGGTACGTCAGTTAAGTCGCGCGCGGCTGGTGCCGCGCATCCAAGCCCGGATGCTGGGGGATGGGCGGTTTGTGCGAGGGTGAGGGAGTGGATTCAAGGAGTCTGGTCGCACACAGGCCAGGGGCCTGCGGCGAACTTTGGTATTCGATACCGATAGCGATTTCGATTTCGACGGGGTGTAAGCGCCGAGCGCGGAGGGGTGCTCAGGTCAGTGTTCCGAGACACTGAAACTCTGAAACACGGGGAGGGTTCGGGGGGCGGGTTTGGGTTGTCGGTTGGGGGTGAGGGTGGGTAGGGTTGCGGAGATCCAGGACTTTCATGCGAGCTCGAATCTTTTCCCTTGGTGCATGGTTACGGCTGTGTGTGTTGTGTTGTGTGGTGGTATGGCCCGGGGTGATGAGGGCTGCGGGACGGCCGAACATTGTGCTGATATTTTCCGATGACCATGCGTATCAGGCGGTGAGTGCGTATGGGGATCCGCGTCGGTTGATTGAGACGCCGAACATTGACCGGTTGGGGATGGAGGGGATGCGTTTTGACCGGTGTCTGGTGCCCAATTCGATTTGCGGGCCGTGTCGGGCGGTGGTGTTAACGGGGAAGTACAGCCATCGGAACGGATTTCTGCATAACGGGAACCGGTTTGACGGTTCGCAGCCGACTGTGGCGAAGATGTTACAGGCTGCGGGGTATCAGACGGCGTTGTTTGGGAAGTGGCATTTGGGGTCGGATCCGGAGGGCTTTGATGCGTGGCAGATTCTACCGGGGCAGGGGGACTATTATAATCCGGTGATGATCCGGAACGGGGTGCGGGAGAAGCACGAGGGGTATGTGACTGACTTGATTACGGAGACCACATTGGAGTGGTTGCGGGGGCGGGATCGGGAGCGTCCGTTTTTGTTAATGATGCAGCACAAGGCGCCGCATCGGAACTGGCAACCGGCGTTGCGGCATTTGGGGCATGACGGGGATCGGAGGTATCCGGAGCCGGACACGTTGTTTGATGATTATCGGGGTCGGGGCGGGGCGGAGCGCGAGCAGGACATGACCATCGACAAGACCCTGACGGAGGCGGATTTGAAGCTGGTGGCGCCGGGGCGCTTGACTGAGGTGCAGCGGGGGGTGTGGGATGCGTATTACGAGCCGCGGAACGCGGCGATGCGGGGTGCTGCGCTTGAGGGGGAGGAATGGATCCGGTGGAAGTACAACCGGTATATGCACGATTACCTGGGGTGTTTGAAATCCGTGGATGAGAGTGTGGGGCAGCTATTGGATGCGCTGGAGGAGGAGGGGCTGACGGAGGACACGATAGTGATGTATACGTCGGACCAGGGGTTTTATCTGGGAGAGCATGGATGGTTCGACAAGCGGTGGATTTTTGAGGAATCGGTGCGGAGTCCTTTGTTGGTGCGTTGGCCCGGGGTGGTGAAGGCGGGGAGTGTGAACCGGGATTTGGTCTCGCCGTTGGATTTTGCCGAGACGTGGCTGGATGCGGCGGGTTTGGATGTGCCGGGGGACATGCAGGGGGCGAGCCTGATGTCGGTGCTGAAGGGGAGGACGCCGGGCGATTGGCGGAAGAGTTTTTATTATCACTACTACGAGTATCCGGGTCCGCATGATGTGCGGCGTCATTATGGGGTGATCACGGAGCGGTATAAGCTCGTGCATTTTTACGAACCGGAGATGGATTACTGGGAGTTGTTTGACCGGATGGAAGATCCGCGGGAGTTGCGTGATGTGTATGAGGATCCTGCGTATGCGCGGGTGCGGTCGGATTTGACGCGCGAGGTGAGGCGGTTGCGGGAGGAGTTGGGTGTGGAGCGGGAATCGCAGAGCGCCGAGCGGGAAGGGGTAAGCGGGAAGCGCTGAGGGCTGAGGGCTGAGGGCTGAGGGCTAGGCGTGGTTCGATCCCGATTTCGATTTCGATACGCTGCGATGCAGCGCTGACTGTTCCGAAACTCCGAAACTCGGAAACTCTGGGCGCGAAGCGCGGAGGGCAGAGTGGTGGTTGGGGAGCACGAATGTGGTCCCGGGGGATTACCGCATGAACACAGCCATACGTGAATGGCCGGGCTGGGTGCAGGGATGGGTATGTTCATGTGTGGACTATTCATGCGGTTGCAGGGAGGGCTGTTGCATCGCGCGGTGGCGCGATGCAAGGAGAGAGGAGACGGGAGGGGGGAGAGGGTACGTCGGTACGTCAGTTGAGGCACGCGCGGCGGGTGCCGCGCAAGCAAGCCCGGAGTTGGGGGGGGGGGGGGTTGCGCGAGGGGGTGGGAGGGGGTGAGAGGAGTTTGGCCGCACACTGGCCAGGGCCTGCGGCGAACTTTCGCTATTCGATACCGATCCCGATAGCGATTTCGATTTCGATGGGGCGGTAGCGTTGAGAGCAGATTTCGGCGTTCGGCTGACGAAGCGAGATCAACGGCGTGGCCTCTCTGCTCTCTCCACTCTTCTGTCTGCTGAGCGAAGCGTGGAGCGGTAAGCGGGAAGCGCAGAGGGTTAGTGTTCGGATTCGGTGCGGTAGCGTTCGAGGGCGCTCCCGGGGCAGGGTTCGAGGAGTTTGACGGCGCATTCGGCCCGGAGGTTGGTGATGGTGTGGACGGGGCCGTTGGGGGCGAAGAAGCCGCTGCGGACGATGTTCATGCCGAGGTCGTGGCAGAACGTGTCGAAGTCGAGGATACTGAAGAAGTGGGTATTGGAGGTGCGGTACCAGGCGGAGGGGAGGGCTTGGGTGACGGGGGCGCGTCCGGTGAGGAAGAGTTGGAGGCGGGCGCGCCAGTAGGCGAAGTTGGTGAAGGAGATGATGACTTGTCGGCCGACGCGGAAGGCTTCACGGATGACTTGGGAGGGGTCGATGAGTTCCTGGAAGGTGCCGAGGAGCATGACGAGGTCGAAGGAGTCTTTGCTATATTGGTCGAGGCCATCGAGGACATCGCCTTGGTGGACGATGAGGTGTCGTTTGATGCATTCGCTGACGCGGGTGGGGTTGCGTTCGACGCCTTCGACGTGGGCTTTGCGTTCGAGGGCGACGCGTTCGAGGAAGGAGCCATCGCCGCTGCCGAGGTCGAGGACGCGGGATTGGGGAGAGATCCAGGTGAGGACTTCGTCGTAGAGGTGGCGGTTCACGGTTGGGCTTGGTGGCGTCAGGGTTGAGTTTGTTCGTAGAGCCGCCGGTATTCTCCGATGAGGAAGTGATTGAGTGCGCTGGAGAATTCGGGGTTTCGGATGAGGAAGGAATCGTGGCCGTAGGCGGTGGTGAGGTTGAGGTAGGTGGTATGGATGCTGGAGCGTTTGAGGAGCCGGACGAGGTTGCGGGATTGGTCGGGTGAGTAGAGCCAATCGGAGTCGAAGGAGATGACGAGGAAGCGGGCGCGGACGTTGCCGAGGGCTTCGAAGGCGGGCCGGCCGTTGAGCAGGTCGAAGCGGTCGAGGGCTTTGGTGAGGTAGAGGTAGGCGTTGGGGTCGAAGCGTTGGACGAAGCGCTCGCCCTGGTATTGGAGGTAGCTTTCGACTGAGAAGTAATCGGGGAAGAGGTCATCGGGTTCGGCGGGGCGCTGGAGGCGTCGGCCGAATTTTTCATGCATGGCGTAGTCACTGAGGTAGGTGACGTGGCCGACCATGCGGGCGACGGCGAGGCCGTGTTTGGGGAGGGGGCCGCCGTAGTAATCACCATTGTTCCAGTTGGCGTCGGTCATGATGGCCTGGCGGCCGACCTCGTTGAAGGCGATTTGCATGGCGTTATGGGCCATGCAGGTGGCGATGGGGATGCAGGTATCGACGCGGTGGGGGTAATCGGTGGCCCAGATGAGGGCTTGCATACCGCCCATGGAGCCGCCGACGACGGCGAGCACTTTGGGGATATTGAGGTGGTCGAGGAGCATGGTTTGGGCTCTGACCATATCGCGGAGGGTGACTGGGGGGAAATCGGTGCCGTAGGGTTGATGGGTTTCCGGGTTGGTGGAGGCGGGGCCGGTGCTGCCGCCGCAGCTGCCGAGGACGTTGGAGCAGATGACGTGGAAGCGGTTGGTATCGATGGCTTTGTTGGGGCCGACGTGGAAGTCCCACCAGCCGGGGCGGTTGGTGGTGGGGTTCATGCCGGCGACGTGGGCATCGCCGGAGAGGGCGTGGCAGACGAGGACGACGTTGTCTTTATTGGGGGAGAGTTGTCCGAGGGTTTGGTAGCAGATTTCGATACTGGGGAGGGTATTGCCGGAGTCGGTGGTGAAGGGGCCGAGTTGGGCGACGCGGGTTTCTGTGACTCCGAGGTCGGAGTGGTATTCGCGGTGGGACTGGTCCTGCAGGTCCCCGTCGAGATTGCCTTGTGATTGGGTCATGATCCGGGGGTGGGTACCCTTGCCGGCGGTTGATGCTGTAAAAAATTAAAACCTGCCGGGGCCACGGAGGCGGCCCCGGCAGGTGTGAGACTGTAGAGCCTTTGGGGGGGTTAGGCGATTGATTTCAGAGCCTGATCGATATCGGCCTTGATGTCCTCGGCGTCTTCGAGGCCGATGGAGAGGCGGATATAGTCTTGGGAGACGCCGGTGGCTGCTTGTTCTTCTGCCGTGAGTTGCTGGTGGGTGGTGGAGGCGGGGTGGATGACGAGGCTGCGGGCGTCACCGATATTGGCGACGTGGGAGAGGAGTTTGACGGAGTTGATGAATTTTTTTCCGGCTTCGAGGCCGCCTTGGATACCGAAGCCGACGAGGCCGCCGAAGTGGTTGCCGAGGTAGCGTTTGGCGGTGGCGTGGCTGGGGTGGTTTTCCAGGCCGGGGTAATTGACCCAGGAGACTTGGGGGTGTTGTTTGAGCCAGCGGGCTATTTCGAGGGCATTGCTGGAGTGCTTTTGTTGGCGGAGTGGGAGGGTTTCGAGTCCTTGGAGGAACTGGAACGAGTTGAAGGGGCTGAGGGACATGCCGGCGTCGCGCAGCCATTGGACGCGGAGTTTGATGATGAAGGCGACATTTCCGAGGCCGGGGAAGTTGCCGAAGACGTCCCAGAATTTCAGGCCATGGTAGCTGGGATCGGGTTCGGTGAATTCGGGGAACTTGCCATTGCCGTAGTTGAATTTACCGCCGTCGACCACGACGCCACCGATGGAGGTGCCGTGACCGCCGATGTATTTGGTGGCGGAGGAGGTGAGGATATCGGCGCCGTGTTCGAGGGGGCGGACGAGGCCGACGCCGACCGTGTTATCGACCACGAGGGGGATGCCGGCGTCGTGGGCGATTTTGGCGAGGGCTTCGAAGTCGGGGACATCGAGTTTCGGGTTGCCGATGGTTTCGCAGTAGATGGCGCGGGTTTTGGGGGTGATGGCCTGGCGGAAGGCGTCGAGGTTGCCGGAGTCGACGAAATTCACCGTGCGGCCGAGTTTGGGCATGGTGTAGTGGAAGAGCTGGTAGGTGCCGCCGTAGAGGTTATTGGCGGCGACGATTTCATCACCGACCTGGGTGATATTGAGGATAGCGAACGTGGCTGCGGACTGGCCGGAGGAGACAGCGAGGGCACCGGAGCCTCCTTCGAGCGCGGCGATGCGCTGTTCGAAGACATCGGTGGTGGGGTTCATGATGCGGGTGTAGATATTCCCGAACTCCTTGAGGGCGAAAAGATTGGCGGCGTGGTCGCTATCTTTGAAAACGTAGGACGTGGTTTGGTAGATGGGGACGGCGCGGGAGCCTGTGGTGGGGTCGGGGGTTTGTCCGGCGTGGAGGGCGAGCGTGCTGAGTTTCATGGCTTTGTATTTTTAAAATGAGTTACGTGATTCTGATGCTGAGGTTAAGCAGGGGGGTTTTTGAACCAGACTGGGCTGTTGGGCAACCTTGATTTTTATAGGGATTTGCAAAAGGCGGGGATCCACGTAGTGTGCCCGGCTTCACGAGAACGAGATGAAACCCTTAGGCTTTGCGATTATTGGGTGTGGGGGGATTACCCTGCAGAACCACCTTCCTGGATTGGCATTGTGTCCTGACACGTGGGTCACGGCATTATGTGATGCGAACCCGGAGGTGCTGGAGCGGGCGCGTCGGGATACGGGGGTTTCGGTGGCCTCGACAGATTACCGGGAGATTTTGGAGCGGGACGATGTGCATGCGGTGATTGTGGCGACGCCGAACCACATGCATGCGCCGATTGTGTTGGAGGCGGTGAATCGGGGGAAGCACGTGTTGTGTGAGAAGCCGTTGGCGTTGAGTGCGGCGGATGCGAGGGGGATGGCGGATGCGGCGGATGCGGCGGGGGTGCGGCACATGACGGCGTTTACGTATCGGTTTGTGCCGGCGATGCGGTACTTGACGGATTTAGTGCGGCGGGGGGATTTGGGGGTGCCTTATCATTATCGGTCGTGTCGGTTACAGGATTGGGGGACGAGGCCGTTGGGGTGGCGTCAGGTAAAGGCGATGGCGGGTTGTGGTGAGTTGGGGGACATGCTGAGTCACCGGATTGATTTTGCGCATCATTTGATTGGGCCGATGAGCCGGGTTGTGGCGCACATGAAGAACCTGACGCCTGACCGTGGGGGGCAGCCGAATGACACGGACGACTGGGTGGCGGTGTTGGCAGAGTTTGCGGGGGGGGCGTCGGGGGTATTGGAGAGCAGCAAGCTGGCGACGGGGCACAATGAGAGTTGGCGCAGTTTGGATCTGGTGGAGTTAAACGGGAGTGAGGCGAGTTTTCGGTTTACGACAGGCAGTTGGAACACCTTGCAGGTGGGGCGTCCGGGTGGTCCGGGGTTGGAGACGTTGGAGATACCGCAGGAGTATTGGACGTGGCCGGGGTCGAAGCGGGATCCGGGGACGGGCGATCCGCTGGTGACGTTCCGGTATGACCAGGCGTGGGAATTTGTGGATGCCATACGGAGTGAGCGTCCGTGTGTGCCGAGCTTTCATGATGGAGTGAGGGCGCAGGAGGTGATGGAGGCGGCGATTCTGTCGTCTGAGAGTGGGGCGTGGGTGGCGCTTGGCGCCAAGGGCAGAGCGCTGAGGGCAGAGCGCTGAGGGCAGAGCGCTGAGGGCAGAGGGTTAGGCGTGGTTCGATCCCGATCCCGATTTCGATACGCCGCGATGCAGCGCTGACTGTTCCGAAACTCCGAAACTCGGAAACTCTGGGCGCAGAGCGCTTGCGTGCCGCGACGGCGGCACGCAGGGAGAGGGTGGGGCAGTACGTCAGTGTGTCGGTTTAATCACGCGCGGCTGGTGCCGCGCATCGAAGCCCGGAGTTTGGGGGGGGCGGTTTGTGCGAGGGAGAGCGGGGTGCGGGTTCTGATCCGTGGCCGTTGGCCTCTGGTGGTTCACCGTTGGGTTTACCGGTGTCGGTAGAAGAGGTTGCCGGCGAGATTATAGAGCGGGGAGGGGAGTTGGCGGAGGATGGAGCGGGCGAGGTTTTTTCCGGAACCCTGAGGCTGTGGGGCTATGGGGCGGTTGGGTTTATTATGGAAGTCCTTGAGGGTTTCTTCGGTGGCGCCCCAGCGTAGTTTGTATTCGGCGAGGCCGGTTTGTGAGGGGTCGGTTCTGCCGAAGCTGAATTCGCGGCAGTTTTGTTGGATGGCGAGTTCGAGGGCTTTCCAGTAGAGGAGTTGGGAGGTGCCGGGGGGAATGGAGGGGGAGGTTTCGCCGAGGTAATCGAGGTTGAAGGTCTGCTGGTTCCAGGTGGTGAGGACACTGGCGACGGGGTGGTTGTTGGAGCGGGCGATGAGAACTGCGAGGCGGGAGGGGCCGAGGTGGTGGTGGAGGGCGGTAAAGAACTTCAGGGGGATTCGGGGCAGGCCCATGCGATGGCGGGTGGAGGTGAGCATCGCGTGGAAGAGGGTGATTTGTTCTGGTGAGTCTGCTTGTTGGATTTGGATGCCGGATTGTTGGGCCTGTTTGATGCGGCGTCGGATTCCGGTGCGGGAGACGGCCTGCCAGATTTCGTCGTGAGAGCGGTTGGTGAGCGGGATGGTGTGGTGGAGGCAGGTTGTGGCTGGGTGGAGGCCGATTCCCTCGGTGATGGCTGAGGTGAGTCGGCAGCGGAGTTCGGCGGGGGGAGGTTGGCTGGGTGAAACGGATTGGGCGGCGCAGTGGAGGAGTGCCTGGAGTTCGTGGGGGTTTTGGACAAGGGGGTCGCACCAGGAGGCGAAAGGTGCACAGACCAGCCGGTTGCCTGTGAGCCAGCTACGGAGGAGGTAGGTGGGGAGTGCTGCGATGATCTGGTTGGAGTGGGTTTCCTCGAGAGCGACGAAGCGATTCTGGATGTGGGGGAAGGTTTCTTCGATGGCGCGGCACCAGGCGGAAGTATGGCAGATCGTGCCTGAGGGGTGGTTTTCCACAAAGGCGTCCCACTGCGGCCATTGGGAAGCGGTCATGCGAAGGGCGCGGGTCGGGCAGGAGCTGGAGTTGGGAGAATTTCCTTTGGGCGCCATCCGGTTTGGTTTGGGTTGATCTCAGTGCGTTGCTTTCCCGGGGTGCGCCGGGAGCAGGTGGGAGCTTGCGGATGTTTGATGTTCTCGGTGGATGGCGTCTGCGTCAGTACGATTACTGATGCGCATCACACCCCAGAAGCGTTGAGGAGTCAATGCGATGGAGGTGGGCTCCGTGGTGGGCGCTGAGTTTGGCTGCGAGCTTTTGGGTTTCGTTGAGGAGGGTGGGGCCGAGGGTTGGGCCGTAGAACGAGGCGGTGACTTCGTAGCCGCCGCGTTGGTATTCCTCGGGAGTGAGCATATATCCGATATAGTCCGTGGTGAGGCCGAGGACGGCGGGGTGTTGGATGCCGTTTTTCTGAAGGTAGGATTTGATGGTGAGGCCGAGTTCACAGATGGGTTCGCCGGGCAGGGATAGCAGGCCGAAACCATTAATTCGGAGGGCGTAGGAGGGGGCGGTTGGAGGGAGGAGAACCTGGAGGAGTTCGTTGAGTTCTGCCTCGGTTACGTGGTATTCCGCGCCGGCGATTTTGATGAAGTCGGGGGCGCCTTGGCGTGGGGGCAGGGTGATCCAAGCGGCGGCGGTTATGAATTGAGAGACGGGGATAGGGGTGAGTTCCCGGGTTTCTTGCCAGATGGCGATCCCGATTTGGCGGCCGTAGTTCTGGGCTTGCTCGTAATGGCTGCCGCCGGAGCGGCCTTGCGGGGCGATGTCTCCCTCGGCGCCGTTGGCGTAGAGGCAGAGGATATTGTTCCCGTAGAGGTCTTCGATCGTGCGCTGCATGCTTCCGGGCCATTCGCTGGAGATCAGCATATCGGTTTCGTCGACGAAAGTGCCATGGGCGGCGTAGTTGACGAGGATAGCGATGGGTTCACGGGTTTGGGCGTGGTCGAGTCGAAGGATGGTGGCATGGGGATCGATGAAGGGGGTGTCGCGGCGGTTGCGGTGGCGCTGGGGCAGAGGGACGACTCCGGAGGCGGCGAGGACGGGTTGGAGGTTGAGGTCAGCTTGCTGGAGGGCATGGGCGAGTCGGTCGGTGACGAACTTGAGCATAGGTTCGGAGAAGACGCCGATGTGGGGGTTGTTGGCGACGTTCCGGCGATCGAGACTGAAGCCTTCGAGTCCGGCGTGGGTATGGCTGGCCATGATCAGGGTGCGGTCGAGATGGAGGCCCGGGATATTGGCTTTGGCGAGCGTCTCCTGTGCGAGGCAGATTGGGGTGCTGCAGGTATCGAGGCTGATGAGGGCGGTCTTTTCGCCTGCGTGTTCGAGGAGCAGGATTTTGCCGAAGATCGTGTCCAGAGTTCCTTCGGCGGGTTTGCCTTCGCGTGCGCCGTAGCCGCCCAGAGTGGCGGGTATGTTTTCTTCCAAGGGGTTGATGCTCGTGCGTGCGGTGCCGGCGAGGAGGAGCGTTGTGGTGTCCGAGGCTTGCAGGGGGTGGAGAGCGAGGTGGAGCAGCGTGACCAGGAGCGTCAGAGTTGGATGCAGGCGGGTGCGGGAGGCGCTGAGCATGGCAGGAGAGTAATGGACTGGGGGCAAAGCGGGAAGGGCAGAGCGCAGAGCGCAAAGGGCAGAGCGGTAAGCGCTGAGGGCTGTTGCATCGCGCGGTGGCGCGATGCAAGGAGAGAGTAGACGGGAGAGGGGAGAGGGTGCGTCGGTATGTCGGTTGAGTCACGCGCGGCTGGTGCCGCGCATCCAAGCCCGGAGTTGGGGGGGGGTGGTTTGCGCGAGGGTGAGGGAGTGGGTTCAAGGAGTCTGGCCGTAGACTGGCTAGGGCCTGCGGCGAACTTTCGCTATTCGATACCGATCCCGATAGCGATTTCGATTTCGATGGTGCAGAGCGCAGAGCGCAGAGTGGTAAGGGGTAA
>JBJOII010000074.1:0-21675 GCA_046047235.1 Verrucomicrobiota bacterium | reverse complement strand
GGATCTGGAGAGAGTGGAGACGGAGAGTCCGAAGTCGCCGACTTTGACGGAGCCGTCGGGGGAGAGGAAGCAGTTGGAGGGTTTGATATCGCGGTGGAGGACGCCTTGGTGGTGGGCGGCCTCGAGGCCGCTGATGACATCGAGAATGGCATCGACTGCCTGGCGTATGGGCAGGGGGCCGTGTTCGTCGAGCTGGTCTTTGAGCGTGCCGCTGCCGGCGATTTCCATGGTGATGACGGGTTGGCCGTCGATTTCCTCGCTTCCGAAGACATAGAGGCTATTGGGGTGGTTGATTTTGGCGGCGAGGCGGCCTTCGCGCAGGAAGCGCTGGCGCATTTCGGGATTATCGAGCTGGTGGCCGAGTTGTTTCAGGGCGACGCGGCGTCCGGTGGGGAGGTGTTCGGCTTCGTAGACGGATCCCATACCGCCGCGTCCGAGCAGGCGGATGACTTTGTAATCACCAAAGGCGGAGGGGATGCGGGCTGGAGTCTTCCTTGGGAGGATGGTGCCGAGGGGGATGGTTTGGGTTTCGAGGGTAGCGGCGAGGAGGCAGGCGGGGCAGAGGTTATCGGTGGCGGCTTGGGGGATGGGGTTTCCGCAGCGGTCACAGGATGATTGGTTTTTTGGGGGCATGACTGTGGGGTTATCCATTGTCCTACTGTTGCATACCGGATTGGAGGCGGCGGGTTACGCCGGGGGTTGATTTTCGTTTTTGAGGACGGTGAGGAGGTGGCGCATTTCGTCATCGATTTCGGCGCGGGTTTGGACCGTATTGGCGATGAGGTCACGGATGGTATCACGGTAGCGTCTGCGGAGTCGATGGATGGTGACCTTGAGTTGGTTTTCGGTGATTTGGAGTTGGGCGGCGGTGGTGGCGCGTGGGGGTTCGGATCCGGTGAGGCAGGGTTTAAGCAGTTGGAAGAGGTGGGTTTTGTTTTCCTTGGCGTATTCTTCGGCGAGGAGTTGGAGGCCTTGTTGGACGATGGTGAGGGCCCATTCACGGTCGAAGCGGGTATCGGGGTTGGTGGGCGTGAGGGGTTCGAGGGCGTAGCGGGCTTCAGGTTCGAGGGCATCCCACTCGATGATGGGGGTTTGGCCGCCGCGTTTGAGAGTTTTGGCGCGGTGCCAGGCATTGGTGGCGAAATGTTTGAGGCAACTGAGGAGGTAGGTGCGGAAGCGGCCGCGGTTGGGGTTGGCGGAGGCGAAGCCGCGGGATTCGATGAATTGCGCGAGGAAGGCTTGGGTGAGGTCCTGGGCATCGTGGGATGGGTGGCCGCGGCTGCGGAGGAAGGCGTAGAGGGGGAACCAGTAGCGTTGGCAGAGTTGTTCGAGGGCTTCCCGGGTTTGGGAGTTGGCGGGGTCACTGGCTCCGGCGGCGTTGACGAGCGACCACTGGGTGGTATCGAACTGGCGTGGGGCGGGTGTTTCGTCCATGGGGTTAGTTAACATGGGAGCGTATCAGCGCAAGCATTGGTGCTGTGTTGTTCTGGCGGGCGGGGGTGTGAGTTACACGAACTATTCACGTCAAGGCCATGCGGTTGCCATTCAGGGATGGGCAAATGCGGGGAGTAATTAGTGGATTATGCTGATGAAGTTACCTTCCGTAGCTTTCTTTGCCAGGCGGGCGGCTAAGCCTGGGGAGGTGGAGGTTTCGGCGAATGTGAAGGGCAAGGTGGTGAGTTTTCGTGCTGGCTACGCCGTGGCTGGGGGTGTGGGTTCTCTGGAGGAGGGGTGGAGGGGGTTGGTGGGGGGAGACGATTGGTTGCATATCCAGCAGGTTGGGCAGCGTGGGACTTTGCTTGGGGTAGCGTGTGCGGATGAGGTCTTGGGCAGGGCATTTACGCGGGAGGTGATCTGCGGGGGGCGATCCTGGTTGGAGTTGTGTCGGCGTGATCATTTGTTTTTGGTGGGGCGTGGAGGGGTGACTGTGCGTGTGGGGAGGCGGATGCGGATTTCGTCTTATTGGGGGCAGGTTGCGACGCGGTGGATTTTGCCGGAGGCTTGTGCGGAGGTGGAGCGGGAGGAAGTGGAGCGGGGGCATCGGATGGAGGCATTGGAGGTTTTGCGGAGGTATAGTGGCGGGGAGTTTTTTCGAGGTGCCGGGCTTTGTTTTGCTGGTAGTGGGGATGTTTTGGCGGTGAGGGAGGCTGGGGGTCGGTGTTTATTGGTGTATGGGGACATGGGAGGGGAGGAGGCGAGGGCGCTGGTGGGTGAGTTGGCATTGATCGAGGAGTGGGTGAGGGGTGATTCGGGGCATTGGATCGTTGAAAGTCGCAGGGGCAAGGTGGGAGTGAGAGTGGAGCGTTGTGGGTGTGGGGGTATTGTTGCGAGGGTAGAGGCGTTTGTGAGGGGTTTTTTACGGTTGGTAGTGGTGAGTGATTTGCACATTGGGGTGGAGGGGCGGGATACATTTGGTAGCCGCAAACGGGCGGGATTGCTTCGGTTATTGGAACGGATAGAGCGGGAGCGGAGCACGCTGGTATTGAACGGGGATTTTTTGGAATTGCACCATGAGTATTACGGGGCGATCCGGCGGAGTTATGAGGAGGTTTTTCTGGCGTTGGCTAGGGTGAGGCGGGTGGTGTATGTGGCTGGAAATCACGACGAGGACATTCTTCGTGAGAAGACGAAGGAGATACGCAGGTCGGCTCGGCGGAGGGCACGGCGTGAGGTCCGTGCGCGTGTGGGGTTGAATTCACTGGGAACGCCGTTTTTATCGGTGGTGCGGAGGGGTTTATTTAGTGCTAGTCGGCGCAGGGCTTGGGTGAAGTTGTTTTCGGATCCGCGGGTATTGGAGTGGTTGCGGGAGGCGGTGGAAGGGGGTGGACAGGTGTATTTGAGTGCGGGTTTTGACCGTGAGGGTGTGGCCTATGGCAGGGGTGTTGGTTTAGATGGGCCGGTTTGGTATTTGGATTGTTCCTTGGTGCAGCGTCGGGGTGCGGCGGATGAGTTGCTGAAGCTGTTGGCTGATCGTCGGCAGCGTTTGGACAGGGTGATTCGGGCTGATTTGGGCAGGAGGGTGAGGATTGTCCGGTATTATTGGGAGGCAGGGCGGGGGCTGTATTTTGAGCATGGGCATGCGGCGGTGCCGTCGTGCAATGGTTTGAATGTGGGGCGTTACGTAGCGGGTTTGACGGGGTTGTTGAGGTCTTGGGGGGTGGCGGATCTTGAGGATTTGGTAGAGGAGCGGATTGGGGCGTTTGTGCGTCGGGTTTACCCTTTTGCGCGTGTTAGGGAGATCAACCAGTTCATTGAGCGGGTATTGCCATTGGGCTACTGGCTTCGGAGTGGGGAGGGTGATCCTGGAGCTGGGTGTGGGGTTCGTATCGTGATGGGGCACACACATGAGGAGGCGGCTGTGGAGGCGGGTGCGGTCCATCGTTTGGCGCGGGCGCTGGTGGGTGTGAGCTATGCCAACACGGGGGCGTGGTCGAGTCGGCTCCGGCGTGCGGTGGCGGGTGAGACGGGGGTGGAGTGGCTGGAGGTGGAGGCTGATGGTCGGTGTCGGGTGGAGGGGCGTGATATGGCTGACGGGGAGGCGGGGCGAGTTCGGGTTGGGCGGGGATATGCTGCGATTTCTGGTGTGGTGACCGGGGTGATTTCGGCGGAAACGTGAATAAGGATTGTGATGTTAAAGACGATTACCAAGAGAGGTTATGACTGGGTGTTTGATCGAGTGCATGGTCGGCGTCTGGTTTTCAACGCATGCTGGGAGGATCCACGGATTGACCGGGAGTTGATGGGGTTGGACGGGTCGAGTCGGGTTTTGGTGATTACGAGTGCGGGGTGCAACGTTTTGGACTATTTGCTGGATGATCCGGCTGAGGTGCATGCGGTGGACGTGAATCCGAGGCAGAACGCGGTTTTATGGATGAAGCTATGTTTACTGGGTTTGGGGAGATTTGAGGATTTGCGGTCGTTATTTTTGGAGGGGAGGCATGAGAGGTTTGGGAGTCTTCTGATGGAGTTGCGGGGGGTGTTAACCGGGTATGCTGCGGAGTTTTGGGGGCAATGTCGGCATTATGCGGATGGGGGTGGGGCGAGGGGATCATACTATTTTCATGGTGCGTCGGGTGATGCTGCCTGGTTATTTGGGCAGGTGATGAAGCGTTTGCAGCCGGCGGCGTGGTGGCGGTTGCATGCTTTGGTGGAGGCGGCGGATTTAGCTGAGCAGGAGCGCATTTATGCGGAGCTGGAGCCTTTGCTTTGGAGTGGCTTGGTGGACTGGCTGGTTCGGCAGCCATTTTTTCTGAGTTTGCTGGGTATACCGAGGCCTCAGGCTGATTTAATTTTACGGACCCATACGGGCGGGATGGTGGGTTATGTGCAGGATTGTTGTCGTCATGTGGCGACGAAGGTGCCGATGCGGGAGAATTATTTTTGGCGGGTGTATGTGAAGGGTCGGTATGAGGAGGGGTGTTGTCCGAATTATTTGAAGCGGGAGAACATGGCGGTATTGAGGGAGAGGGTGGGGCGTGTGAGGGTTGAGAATCTTTCGGTGACGGAGCATTTACGGCGTGTGGGTGGTGCGTTTTCGCATTTTGTTTTGTTGGATCATCAGGATTGGCTGGCCTGGCATGATCCAGCGGCATTGAGGGAGGAGTGGGAGGAGATACTGGGGCACAGCCGATGTGGTACAAAGATCCTTTTGCGATCGGCTGGGCCGGAGCTGGATTTTTTGCCCGGGGAGGTTGTAGGTCGTCTACGGTTTCGTCCGGATTTGACTGGGCCGCTTCACTCGGGTGACCGGGTGGGGACCTATGCCAGCGTGCATTTGGCGGAGGTTTTATGAGTAAGGAACCGGGTTGGGAGGGGGAGGTTGGGACGAGGAGGGCGTTGGAGTCGTATTATCGCATTCATGCTTGGATTTATGATGCGACGAGGTGGCTTTTTCTTTTTGGCCGATCGGAGTTACTGAGGCGGTTGGCTGTGCAGGGTGAGGGGCGGGTTTGGGGTAGGATTCGGGAGGTGGGGTGTGGGACTGGGCGAAATCTGAGGGAGATGGCGGTTTTATTTCCGAGGGTCCAGCTGTTGGGGATTGATTTGTCGGGGGCGATGCTGGAGCGGGCGCGCAGGAATCTCGAGGGAAGGCTGGATCAAGTGGACTTGTGTTTGGGGAGTTATCCCGGCGAGTCGGATGAGTTTGAATGGGGTGTGGATGCGGTGGTGTTTTCCTATGCGCTTTCGATGTTTAACCCTGGTTGGGAGGGGGCGCTTGAGGCTGCGGCGGGGGAACTGGGGGAGGGGGGTATTGTGGCGGTGGTTGATTTTCATGACACGCCTTGGGGTGGTTTCAGGCGATGGATGGGGGTCAACCATGTCCGGATGGAGGGGCATTTGCTTGCGAGATTGCGGTCTGATTTTGACCCTATATGGGAGGAGGAGCGGAGGGCGTTTGGGGGTTTATGGCGTTATTTTTTGTTTATAGGGCGGAGGAAGGCTTTGGGTGATGGTGGGGCTCGGGGTTGATTGGCCGACGATAGCGGGGACTGTATTCTTGGGAGGGGCTTGAGGGGGTGGCCCGGTTTCTTGTAGGGAGAAAGTCTGCTTGCGGTGGTGGGTGAGGAGTTTAGATTAGCGGCCTAATGTAGTTGTCCCGGGAAGTGAGAAGTGTTTCGGATTCCTTTTTCGATTAGAGGTATTGCTATGACTTTTGATGTTGTGAGGACGGGTGGGCGTGGTGGTTTTTGGGCGGGGTGCACTGCGGGGTTGCTTTTACTGGGGAGTGTGGCTTGGGCGGAGGATTCGGATCAGGTGCGGCCGTATTTGCTGATTCAGCGTGGTGAGTTCAACTATGCGTGGGGGATGCAGGATGCGTGGGGTTTGGGTTTGGGGGTGAACTTGAACCGGTATTGGGGCATTGAGGCGGTGGTGGACAACTGGGACGACTATTTGGAGGATCCGGTTTTGGGGACGATTGGCGAGGAGGGTGTAGGGGCTGCCTTGATTCAGGGGCGTTTCCGGTATCCGTTGTTCAAGGACCGTTTTGTTCCGTACGCGGTGGCTGGTGTGGGTGGTGCGCTGTATCAGTTTAACGACCGGAAGCCGCCGGGGTTTCATCATGATGTGGACGCGGACCGGTATGGGTTTGTGGCGTCGATTGGCGGTGGATTCGATTATTTTCTTGCGGACAACATCGCGCTGAATCTGGAGGCCAAGTATTTGTATTTTGATCCGATTGACGTGCAGGTAGACGACCGGGAGTTTGAGCATGATGCGTCGAACTTGGCGGCGACGATTGGGTTGAGGGTATTTTTCAAGGAGAACGAGCCGCGACCGATGGCGGAGATGGACGAGAAGGTGCCGACGCGGTTGTATTTTGGGGCGAACATGGGCGGCTCATTTTTGACGGGTCAATCGTGGGAGCACGGGGTGTCGTTAAAGTCGGAGTCGCAGGCTTGGGGGGGTGTATTTACGCAGCATCAGGGTTTATTGTTGGGGGCGAATTTTGGGGAGGTCTGGGGTGTGGAGCTGGATGCGGGAGGGGGTGAGTATACCATTGATGGTCCGGATGGCGGGTTGAGTGAGTATGCCTATGCGGGTGTGGTGCCGCATGTTCGTTTTCGTTGGCCATTGGAGGATGGTCGGGTTGTGCCCTTTGTGAGGGCGGGCATGGGTATTTGTTATGGGGAGGACAACGATAACAAGCCGGGCATTGAGGGGCACACTTGGGAGGCGAAGGGGATTTATCCGGCGGCGAGTGTGGGTGGGGGTGTGGAGTATTTTATTGCGCGCAACATTTCGTTTAGCGGTGAGGCGCGGTGGTTCTACAGCTGGGGGCATGATTTCACCCTGGATGGAGTGAGTGGTCAGGGTGAGTTTTCGAATCTGCAGTTATTATTGGGGATGCGGTTGTATCTCGTGGAGTTTTAGCGGGAAGCGCCAAGCGGGAAGCGCCAAGCGGTAAGGGGTAAGAGGGAAGCGGTAAGTGGGAAGCGCTGAGGGCTGTGCCGCGTGGGCGGCACGGTAGCTGGGAGCTAGGAGTTAGGGGGAGAGGCGCTGTGCGCAAATCCAGTGGCTGCGCTAGGACTTAGAGTGTCCCACGCGCGCGGCTGATTGTTCCGAAGCACTGAAGCTCCGAGGCTCTGGCTTGGGGGGTGGAGGCATCCGGGAGGGTGAAAGCGTGCGCCTGTGGTTTTCCCACGATCGCGCTGCTGGCTGTGGAGAACTCTGCAAACTGTGTTCTCCGTGGGGAGCGGTGGTTTGCTATGGGCTTGGATGGAGGGTGAGGAGGGCGGTGCAGGCGGAGGTGGGGTCGAGGCGTTGTTGGAGGGACTGGAGGATGGCGGATATTTGGCGGGGTGCGTAGCCGCGGTAGATTTCTTTTTCCTTCACGACGACTAGGATGGGGGCATCGAGGTCGAGGAGTTCATCGGAGAGGCGGAGTTGGATGGTATTGGGGAGGTCGCCGGAGAGGGCGATGCGTTGGCCGTTGATTTCTGCCCGGATGAGGGCGCGTTCCTGGATGGGGGTATTCTCGGGGATTTGGAGCCAATAGAAGCGTGTGTGTGTGACGTCGTCTTGTTGCCAGACGATTTTCTGGGGCCAGGGGTTGCGGGTGAAGCCGGCCATCCAGGGGAGGGCTTCGGCATCGAGTCCGTTCATCCAGTGACCGAGGCCGTCGTAGACTTTGGCGAAGTGGGTGTAGCCGTCGGGGTCTTTGGCGGCGAGAGCGTCGAGTTCGGCGGCGCGCTGGGCGACGATTTCATTGCGTTTGTAGGCGGAGTCGTTGCCGCCGACGAAGAGGGCGAAGGGAAGGTTACGGAGGCCGAGGAGGGAGGCTTCGTTGGGGTGTCCGGCCATCATGGCTGCGGCGGCGAAGCGGTCGGCCATGCGTGGGGCGAGCTGCCATACGCCGTCGCCTCCGGCGGAGTAACCGAGCAGGTAGACGCGGTTGGGGTTGATATTGCGGGTAGCGATGTAGGTATTGATGAGTTCTTGGAAGAGGGGGTCGATATGGGCTTCGTGCCAGAGGTTCCAGGTATCGGTGGGGGCGCGTGGGGCGAGGTAGATGCCTTCGGAGAGCGTGTAGAGTTTTCCTTGGTTTTGCCATTGGCGGTCATTGACTGCGGGGGGTGCGTTACCGCCGCCGTGCATGGAGATCCAGAGGCTATGGCCATTGGTGGGGGTATCGCCGAAGGTTTTTTCGGTCCAGCGGAGGGTTTTATTTTGGGATGAGATTGAGTGTTGGTTGATGGCGGTTTGGTAGGTGTTGAGATTGGCCGTGTTGAGGTGTTGGTGAAGGAGAGTGGTGGCCAGGTTGGCTTCGGGTTGGGTGAGGTGGATGGAGCGGGTGGGGGAGGTGAGTTGTTCTTCGGGGGTGAGTTGGAGCCAGTGGTGGAGGGTTTTGGGGATGGTGGTGGTGGTGGTGAGTTGGTTCCAGTGGGCATCGATGGTGGGGTTGCCGGGTTGGAGGGGGCCGAAGGCGAGTTCGCGAGTTTCGTTGTTGAGCGTGAAGCGGAGGGTGCCGGTGGAGGAGGGGTGCAGGGTGAAGCGTGGCATATCGTTGAGGTCGGCGGTGCCGGCTTTGGTGATGCCGAAGAGGTTGGTTTGGAGGGTGGTATCGATGAGGTGGATGGTGGCGGTGAGGCGGGAGCCTTGGGGTTGGTCCCAGAGGCGGACTCCGAGTGAGGAGTTGCCGGCTGGGGTTTGGTTGGTGTTGGAGGTGTAGAGATGGGTGACATTGACGGCTGCGACCGTGTCACTGCGTCGGGCCCAGACCATGGGGAAGGAGAGGCCGTTTTGTTTCCAGGACGTGGCGTAGATGGCGTGGCGTGGGATGTCGGCTTGGGCCTGGGCTGCATCGCCGGTGAACCAGCCGTGGTTGAGGCCTTTGGGGTTGTATTCATCGGCACCGGTGAAGTGCCAGGAGCCGTTGTCGTAGATTTCGACCCAGGTATGGTTGCCGCGCATATTGGACCAGAGGGGTGTGCCGACGGCGCGGGCGGGGATACCGATGGCGCGGCAGGCATTGACGAGGATGATGGAGAGGCCGGTGCAGGTGGCTTTGCCGGAGGCTTGGGATTCCTTGAGGGATTGGTTGGGGCGTTTACGGCCGGTGTTGTAGTGGACTTGGATTTGGTTGAAGAGGTGTTGGTTGAGGGCTTGGGCCGCTTCTGAGGCGGAGGTTGCCTGTTTGACGATGGGGCGGGCTATCTCAAGGAGCTGCTCGCGCCAAGGGTCACGGGATTCATCGAAGACCGCGTAGGGGAGGACATCGTTAAGGAAGACATCGTCAGGGACGTTTTTGGCCCAGGGGAATTCGTTACGGGATTGGAAGGCGAGCTGGAGGTTTTCGAGGAGGAAGCTGGCGGTGAGTGTTTCGCGGTCGGTTTGGGGCATGTTATCCACAAGGAAGCGGGCGGCTTGGTATCCGGGGTCGCCGAGGGTGGATTGGGCTTGGGAGAGGAAGGTGTCGAGCTCGTTGCTGAGGGCGACTTGCGTGAGGATGAGGAGGGTAGCGAGCAGGCGGTGCATGGCGGGGAGGATGCGCTAGAGGGGGCGCGGGGTCAAAAGCGTATCGTGGGTGGGAGAGGGTAGATGGGATATAGGATATAGGATATAGGATACAGGAGATGGGAGATGGGAGATGGGAGATCGGATGTGGGAGATCGGATGTGGGAGATGGGAGATGGGATACCGGATGCCGGTTATTCGTTATTGGTTCGAGGTTTGCGCGTCCCGCTTGGACGCAGGACGCAAGGAGAGAGGAAAGAGGAGAGGGGGCGCGTTGACCTTCCTTGACGCTGCCCCAAGGCGGGTGTGTGGCTGATGAGCTGAGCTCTGGGTTCTGAGCTCTGGGTTTAGAACCGGTAGTGGAAGTCGGCGGTGAGGGAGTGGTTAGTGAGTTTGCCGAAGGAGATTTCCGAATCGTTGAAGAAACCGGAGACATCCCACGTAGTGGGGTCGACTTCGCGGTAGCGGTAGGTGATACCGATGCCGATGTGTTGGCCGAGTTCGAGTTTGACGCCGGCAAAGCCTTGCCAGGCGAAGACGAGGTCACTGGCTGTTCCGTCGAGGTAGAGGTTGGAGGTGCGTAGGTCATCGGCGAGGAAGATCTGGAGGCTGCCTCCGGCGCCGGCGCCGATGAAGGGGACGAGTCCGGTTTTATTCCGGTATTGGCCGATGACGTTGAGGAGGAGTGGGGTTTGGTAGAGTCCGGCATCGCCGTTGTAGCGGACGTTGCCGAGTCGGTCGATGTGGTGGACGTTGAAGCCGGTTTCGAATTCGGCGGCGAGCCAGCGGTTGAGGTTATAGCCGATGCCGACATTGGCGGCGAGGCCGGTTTCGAAGCTGAGGGTTTCTCCGTTGGCCATGCCGAGGAAGTCATCGAGGGAGCTGTCTTCGATGATGGAGCCGCCGATTCCGCCGCGGACGTAGGGTCCGGAGTCGTGTTGTTTGGCTTTGGTGGCGGCGAGGGTTTGGGGGGTGAGCAGGCAGCAGGAAAGGGTGAAGAGAGCGAGGAGGGTGGTGGTGTGGGAGGGGGTTTTCATGGCGGTTGAGGTCGTGTGGGTTAACTGGCTGGTGATTGGGGGGTTGTTTGGCAGAAACGTGGGGGAAGTCAATCGTGGGGTTTGTTTGGAGCGGGTTGGGTTGGTGTAGTTACTATAGATTTTTCTGGTGTTTGGTGGGGGGGAGTATCAAGTTGCATGATATTTCCCTTGATGGTTGTTCCTAAACTTCATTGCTGCATTTTGCGGAGGTGACATGAAATACACTTATGCTGATTTGGCGAAGATGATTGATCATTCGCTGTTGCATCCGGCTTTGACGGATCGGGAGTTGGCGGCGGGGTGTCGGTTGGCGGCGAAGTATCAGGTGGCGGCGGTGTGTGTGAAGCCGTATTTCGTGAGGGAGGCGGTGAAGTTGTTACGGGGATCGGGGGTGAAGGTGGGTGCGGTGGTGGGTTTCCCGCATGGGGGTAGTACGACGGCGGTGAAGCGTTTTGAGACGGAGGAGGCTTGTGGGGATGGGGCCACGGAGATTGATATGGTGATCAACGTGGGGAAGGCGTTATCGGGCGATTGGGTGTATGTGGAGCGGGACATTCGGGCGGTGGTGCGGGAGGGGCACAAGGGGGGGGCTTTGGTGAAGGTGATTTTCGAGAATGACTTTTTGAAGAGTGACGCGGTGAAGAGGAAGTTGTGTCGGGTGAGTGCGAGTGCGGGGGCGGATTTTGTGAAGACCTCGACGGGGTATGGTTTTGTGCGGGGTGAGGATGGTCGGTATGGGTATTTGGGGGCGACGGAGGGGGATTTGCGGTTGATGCGGAGGCATTCGCCGGAGGTGGTTCAGGTGAAGGCGGCGGGTGGGGTGCGGGATTTGGATGGGCTGATTCGGGTGCGAGATCTGGGGGCGACGCGGTGTGGGGCGACGGCGACGGCGGCGATTTTGAAAGAGTTTCGGGTGAGGGAGAGGGCAGGGGGCTGAGGGCTGCCTGTCCGCCATAGCCTTGGCGAAGGCGGAAGGGCTGAGGGTTGAGCGCAAAGAGCAGAGCGCCAAGCGGTAAGGGGTAAGGGGGAAGCGCAGAGGGCTTTTGCATCGCGTGGTGGCGCGATGCAGGTAGAGGGAAGAGGGTGGTGCGCGGGAGCTAGTAGTTAGGAGCTGGGGGCTAGGGGAGAGGCGCCTGTGGTGCGGAGCTTCGGTGTTTCAGAGTTTCGTAAGGGCTAGGTGGCGGGTGGCCACGAGACGTGGCGTGGTCCCGCGGGTGCGCATGCACCTGACTGCTGTGAGTTACGGCAGCTCTGGAGGGGTGGAGATGGGGGTTAGGGTTGGGGGATGGGGGCGGCTTTTTGGCGGCGTTGCATGAGTTCTTTCCAGGAGGTGAGGTGGATGCCTTGGTTGTGGACGAACTGGGCGACTTTGGGGTCGGTGAGGGCTTGGAGGTCACCGAGGCGGGATTGGTGGGAGCCGGTGACGAGGGGGAATTCGTCGGAGGGGCGGGCGGAGTGGAAGATGATCATGGTGATGCCGGGTTTGAGGGATTGGAGGAGTTCGATGAGTTTTTCGGATTTTTGGTGGGCGGGCCAATCGCCGGTGGAGGCGTGGAGGTCATCGATGACGGGGAGTCCGGCGTTCCAGACCATGGGGATATAGGGTTCGAGTTGTTTGGCGATTTCGCCGTGTTCGATTTGGATATAGGTGCCTTGGCTGCCGGGCATGAGGATGGGGACCTGTTTCTCGATGCCGAGGCGGACGTATTTTTCGAAGAAGGCGGGGTGGGCGAAGAGGGTGCCCATGTGGGAGTCGAGGTGGGTGATGGGGAGGCCCATGCGTTTGGCGCGGTTGTATTGGGCGCGGATTTCGAGGTCGACTTCTTCGGGGGAGGCGTGGGCGACGACTTCTTCGACGCTGGGCCAGAGGCAGCCTTGGGGGTCGGTGAGGCCGGGGACCTGGCTGGCGCCGGCGAGGGGGCCCCAGCGGTAGGATTTCCATTCTGAGGTGAGCGTGAGGTGGAGACCGCTATCGATGGTGGGGTGATCTTTGAGGTAGGCGGCGATTTCGGGGACCCAGGGGCAGGGCATCATGATACTCCAGGAGGTGGCGATGCCTTGGGTGACGGATTCGATGGAGCCTTGGTTGGAGGGGTGGGACATGCCGGTGTCGTCGATATGGGGGAGGATGACGACGTCGGTGGGTTTCCATCCGAGGCGTTCGGCGAAGGTGGGGGCTGCGGAGGCAGCGGTTAGAGTGAGGAGGAGGCAGGCGAGGGAATGGGCCAGGGTTTTATGCATGGGGGGGGAGATTGGATAGGGGATATGGGAGATGGGATATGGGAGATGGGAGATGGGTTGTTGGTTGTTGGTTGTTGGTTGTTGGTTGTTGGTTAGTGAGTCTGGAGTAGGAGTTAAGGGTTCTGGGTATGAAGTTCCAAGTTTGAAGTGTGGGGATTGGAGATGGGATATCGGATACGGGAGATTGGATATGGGATATGGGATAGGACTTGGTTCCGGGTTGCTGGCCCCTGGTGGGCATGCATGGAGCTATTGAATCAATAGTGGACGCTGAACATGCCTTATGGTAGGTGCATGGGGTATGCGACCCCAGAAGAAGGATTTTCGTGAGGAGGCAGTTGTATTGCGAGGAGGAGAGAGTGAGCGATTGACGAGGCGGCGGTTTTTATCACGGGCGGCGGTGGGGGTGATGCCATTGGTGGTGAAGTCGTCGGTGTTGGGTTTAGGGGGTGCGGTGCCGCCGAGTGGGCGGATTGTGATGGCGGGTTTGGGGATAGGGAGTCGGGGGGGTCATGATTTGCGGTGGATGTTACCGGAGCGGGACGTTCAGTTTGTGGCGATTTGTGATGCGAAGCGGTCGCAGAGGGAGAACGTGAAGCGGATTATTGATGAGCGGTATGG
The DNA here is from genome assembly GCA_046047235.1 of Verrucomicrobiota bacterium. Taxonomy (GTDB): domain Bacteria; phylum Verrucomicrobiota; class Verrucomicrobiia; order Limisphaerales; family JAHDYP01; genus JBMTVN01. The sequence continues at coordinate 8,320 of JBJOII010000074.1, read as the reverse complement.
GAACAAGGATTGCGTGATGTATCGGGACACGCGGGAGTTTTTGGCGGAGCGGAAGGACATTGATGCGTTATTGGTGGCGACGGGGGATCGGTGGCATGCGTTGGCGGCGGTGTGGGCGATGCGGGCGGGGAAGGATGTCTATTCCGAGAAGCCTTCGTGCATGACGATTGAGGAGGGGAAGATGGTGGTGGACACGGCGCGTCGGTATGGGCGGGTGTATCAGACGGGGACGCAGCGGTTGAGCGAGGCGAATTTTGCCTTTGCGATTGGGATAGCGCGGATGGGGAGGTTGGGTCGGGTGGAGAGGGCGCGGGCGCACATTGCGCCGTGGGATGCGGCGGAGATGCGGCATGACTGGTTACCGGCGGAGGCGGAGCCGGGTCGGGACGAGGTGGATTGGGACGAGTGGTTGGGGCCGTGTCCGTGGCGGCCGTATAATGGGGAGTATGTGCGTGGGGGGTGGCGGGGGCATTATGATTTTCACACGAGCTGCATTGGGGAGTGGGGAGCGCACACTTTTGCGCAGAGCCAGGCTGGGTTAGGGATGCTGGACACGTCGCCGGTGGAGTATGGGTATGTGGACAATCCGTATGGGGATGGGATGGTGACGCGGTTTGCGGACGGTTCGGAGATGACGTTGCATCGGGGTGATGAGTGGTGGCATGGGTCCTGTGGGATGCGTTTTGAGGGGTCTGAGGGTTGGGTATCGGTGGCGGACGGGTATTCGAAGCCGGAGGTATCGCATCCTGCGTTGATGTCGGATTTTCAGCAGGTGGTGCGGGACATTATGGCGAGGGAGGGGCGACCGATGAGTCATGTGCGGAATTTTTTGGATTGTGTGAAGTCGAGGAGGCAGCCGGTGGCGAATGCGGAGGTGATGTATCGGACCATGACGGCGGTGCATGCGGCGAACATCTGCATGTGGTTGAGGAGGGATTTGCGGTTTGATCCGGTGAGGGAGGAGTTTGTGGGGGATGCGGAGGCGAACCGGTTGAGGCAGCGGGCGATGCGTGCGCCGTATACGTATTGATTTGGGTTGCGGAGGAAACGGACAGTGACAGTGAAGGATTGAGCCATGCAGAAGAGACTGACGATTTTGTTGTGGGTGTTGGCGTTGGGGTTGGTGGGGCAGGTTTGGGGGCAGGGGCCGACGCCTTTATTGACGCGGAGTGAGAGCGAGTTGTTGGGGGTGCTGCGTGGCGGGGGGACGTTGAAGGAGCGGGTGGATGCGTGTCGTGAGTTATCGGTGGTGGGGTCGGTGGCGTCGGTGCCGGTGTTGGTGGAGTTTTTGGCGGACGAGGAGATGTCGCACATGGCGCGTTATGCGTTGCAGACGTTGCCGGATCCGGCGGTGGACGGCGCGTTGCGCGAGCAGCTGGGGGTTTTGAAGGGGCGCAGGTTACTGGGGGTGATGAGCAGTTTAGGGGCGAGGGGGGATGAGGGGTCGGTGCGGTTGCTGGGTCGATATTTGGGATCGGGTGATGGGGAGGTGGCGGGTGCTGCGGCGAGGGCGATGGGGCGGATTGGTGGGGAGCGGGCGGCGCGGTTATTGTTGGAGGCGTTGGGGGAGGTTGGGGTCGGGGTTCGGCTGGATGTGGAGGAGGGTTTATTGCGGTGTGCTGAGGGGTTGTTGGCTGATGGGGAGGGTCGATTGGCGTTGCGGGTTTATCGGGCGCTGTTGGCGGGCGTTGACGTGGATCATCAGGTGCGGGCGGCGGCGGTGCGTGGTTTGATTTTGGGGAGTGAGCGGGGTGAGGGGTTGGAGATACTGAGGGTGGAGTTGGGTTCGGAGGATTATGTGCGGGTGGCGGCGGCGGTTCGGGCGGCGCAGGAGATGGCGGGGGTGGGGGTGACGTTGGCTTTGGCTGAGGGGTTGGCGGGGAGGCCGGTGGAGCGTCAGTTACTGGTGATTGAGACGTTGGGGTGGCGTGGGGATGTGGCGGCGTTGGTGGCGTTGCAGGCTGTGGTGGATGGCGGGGAGGGGGAGAGTCGGGTTGCGGCGGTTCGGGCGATGGCGGGTATGCGGGGGCCGGAGGTGGTGCCGGTATTGGTGGGGTTATTGCGGCATGAGGATCGGGAGGTGGCGCGGGCGGCGCGGGAGAGTTTTGCGGCGTTACGTTTTCCGGGGGTGGATGTGGCGGTGATGCGGATGGTGAAGAGTACGGATACGGGCGAGCAGCTGCTGGGTTTGGAGTTGGTTGGGCGACGGACGATGGTGGAGGCGATGTCTGCGGTGGTGGTTTTGGCTGAGTCGGGTGAGCGGGACGTGAGGCTGTCGGCGTTGCGTCGGCTGGGTGAATTGGGTGGGGAGGTGGAGTGGAAGGTGTTGATGGGTTTGTTGGGGAGGGTTGAGACATCGGGTGATCGGGATGCGGTGGAGCAGGCGATGGGGGTGATGGCGGGGCGGTTGGATGGGGGTATGGTGGTGGGCTCGGTGATTGAGGTGATTGGGAAGGCGCGGCCGGAGGTGCAGGCGGCGTTATTGCAGGTGTTGGGAGTGGTGGGTGGGGAGGTGGCATTGAGGCAGGTGCGGGCCCTGGTGGATTCGGAGAGTGCGGATGTGCGGGTGGCGGCGTTGCGCACATTGAGCACGTGGAAGACGCCGGATGCTGCGCCTGAGTTGATGGCATTGGCGAGGGCGGCGAAGGTAGAGACGGATCGGGCGCTTTGTTTGCGTGGGTATTTGGGCTGGGTGCGGAGTGGTGAACTTTCTGTGGAGCAGCGTTTAGGAATGGCGGCTGAGGTGGCGTCGTTGATTCAGTCGGAGGAGGAGCAGAAGCAGTTTTTAGGAGCGGCGGGCAGCATTTTATCGGAGCGGGCGTTGGTGTTGATTTTGCCCTATTTGGGGGGTGAGGGGGTGGCGGAGGAGGCCGCGGTGGCGGTGGCCTCGGTGGTGGAGCCTTTGTTGAAGCGTCCGACTTCGGCTGAGGCGAACAAGGTTATGATTGAAGCCTTGGAGGCGGCGGTGGCGTCGGGTCCGAGTGAGGGTGTGCGGGGTCGGTTGGAGGGCTTTTTGGGTGATGTGAGGGGACGGTGAGGGCGAAGCGGGAAGCGCAGAGCGCAGAGCGCTGAGCGCTGAGGGCTGAGGGCAGAGCGCTGAGGGCTGAGGGCAGAGCGCTGAGGGCAGAGCGCTGAGGGCTGAGGGCTGAGGGCAGAGCGCTGAGGGCTGAGGGCTGAGGGCTGAGGGCGGTTGCGGCCCGGGGTCGGGCCGCAGGTAGAGGGGAGAGAGGAGAGGGTAGAGGGTAGAGGGCTGCGTGACCGGCGGTGTTGCGAAAAACTGAAACTCGGAAACTCCGGCAGGGTCCGGGGGGCAGGGCTGAGCCACTGTTTTCACTTTGCGGTCTCCTGGCTACAGGCGCCGGAGGCGCTCACGATCCCGATAGCGATCCCGATTTCGATTTCGATGGGGCTTGGTTGGGTGCAATGACTGGGTGTTAAACAAGAGGGCACGGAGGGCCAAGCGGCAAGGGCCAAGCGGGAAGCGCAGAGGGCTGAGGGCTGCCTGTCCGCCATAGCCTTGGCGAAGGCGGAAGGGCTGAGGGCGGTTGCGGCCCGGGGTCGGGCCGCAGGTAGAGGGGAGAGAGAAGAGAGGAGAGGGCTGCGTGACGGGCGGTGGGGTGTCTATGGGGTGATGGCTTGGGTAACGATATGGAGGGCGTGGTTGATCATTTCGTGGCCTTGGATACGGGTATCGTTCCAGCTGACGACGATGTTGAGGGAGGGGATGACGATGACGGCGCGCATATCGCCGTGGCCGAGGCAGGCGAAGGTATCGTGGGGTGCGTTGGGCCAGTTTCGTGATCCGTCGCGTCGGGTGCCATTGATCCACCAGGCGTAGCTATAGCTGCCTTCGTGGTCGCATTGGTTACCGCCGCCGCCGATGGAGCGTTGGTTGGGAAGCATTTGGGCGGGTTGGCCTTGGGTGCGTGGGATGGTGAGGGGGATGGGGGATTGGGTGGCTAGTCGGGTGAGTTCCGGGGGGAGGAGTTGCTGGTTTTTCCATTGGCCATGGTGGAGGTAGAGGAGTCCGAAGCGGGCGAAGTCACGCGGGGAGAGGGCGGCGCGGCCGGGTCGGTTATCGGTTCCGAAGGCCATGAAGCTGGGGTTGTCTTCACATTGGAGGGGGGTGGTGAGGAGGGGGTGGAGGATGTCGGCATCAATATTTTGCCAGGAGGACTTATAGACGTGGAGCATGAGGGCATCGAAGAGGAGTGCCATGTTGTGGTCGTTGTAATCGAAGGCGGTGCCTGGGTTTTCGAGGGATCCGTAGCAGGAGGTTTGGTTGCAGAGGTGGCGCCAGGTGATGTGTTGGTCTTTGTGGTTCAGGGAGGGATTGAGGCTGGCGAGTTCGGGGATGACATCGGCGATGGGTTGGTCGAGGGAGGGGATTTTTTGGTTTTGGAGGGCGAGGAGGAGGAAGTGGGTATAGAGGGGTTTGGCGGCTGAGGCGATATCGCGCGGGCGGGTGAAGTCGCCCCAGGTGAAGACGAGGTAGCCGTGGCGGACGATGCAGCCGGCGCCGCCGGTGTAGTCGGGGAGTTGCTTGAGTGTGCTGGTTTGGAGGTGGACTTGTTCCGGGGTGCGGGTTTCCCAGTGTTCGTTGGGGAAGGTGGGTGTGGGGCTGGCGTGGGTGAGGGTGAGGGTGGAGAGCAGGAGCGGGAGGAGGTGGTGGAGGGACATGTCTTGGTGATAGGGGGTAGGGGGTGGGGTTGCAAGGCGGGAGCGCAGAGGGCTGAGGGCAGAGGGCTGAGGGCTGAGGGCTGAGGGCTGAGGGCTCTTGCGGCCCGGGGCCGGGCCGCGGGGAGAGGGAAGAGGGAAGAGAGGAGAGGGTGGAGGGCGGGAATTCGCCTGCGGCGAATTCAGGAGCTGGGAGTTGGTAGCTAGTAGCTGGGGGACAGGTGCGGTTTTTTGTAGCCAGTGCTCTAGTTATATGACTGGAGTGTAATCCATGGGATTTCCAACCAAAGTTCAGCTCATTCAACGCACTGGCAGCCAGCAGTGGTATATCAACTTCCCCTCCGCTGTTGCGCAGGCCATGGACTTTACCAAGGGCGAGGGTGTGGAGTGGACCATTGCCGACAAGGGGCACCTCATCCTTTCCCGGGACCATGTCCCCCCCAATCCGATTGATCTAAACCAAACTCCAGCCTCAGCGAACAAATTGAAGCCTTGATGGCGCGTTGCCAGGGGGCCTTCTCCTCGCCGGAGACATTCGCCCGCGGCTCATTCCGGTTGATTTCCAGCACGCAGCCCTTGCGGCCAGGCCCCGCAGGAATGCCCCCCTGAGGCTCACGCGGCCTACGAGCAGGAGCGGGCCAAGCGGAACATCAACGTCATCGGGCGGGACCGGTTGATCCACCTCCGCCAGCAAATGGACCGGGATGGTTCGGCCCGGCGCCCCCTGGTTGTGACCATTGACGGACGCTTCACCAACCTTTGGCCGCGGGATTACGCGGGGTGGTGAGTGGGTGGTGAGGGGGGGAGAAGTTGCCTGTTGGGGGATTTGGAGGGGGGAAAGAATTGCCTGTGTTGAGTTGGTATTGTTTGCAAGTCGTTGGTGGAGAGGGGTGCGGGTCGGTGGCATGGGCGTTGCTTGGAGGGTGGAAGGTGTATTACGGACATGATTGAGGCCTTATTCAACCAACCCAACTACGTCGCTGCGAAGAAGATGATGGACGTGACGGTTTTGCGCATGGAGGCGGTGGCGGCGAATATGGCGAATTTGGAGACTCCTGGGTATCGGCGGGTGGATGTGCCGAAGACCTTTGAGGAGCGGTTGCAGCAGGAGATTCAGGGGGGTGATGCGCGGGGGATTGGGGGGTTGAAGCCGGAATTGAGGGTGGACAAGGGGGCTGCGGTGGTGAGGCCGGACGGCAACACCGTGGACATGGAATCGGAGATGATCTTGATGCATCAGGCGTCGACGGAGCATGCGTTGGAGACGCGGTTGGTGACGGGGAATTTATTGAAGATGCGGTTAGCGATTACCGGGCGGCCGAGTTAAGCGGAGTTGAGCTATGATCAATATACTTGGAGGCATAGACAGTACATCGGCGGCGTTGGCGGCTGAGCGGGTTCGGATGGATGTGGTTTCGCAGAACATTGCGAATGCGAACACCGTGACGGGACCGAACGGGAAGCCGTATCAGCGGCAGCAGGTGGTTTTTGAGTCGGTTTTGAAGGATCGGATTTCGGCGGGGCAGGGTGGGGGCATGACGCAGGCGGCGCGGGTGGAGGTGGATCCACGTCCGCCGAGGGTGGTTTTTGATCCGGTGCGGGGGGCGATTGAGATGCCGAACATCAATGTGCACGAGGAGATGGCGGACATGATTTCGGCTTCGCGGGCATTTGAGGCGAATTTGTCGGTGATCAAGACGGCGCGGAGCATTGCTTTGCAGACGTTAGCGATTGGGAAGCGATAATCCTGAGGTTTTATGGCGATTACACCTACAGGTCCGATGATGTTGCAGCCGGCGGTTGGGTTGGGTGGCGGGGCTCCGATTTCGACGCCGTTACAGATTCCGAAGGAGATACCGAAGGCGGAGTTACAGCAGATTCCGATGGCGGTGCCGACGGAGGGGGCTGGGGTGGCGCGGCCGGTTGGCGGGTTTGAGGATGTACTGGGGCAGATGGTATCGGAGGTGAACCAGCGTCAGGCAGTGGCGGCGGACAAGGTGCAGGGGTTATTGAGCGGGCAGGAGGTATCGTTGCATGAGACGATGGTTTCGATGGAGGAGGCGAGTTTATCGTTTCAGCTGATGGTGGAGGTTCGGAACAAGTTACTGGAGTCGTATCAGGAACTGATGCGGATGCAGGTCTGATGAGCATTGATTTGGATGTTGCATGAAAAAGGGATTCTCAGAATTAGCGGGCCAGTTATTGGCGATGTGGAAGCAGCTGGGATTGAACCAGCGGGTGAGCCTGGTTGTGGCGACCGGTGTGGTTGTGCTTGGGGTGATTGGCTTGATGGTTTTATCGAGCCGGGTGAGCTGGGTGGAGCTGCAGGGCGGGTTGGATGCTGAGACTGTGGCGCAGGTGGTGGGGAGTTTGGAGGATGCGAAAGTGCCGTATCAGGTTCGGGGTGCGGGGAGCGTGTGGGTCCCGGCGGGGCAGCAATATGCTGCGCGGCTGCTTATGACCAACAAGGGGGTGACCCGGAGCGGGAACGGGTATGAGCTTTTCGATGACAGCAATGGGATTGGGATGTCGGATTTTCAGAATAAGATCGCGAAGAAGCGGGCTCAGGAGGGGGAGTTGGAGCGGATGATAGGCCAGATTCGATACATCGAGAGTGCGAGAGTGCAGCTGTCGATGGAGGAGAACGTTTTTCTATTGGATCCGAGCCGGAAGCAGACGGCGTCGGTGATGGTGAAATTGCGTGGGGTATCGCGTTTACCGGAGTCGGCGGTGACATCGATTCAGATGACCGTGGCGCACAGCCAGGGGGGATTGGATCCGGCGAACGTGTCGGTGACGGACACGTATGGGACGGTGTATGGGGTGGTGGATGACGGGGGTGGTTTGGGTGGGGCGACGCGGGCGCAATTGCGGGTGAGGCAGGAGTTGGAGGAGTATTTGAGTCGGAAGGCGGAGCGAATGTTGACGACCGTGTTGGGGCCGGGGCAGGCGGTGGTGCTTGTGAATGCGGACATCAACTATGACAGCCAGACGACGTATGAGGAGAAGTATGATCCGGAGAGTCAGGTCACGAGGAGTGAGACTTTGAACGAGGATGAGACCAGCGAGACGCCGGTGGGGAGTGGCGGGGCGGTGGGGATGGCATCCAACGTGCAGGGTGGGAGCAATGCCGTGGCGGGTGTGTCGAGCAATCAGAAGACGACCATGACGAAGAACAAGCAGACGGAGACCATCTATGAGACTCCCCGAACGGTGATGAGCCTGGTGCAGGCCGGGGGGACGGTGGAGCGGTTATCGGCGGCGGTGTTTGTGGCGCCGGTGTACACGGGGTCGGGGACAAACCGGGTGATGGTGCCGCGGTCGACGAATGAGATTGCGCAGTTGAAGGAGATTGTGAGGAGCGGTTTGGGGATTCGGCAGGGGGATGCGACGCGGGACGACGAGATTACGCTCGTGGAGCAGGAGTTTAACACGGCGCATTTGGTGGAGATGGAGGAGCGGATGGATCGCGAGACCATGATGGAGTTCTGGAAGGGGTTGGGGGTGAAGCTGGTTTATCCCGCGTTGGGTTTGATGTTTTTGATGATGTTCTGGAGGGCGTTTAAGCGGACGCCGATGGAGGATGTGCGGGCTGGGTTACCTTTGGGCGAGTTGGGTTTGGCGGGCAACGGGTCGGGCAATG
>JBJOII010000073.1:0-21828 GCA_046047235.1 Verrucomicrobiota bacterium | reverse complement strand
CAAATCCTCACTGCTCATGCTCGTCTCCGCCTTCGCTTCCCCCGAAAAAAACCACGGCCGCAACCTCATGCTCGAGACCTACCGCCTCGCCGTCCAAAATCGCTACCGCTTCTTCAGCTACGGCGACGCCATGTTCATCCACTAACCCCTCCACACCCATCAAACCCTCAAACACCAAACGACCGTTCGTCCTCGTCAATATGGCAATCAGTGCCGATGCCGCCATCAATAATGACCAGCGTAACATCGGCCCGTTCGGTAGCGCCTCCGACCAAAATCATCTCTACTCCCTCCGCTCCACCGCCGACGCCATCCTCTCCGGCGCGGAAACCATCCGCCAACAACCCGTCACCCTCGATGCCGGCCCTCAACGATTCCGCCAAAAACGCATCCGAAATGGCCTCAGGGAATACCCCCTGCGCATCGTCATCTCCCGCTCCGGATCCATCCCGCCAAACTCCCCCATCCTCCAGCCTTACCCCGCCCCCCTCCTCATCCTTACCCCGAAATCCACGCCGCTAAATACACTCCTACCACTCCTGCAGGCCGGCGCACAAATCGCCCGCTTCGGCACCACCTCGGTCAACCTCCCCGCCGCCCTCCACTGGCTCCACTCCCACCACAACGTCAAACGCCTGCTCGTAGAAGGCGGCGGCAAGCTGAACGCAGCTCTCCTGCACGCCAACTTAGTCGACGAAATCCACCTCACTTTCTGCCCGCTCCTTCTCGGTGGCACACACGCTCCAACCATTGCCGACGGCACCCGCTTCGTTCCCCTCCCCAAAGCCACCCGCCTCCAGCTCCAGTCCATCCGCCGCCAAGGCAACGAACTCTACACCACCTACTCCGTCCAACACCCGCAGAGAGGCCCTAAGGAAGGTTAGCCCCGCCAGCAGCCCCCCCGCCCTGCAATACTCTCCCGACGCCGCCCGCTCCCGCCTAGGCCTCGGCCCGCCGGGCCATCAGCCACAACAAATCCGAAAAACGGTTCAGAAAAATAATGATCGTCGGGTTCCCCAATAACCCCGCCTCGTGCAAGGAACAGATCTTCCGTTCCGCCCGACGACACACCGTCCGCGCCACATCCAGCGCCGCACTCACCGGCGATGCCCCCGGTGTCGCCCACCCCTCAAAACTCACCCCCTGACTCTCAAAGGAATGCACACACGCATCCAACCGCTCGGTAAACTCCGAAGTCACCCGGCGAAACCCAGCCTTGTCATACCGCTCCAAATCATCCGGATGCGTCGCCAGTTCCCCCATCAAGACCACCAGATCCTTCTGAACCGGCAGCAACACCTCCTGTAACCACTCCAGCTTAGACCCCAAGGCCCGCGCCATCCCCAGCGCAGCATTCAACTCGTCCACCGTGCCATACGCCTCCACCCGCGCATCACATTTGGACACCCGGCGACCAAACATCATGGCCGTTGTCCCCGCATCTCCCGTCTTGGTCGCAATACTCATAGGGTAAACGGCAATACTTAGCGCACTTTCGCCAGCGCGCAACCTCAGGACCAAAAGCGCCCCGCCGTTGACACACCACCCCCAGCCGAGCACCCTAAACCGCATCCAACCCAGATAGCATGAATACGCCAAAATCCCTCCTCCTGCATACTCTCGCCCTCGCCCTCCTCCTGCCCCTCTGCCCCAGCGCCGCCACACCCCCCGCACCCCATGGACCCACCCCCAGTGCCCGACAACTCGCCTGGCACGATATGGAGTACTACGGGTTCGTCCACTTCACAGTAAATACGTTCACCGACAAAGAATGGGGCTACGGGGATGAATCCCCCGCCATCTTCAACCCAACCGACTTCGACGCCACTCAAATCGCCGCCACCGCCAAAATGGCCGGAATGCGCGGCCTCATCCTCACCGCCAAACATCACGACGGATTCTGCCTCTGGCCCAGCGCCTACACCGAACACTCGGTGAAAAACAGCCCCTGGAAAGACGGTAAAGGCGACGTCGTGCGGGAACTTTCCAATGCCTGCAAGGCCCAGGGCATCCAGTTCGGCGTCTACCTCTCACCCTGGGACCGGAACCACCCCCAATACGGCCGCCCCGAATACCTCACCTACTACCGCAACCAATTGCGCGAACTCCTCTCCAACTACGGCCCGCTGTTCACCGTCTGGTTCGATGGCGCCAACGGCGGCGATGGATTCTACGGCGGCGCCCGCGAACAACGGAAAATTGACAACCGCTCCTACTACGACTGGCCCAATACCTGGAACATCGTTCGCGAAATGCAGCCCATGGCCGTCATGTTCAGTGACGCAGGCCCCGATATGCGCTGGGTAGGCAATGAACGCGGCATGGCCGGCGATCCCTGTTGGTCCACTATCAATAACGAAGGCCGCCACCCTGGCGGAACCTCCGAAGGCCTCAATAGCGGCGAACGCCCCGGCACCCACTGGATCCCCGCAGAATGTGACGTCTCCATCCGCCCCGGCTGGTTCTACCACGCAGCCGAAGACCAACGCGTCAAAAGTCTCAATGACCTCCTCGAAATCTATTACTCGTCAGTCGGCCGCGGCTGCTGCCTCAACCTCAATATCCCCCCCGACCGCCGCGGCCAAATCCACCCCAACGACGTCGCCGCCCTCCAACAACTCCGCCATGCTCTCGACAGCACCTTCAAAACCGACCTCGCCACCCAAGCCTCCCTCAGCGCCAGTGATACCCGAGGCAACGACGACCAGTTCTCCCCCAACAACCTGATCGATGCCAACCGTAATACGTATTGGGCCACCGACGACAATACAACCACCCCGGAAGTCATCCTCAGCTTCGAAAAACCTGTTGCCCTGAACGTCATCCGCCTCCGCGAATACATCCAGCTCGGCCAACGTATCGATGCCTTTGCCGTCGACTACAAAAGCAACAACCAATGGACCGAACTCACCAAAGGAACCAGTATCGGTAACCAACGCCTCCTCCGCACCCCCACAATCGTGACCGATAGCATCCGCCTCCGTATCACCCAGGCCGCCGCCTGCCCCGCCCTCTCCGAACTCGGCCTCTTCCTCGACCCCACCTCCACACCCACCCCGCTGGACATAGGCCACCGTTAGCCCCCAGCGCCTGGCTCCTCGCTAAAAAAAACGGGCGACCCTCACAGGTCGCCCGTCTCGCTTAAATCCCAGAACGTGCTCAGATCTTCTTCGGCATCGCCGTCCAGGCACCCTTCTTCTTGCCGCTCTTCACGCAGGCCTCAATAAAGGCAATCCCCATCCAGCCATCCTCGACATTCGCATACTTCGAACCGTCCGAGCTGAACTTCTTGCCCGCCTTCCACTTGCGCACATCCGCCTCAAAACTCCGGTGCAGCCGCGCAAAAGCATCATGAAACGCCTCAGGATGACCAGCGGGAATCGTCGGCTCCGCCATCAAATCCGCCGGAACGTTCTTCGGCAAAAACCCGTCACCAGGCGTCACCGCACCACGCCAGTAAACCCGGTCAGGTTGCCCCGGCAACATCACCGTCACACTCTCCGGATCCTCCTGCGACCAACGCACCGTCCCCTTCGTGCCCGCAACCACAATCCCCAGATCGTTCTTGTGACCAATGCAAATCTGCGAAGCACGCACCATCGCCCGCCCCCCGTTGCTCAAATGACAGTAAATGGTGAAATGGTCGTCCAGCATCCGACCCTCAACAAAGGTCTCCAGCTGAGCACTCAGCTTCTCCACGTCCAACCCAGTCACATATCGCAACTGCATCAACGCATGCGTGCCAATGTCACCACCACATCCCGAACCACCCGCACGCTTCGGATCCACCCGCCAGCTGGCCTGCTGCTGCCCCGTCGCCTCCACCTTCGTCGCCAGCCAGCCCTGCAAATAATAGCTGTCCACCCAACGCACATCCCCAATCAGCCCGCTCTGCACAATGTAACGCGCAAACCGGCTCGTCCAATGCCCCAAATACGTGTGCGCCACCCCAAAAGGCACGTTCAATTTCCGCGCCGTGCTCACCAGGGTCTTCGCCTCCTTCAGGTTCAAACAAAGCGGCTTCTCACAAAAAACCGCAATCCCCGCCTTCATCGCCTTCATCGCCGGATCAAAATGAACAAAGTTCGGCGTCACAATCAGGATGTAGTCCAAACGCTCCTCCTCCGGTAAAGTCGCGTTCGCCGCAATCATCTCGTCATAAGACCCGTAACCCTTGATCGGATAAGGCCAGTTCGCCGCCTCCTCCATCGCAACCTTGGGATCCGGAAACAGCGCCCCGGCCGTAACCCGACGCGTCCCGTCAAAATGAATCGCTTTCTGATGGGGCTGAACAATAAATGCACCCTTGCCGCCACCCACCAGGCCAACATTCAGTGGTCTATTCGACATAACAGTCTTCTCTATTCTTGGGTTCTTCGCGGGAGGCCGCACCATGACTCAACCTCACCCGCCCCACTGCCAAAACCCAGACTCAATACGCCCGGGATCTCATCGGAGTGGAACGCCGACACTAAGCCAAAACCCCTCTGGATCAAGGTTTTTCAACCCCAACACCCCCCCACCCCCAGAAATGAACAGTTGCCGTCAACTAGACCTCAACCTTATATTGCCGAACTCGTTGTGATACGTAGCCGCCAAACTTGGCACCTATGCAGATCCACCTCCTCAAATCTAAAATCCACCGCGCCCGCGTAACGGGCGGCAGCGTCGATTACGAAGGCAGCCTCACCATCCCCTCCGACCTCATGGAAAAGGTCGGACTCTTCCCCTACGAACGAATCCTCGTGGGAAATATGGCCAACGGTGCCCGCTTCGAAACCTACGCCATCCCCGGCCCAGCCAACTCACGCCAGTTCGTCCTCAACGGCGCCACCGCCCACCTCGGCAAACCCGGCGACGCCCTCACCATCATGAACTTCGCCCTCACCGATGCCTCCCAAGGCCCCAACTGGCAACCCCGCGTCATCGTCCTCGACGAAAATAACCATGTCGCCAGCGAAAGAGGCATCTAATCCATGAGCATCCGCGCCGACGACATAGCCCGCCACCTCGAAGGACAGGTGATCGGCGACCCCAGCCTCGAACTCCATGGCTTCGCCCCCGCAGACAAATCCCGCCCAGGTGACCTGACCTTCGCCGAAAATGCCACCTACTTCTCCCGCGCTACCCAAAGCGCCGCTGCCGCAATCCTCATCGATAACGAATACAATATCCCCACCAATAAAACCCTCATCCGCGTACCCAGCGCCCGCATCGCCTTCGCCCGTGTCCTGCCCCTCTTCTTCCCCGAACCCAAACCCGAACCCGGCGTCCACCCCAGCTCCGTCATCGACCCCTCCGCTCAAATCGACCCCGCCGCCCATATCGGCCCCCATTGCGTCGTCGGCCCCCAAACCCGCATCGGCCCAGGCTGCGTCCTCCACGGCGGCAACCACATCGGCCCCAATTGCACACTAGGCTCCGATTGCCACCTCTTCCCCCGCGTCGTCCTCTACTCACGCTGCCAGCTGGGTGACCGAGTCCGTATCCACTCCGGCACCGTCGTAGGCTCCGACGGCTTCGGCTACGTCCTCGATAACGGACAACACCGCAAAGTCCCCCAAGTCGGCCAGGTGCTCATCCACGACGACGTGGAAATCGGCGCCAACGTCACCATAGACCGCGGTGCCCTCGGCTCCACCATCATCGGACGCGGCTCCAAAATCGATAACCTCGTCCAGGTCGCCCATAACGTCACGCTAGGTGAACATTGCCTCCTCGTCGCCCAAGTCGGCATCGCCGGTAGCACCAAACTCGGCAACTACGTCACTCTCGGCGGCCAAGCCGGCCTCTCCGGACACCTCAAAATCGGTAACCGCGTCTCCGTCGCCGCCCAGTCCGGCGTCATGCACGATATCCCCGATGGCGAAAAATGGTTCGGCTACCCCGCCCAACCCGACCGACGTACCAAACGCCAAATCCTCGCTATCCAACAACTCCCCCAACTCCGACGACGTATCGCAGAATTGGAAAAACTCCTCGAGGCACCCAAAAAATCCACGCAGAAAAGTCAGGATCCCCAATAAGGCTATTGACTTGCCCGCCGCGTTTGTTAGGTTCCCCGCTCTTTAGTTTCTAGGATTGGATGAAAACACTGGTTCCCAAAGCGAACCCGGAAGACCGGAAATGGCACGTGATCGACGCCGAAGGCGCGATTCTCGGCCGTCTGGCTGTCCAGGTAGCAGACGTTCTCCGGGGTAAGAACAAACCGAGCTTCACCCCTCACCTCGACCTCGGCGACTTCGTCGTCGTTATTAATGCCGAAAAAGTAAAACTCACCGGCAATAAGGAGGTCGCCAAAGAATATATGTCCTACTCCGGCTGGAAAGGTGGCGAACGCTACCGCACGGTGAAGGAAGTCCGGGCGAAACACCCCGAACGCCTCGTCATGCACGCCGTGAAAGGAATGCTGCCCAAAAACCGACTCGGCGCACGCCTCCTGACCAAACTCAAGGTCTACAAAGGTGGCGAACACCCGCACTCGGCCCAGCAGCCCACCCCCATGGCCCTCGCATCGTAAACCTATAAGCCCAACACCCCTCATCTATGGCTGAATCCTCTGACTTCCTCGGCACAGGCCGGCGCAAAACCGCCGTCGCCCGCGTCCGTATGGCCCCAGGCTCCGGCAAAATCACGGTCAATGGCCGCGCCTTCGAAGCCTACTTTCCTCTCGAACAGCTGCGCATGCAGGCCGTCGAACCCCTCACCGTCACCTCCAATGAAGCGAAGTTCGACCTCCGCATCATCGTGACCGGTGGCGGCCCCGCCGGCCAAGCCGGCGCCGTGCGCCACGGCATCGCCCGCGCACTGCTCAAAGTCGACGCTACCTTCCGCCCAAGCCTCAAGGCCGGCGGCCACCTCACTCGCGATCCGCGTATGAAGGAACGTAAGAAATACGGCCAGCCGGGTGCCCGTAAGCGCTTCCAGTTCAGCAAGCGCTAATCCAATCCGCCTTTCACAACCCCGGCAGACACCTCTGCCGGGGTTTTTCATTTTCTTCCCTCCCCCGTTCAGCTATCCCAACCCACGGCACCCGTGCCAACCCATACCATGCAAGCCCCTAAGACCCCTAACGCCCCCGTCGCTGTCATCGGTGCCTCCGGCTACTCCGGCGAAGAACTCGTCCACCTCCTCCTCCGCCACCCTCACGCCCAACTCACAGCCGTCACATCCCGACAATACGCCGGTAAATCCATCGCCGACATCTTCCCCCGCTTCGCCAGCTATCCCACCGCTAAATCACTCCAGTTTACTGAACCCAATATCGATTCACTCGCCGCCGCAGCAGACACCATCTTTCTCGCCCTCCCCCACGGTGTTGCTGCTGAATTCGCTGAACCCCTGCTCCAGAAAGGAAAACGCGTCATCGACCTCAGCGCAGACTTCAGGCTCCGCAGCGCCGAACGCTACCAGGAGTTCTACGACCACCCCCACCCCGCCCCCCAACTCCTCCAGCAGGCCGTCTACGGCCTGCCCGAATTCTACCGGACCGCTATCCGGCAAACCCAGCTGATCGCCTCCCCAGGCTGCTACCCCACCAGCATCCTCCTCCCTACCCTCCCCCTCCTCAAAGCCGGTATCATCAGCCCATCCGGCATCATCGCAGATTCACTCAGCGGAGTCTCCGGAGCCGGCCGCAAAGCCGACCTCAACTACCTCTACTGCGAATGTAACGAAAGCCTCCGCCCCTACGGCATCCCCAAACACCGCCACCTCTCCGAAATCGAAGAACAACTCAGCCTCGCCATCAACCAGCCCGTCACCATCCAGTTCACCCCACACCTCGTCCCCGTCAACCGCGGCATCCTCACCACGCTCTACCTCACACCAGCCTCCCCAGCCACCGGTAACGCCGCCAAGGAACTCCACACCACAATCTCCAACTGCTACCAAGCCGCCTACGCTAACGAACCCTTCGTCCGACTCCTCTCCGGCTCTGCCCTGCCCGATACCAAGAATGTCGTCGGAACCAATACGCTCGAAATGGCCTGGCGCGTCGACCCCCGCACCGGCCGCATCATCGTCACGAGCGCCGAAGATAACATCCTCAAAGGCGCCGGAGGCCAGGCCGTCCAAAGCTTTAATATCCAAAACGGCTTCAACGAAACCGCCGGCCTCCTCTAACTCCCCCTCCCATGAAAACCAACTCCTTCACTCCCGTCCCCGGCTCCATCCTCGCACCCAAAGGCTTCTCCGCCGCAGGTGTCTTCTGCGACATCAAACGCCTGGGCACCGGCAAAGGCTCCGCCAAAGGACCCAAACGCGACCTCGCGATTATCACTTCCTCCTCCCCCGCCACGGCCGCAGGCATGTTCACCACCAACCAAATCTGCGCCGCACCCGTCAAAGTCTGCGTGGAACGCGTCGCCAACGGCACAGCCCAAGCCATCGTCGTTAACTCTGGAAACGCCAACGCCTGCACCGGCAATAAAGGCCTCAAGGACGCCAAAACGATGACCCGCGAAACTGCCAGACAACTCGGACTCGACGAAGACCTCGTCCTCGTCGCCTCCACCGGCCGCATCGGCGTCACCCTCCCCATGCCCCGCGTCCGCCAAGGCATCCATGCAGCCGCCAAAATCCTCAACCCATCCCACGCCTCCGCCGACCATGTCGCCGAAGCCATCATGACCAGCGATACCCACCCGAAACAAATCGCTGTCTCCCTCCAAATCGGTGGCCAAACTGTCCATATCGGCGGTATCTGCAAAGGCGCCGGCATGATCCAGCCCGGCATGAGCCCCACCGGAAAACGCCCCGCCTCCTCCGCCCTCCACGCCACCATGCTCGGCTTCCTTACCACCGATGCCCAAATCGACCGCAAAACACTCCAAAACGCCCTCACCCAAGCCGTCGCCCTCAGCTTCAACCGCATCACCGTCGATGGCGATATGAGCACCAACGACACAGTCCTCATCCTCGCCAATGGCCAGGCCGCCAATACACCCCTCAGTGAAACCAAAGCCAAAAAGAACCCCGCCTGCAAAAAAGACCTCGAGAAGTTCCAGACCGCCCTCAATCACGTCTGCCTCGAACTCGCAAAAATGATCGTACGCGACGGTGAAGGCGTCCATCGCGTCGTAACCCTCCGCGTCCACGGAGCACGCTCCCACGCCGATGCCGAAGCCGCCGCCCGCGCCGTAGCCAATAGCGCCCTGGTCAAAACCAGCTGGCACGGCGGTGACCCCAACTGGGGCCGCATTATCGATGCCCTCGGCTATTCCCCCGCCACAATCGTCGAAAACAAGGTCGACATCGGCTATAGCACCCCCGAATCCAACAAAATCACCTGGTCCCTCAAACGCGGCCAACCCACCCGAACCTCCTTCAAAACCCTCTGCGCCGCCGTCGCCCCCAGTGCTTTCGACCTCCATATCCACCTCAACCTCGGCCAAGGCCAATGCACCATGATCGCCGCAGACCTCACAGAAGCTTACGTGGACTTCAATAAAGGTGACGTCTCTGACCCAGCTTCTCTCGGCGGCTAACACCCCACCCACCACCCCGCGCACAACCCAATGGCCCAGCAGCCCCCCAAAAACACCATGCCCGCCAGCCTCGAAGCCCTACGCAGTCAGATCGATTCGATCGACCAGCAAATCGTCAGCCTCCTCGCCCAACGACACGCCACGGTCCAACAAGTCGTCGCCCTCAAAAACGCACAAAAACTCCCCGTCTATCACCCCTCCCGCGAAGAAGACCTCATCTCACAACGCCGGGAACAAGCCGCCCAAGCCGGACTGGACCCCGATCACATCGAGGAACTCTACCGATCCATCCTGCGCCAGTCGCGGATGCGCCAGACAGCGCAGATCACCAGGATCCCCGTCCGGCCAAATGCCACCATCCTCGTCGTCGGGGCCTCAGGGAAAATGGGAAGCTACTTCGCCCGCTGGTTCGAATCCACCGGCTACCAGGTCCGCCGCATGGATTCCAATGACTGGCCCCAAGTCGCCACGCTCTGCCAGAATATCCACGCCGCCATCCTCTCAGTCCCCATCGCCCATACCCCCGAAATCGCACAACAACTCGCCCCCCACCTCCCCAGCGACTGTGTTCTCGCCGACCTCACCAGCATCAAGGCCAACCCCCTCGCCGCCATGCTCCAATTCCACCCCGGCCCCGTCGTCGGTCTCCACCCGCTCTTCGGCCCCGCCACCACCAGCATGGACCAACAAGTCGTCGTCGCCACCCCCGGCCGCAAACCCGAAGCCTGCCAATGGCTCCTCGACCAGTTCACCGCCTGGGGCAACATCGTCCTCCCCATCGACGCCACGGAACATGACCGGCTCATGACCTTCGTCCAGGCCCTCCGCCACTTCGCCACCTTCGCCTTCGGGGACTTCCTCCGACACCAGAACATCAACCTTGCCCGGAGCCTCGAGTTCTCCAGCCCCATCTACCGCCTCGAACTCGGCATGATCGGACGCCTCTTCGGCCAAGACCCGGAACTCTACGCCGATATCATCCTCGCTACCCCCGAACGGCGTGCCCTTCTCCAGGAATTCATCGATTCGCTCAATCGCCATAAACCCCTCCTCGAAACCGCCGACCGCGAAGCCTTCTGCACCCACTTCCGCAAAGTCTCAGACTGGTTCGGCCCCTTCTGTGGCCAAGCCATGCGCGAAAGTAATTACCTCATCGAAAAACTCGTCGAACGATTCTAGAGCACCCCACCACCCGACGCACTGCCACACCAAACCGCAAAGCTCAGCGAAACAAGTCCCCCGCCTCGCGCACCTGACCGGACAAACGCTCCACAACAGGCTGCACCCGGGCCAGTGCATTGTTCTGCGTCTGCCCCGCAAAAGCCTCCATCCGAATCCTCACCGCCGCCACCGGATCCCCGTTCCGATCCCGAATCGGAGCCACCACACTCACCACCCCATCCTCCTTCCCGTAATACAGCTTACCGTTCTCCGCTACATCCCGCTCCACCTTGCCCGGCTCCGTCCCCTCTCCCCCACCCGCCACACTCGTAGCCACTAACTTCAATTCACCCACCCCCGGCGGCACCGCGTAAATCTCCATCGATAACATCCGCCGCGACCTCTCCATCGCCTCCCTCACCAGCCGCTTCGCCAAAATCTCGCTGGGCACATACTCCACCCGCAAATCCTTGAAATGCGTCACGGAATCGCTCTTGGTCCAAAAGGCCAGTTTCCCCTTGGTAAACGAATTGTCGTTCAAGGGCGGAAACAACTCCTGACCGTCATACCAGCAACGAATCTGGTTGCCCTGACACGACACCTTTAGCTCGTGCCACTCCCCCGCAGTTACCGGCCCCGAAACACCAATCGGAGCACTCCGCACACCCCCCACCACCTTGTAAAACCGCACGGTGTTCCCCAACGCACTCAACCGCAAAACATAATAATTCGTCGTGTCCGTCAGCCGAAAGGCCAGCCCCCCCATGCGCTCCACCCCGCCAGCAACCGCCCGCACCTTCACCGAAGCCACAAAATCCGTGTATACCTCGTCGTCATACACCAATAACGGAAACCGCTCGTCAGTCGCATCCCGCGACGCCTGCACCACCACCACCTCACGCACACTCACCGATGACTGCCCCAACCCCGCCAACGGCACCTCCTCCACCCGCCAATCCCCCTCCTCACCCTGCCCCGTCAGCGCCGACCGAAAACCCGCCGGCAACCCACCCGGCTCCACCCCGGAAAAATCAAACACCCGCTCCGCACCCCAAACACCCCCAGCAACAAAAAACCACCCCGCTAAAACCAACCCCGCCAACAAAAATCGATTTCGTGTCTTCAACATAAAAACAAAACCCCGGGATCACCACGCCCACGCAGCAATCCCGGGGTCGTTAATCTAGCCCAACCTCAATCCTGATAAATCATCTCCGCCACGGTCTTCCCCGCGGGAATAAACGGCAAGACATGTTCCGTGTAGGGCACAATCACATCCAACACATACGGCTCATCCGCATCCAACATCCGCTGCATCGCCGCTCGCAGGTCCTTCTTGAACATCACCCGCTCCGCCTTCACGTTGAAACTCCGCGTGATCGCCACAAAATCGGGGTAAATCTGCTTCATGTTCAGCGGATCACCCAAATACGTGTTGCCACGGTTGCCATCATAAAAACGATCCTCCCACTGCACCACCATCCCCAAATGCTGGTTGTTCAACACCAGTGCCTTCGCCGCAATCTTCTCAATGTGCGCCGTCGCCAACTCCTGAATGTTCATCAGGAATGAACCGTCCCCATCAATGTCAATCACCTGACGATCCGGACAAGCCACCTTCGCCCCCAACGCAGCAGGATATCCAAAACCCATCGCGCCCAAACCCGCACTCGTCACCAGCTGCCGCGGCTTCGCACAACGATAATACTGCGCCGCCCACATCTGATGCTGCCCCACCCCAGTCGTCACAATCGCCTCCCCTCGCGTCAGCTCATGCAACATCGCAATCGCCATCTGCGGCAAAATCACCTCGTCCGACCGACCGTCCAGATGATCCCGCATGTGCTGCGATGTCAAAACCTCCTCAGTCACCCGATACTTCAAAGGCGCCCGCTCCTTCCACTCCGCCACCTGCCGTAACCAACCCGCCCAGGCCGGCTTCACCGGCTTCCGGCGCAGCATCGCGTTCATCCGCTTCAACGCATCCTTTACATCCCCCACAATCGGTAACTGCGCCGGCTTGTTCTTGTTGTGCTCCGAAGCGTCAATGTCCAAATGAACAATCGTCCCGCCCTCGCAAAACTTCTCCACCTTCCCCGTCACCCGGTCGTCAAAACGCACACCAAACGCCAGAAGCAAATCAGCCCCCTGCGCCACTTTCACGGTGCTCTCCGACCCGTCCGGCATCTGCTGCCGACGATACTCCCCATTCACCGCCCAGTTCGCAAATGCCGCCCCATGCATGCCCAGCCAGCGCAAGGATAACTCGTGGTCCTCAGGAAAAGCCCCAACCCCCATCAGGGTCGAGGTCACCGGAATCTGCGTCTTCTCCGCAAAGGCCAACAACTCCTCCGACGCCCCGCTACTGATAATGCCCCCACCCACATACAACACCGGACGCTCAGCACGCGCAATCAACGCCAAAATCTGCTCCAACTCCCCGTCACTCGCCCGCAACTCATCCGTGTAACCCCGCAAGTCAGCCGACTCCGGAAACACCGGAACCGCCCGCTGCTGCTGCACGTTCTTCGGTATGTCAATCACCACCGGCCCCGGACGCCCCGAACTCGCAATCTTGAACGCCTCCTTCACCACCTTCGGAATGTCGTGAATGTTCGTCACCAAATAGCTGTGCTTCACAATCGGAACCGTCAGCCCGAAAAAATCAGTCTCCTGAAACGCCCCCTTCCCAATCATCGCCTGCGGCACTTGACCCGTAATCGCCACCAACGGCGTCGAATCCATATACGCGTCCGCAATCCCAGTCACCAAGTTCGTCGCCCCGGGACCGCTCGTGGCCATGCACACCCCCACCTTCCCCGTCGCCCGCGCATACCCTTCCGCCGCAAAAACCCCGCCCTGCTCGTGCCGCGGCAAAATAACCCGGATCTTCGCCGACCGCGTCAAAGCCTGATGCAACTCCAGACTCGCACCCCCGGGATACGCAAAGATCGTATCCACCGCCTCCCGCTCCAATGCCGCCACCAATATGTCGCTGCCCAACATCTCTGCCTGCACCGACTCCTTACGCCGCGCCTTCCCGCGCTTCACAGTCTTCGCTTTCGCTCTCATAACACAGTCTCGTCTGCCTCTCGCACAGGGCGGGCCGCGGAAACAAAAAAACCCACGACCGTCGCCAGCCGTGGGTCAAGGTCCTCATTTCTTTCAGGCACACCCTGACCCATCGGCCCAGCCGTCCACCAGGACGACTACGCCTCCCACTACTACTACCTTGACAGATACAGGGTGCATCGTGCGTGCGGAACGTAATAACCACGACCCCAAAGGGTCAAGCCAGTATTCTCCACCCCCCGGTAATGCCCTTGATCATCTTCCTCCCAGTTCGCTACGGTCTCCCCCCAAACGGCCCGCTTATATGCCACCCCTCCCGGCCAACGAAAAACACCGCCTCGAAGTCCTCTGGGACTTCGCCATCCTCGATACACCCCCGGAAGCCGAATTCGATACCCTCACCCAACTGGCAGCCCAAATCTGCCAAACCCCCGTCGCCCTCATCTCCCTCATCGACCAAAACCGACAATGGTTCAAAGCCAAAACCGGCACACAAATCCAACATACCCCGAGAGAATATTCCTTCTGCACCCACGCCATCCTCCAAACCGACCTCCTCATCGTCCCCGATGCCACACAGGACCCCCGCTTCAGTCAAAGCCCCCTCGTCACCCAAAAACCCGGCTTCCGCTTCTACGCCGGTATGCCCCTCATCACCCACAATAACGCCGCCCTAGGCACTCTCTGCGTCCTCGACTACACCCCGCGTAACCTCACCCAAGACCAAAAAGAAGCCCTCCGCCTCATCGCCAACCTCGTCCTCCGCCGCCTCAACGCCCACCGACACCTCAAACAAGCCAGTAAATCCACCCAGCAAACCGCCCAACTTGCCAAAACCACCGCCGAACTCGAAACAGAAACGCTCCTCCGCCACCGCGCCGAAGAAGAAACCCGCCGCTATAACGATATCACCCGCAATATCCACCTCGGCATCCTCGTCTGGCACCTCACCTCCCCCCCCAAAGCCTCCAGCCTCCAGCTCGTCACCGCCAACCCCGCCGCCGCCCGTATCCTCGGCTTCCCCATCCACTCACTCACCGGTAAATCCATCTACGAACTCTTCCCCAAATTCGCCAATACCCCCGTAGCCGAACGCTTCGCCGAAGTCGTCCACTCCGGCCAAACGAAAGACCTCGGCTGCATCACCTACGAAGACGAACGCATCCCCCGACGCGACTTCTCCGTCCGCGCTTTCCCCCTCCCAGACCAATGCGTCGGCATCGTCATCGACAACGTCACCGACCAACGCCTCGCCGAACAAGCCCAGATCGAAGCCCAGGCCCGAAAAGCCGCCATCCTCGACTCCGCCCCCGACGCCATCGTCACCATCGACCACGAAGGCAAAATCTTCGAATGGAACGCCGCCGCCGAACGCATCTTCGGCCACCGCCGCTCCGCCGTCCTCGGAAAAACCCTCGCCAGCCTCGCCTTCAACCCCGCCTCCGCCCACCGCTTCAACTCCGCCATGGAACTCGCCATCCGTACCGGCGAAACCGCCATCCTCGGCCGCCGAATCGAACTCACCGGCAAACGCGCCGATAACTCCGAATTCCCCGCCGAACTCAGCGTCGCCCGCGTCCCCCGCTCATCCCCAGCCGTCTTCACCGGCTTCCTCCGCGATATCACCGAACGAAAACGCTTCGAAGAAGCCCTCCGCGCCTCCCAATCCCTCTACTCCAGCCTCGTAGAATCCCTGCCCCAAAACGTCTTCCGCAAAGATACCCACTCCCGACTCACCTTCGCCAATGGCCGCTTCTGCACCACCATGGGCAAACGCCTCGAGGATATCATCGGCCGCACCGATGAAGAATTCTTCCCCGCCGACATCGCCAAACAACTCCGCCGCGAAGACCACTACGTCCTGGAAAAAGGCGATACCCACGAAACTACCGTCGAACTACCCCTCCCCCAAATCGGCCCCCGCCATATCCAAATCGTCCGCTCCCCCATCTATAACGCCAGCGGCTCCCTCGTCGGTATCCAAGGCATGTTCTGGGACGTCACCGAACGCGTCCAACTCGAAAACCAACTCCGCCAAGCCCAGAAAATGGAGACGGTCGGCCAACTCGCCGGCGGCGTCGCCCATGACTTCAATAACCTCCTCACCGTCATCCAGGGCCACGCCGAAATCCTCCGCGCCCTCAACCCCGCCAACTCCAAGGAAGCCTCCTCCCTCCAACAAATCGCCCTCGCCGCCGAACGCGCCGCCCACCTCACCCGCCAACTCCTCACCTTCAGCCGTAAACAACTCCTCCAGCCAGTCGTGCTCGACCCCAACCAGCTCATCGAACACATGGCCGATATGATGCAACGCACCGTCGGAGAAAGTATCGCCGTCCACTTCTCCCTCGCACCCAACCTCCCCCACGTCGAAGTCGACCCCGTCATGCTCGAACAGGTCATCCTCAACCTCGCCGTCAATAGCCGCGATGCCATGCCCAAAGGCGGCCAACTCCTCGTCAGCACCCAAAGCACCACCATCGACGAAAATATCGCCGCCAGCCAGCCAGACGCCAACCCCGGCCCCCACGTCCTCCTCAAAGTCGCCGATACCGGCAGCGGTATCCCCCCGGAAACCATCCCCCATATCTTCGAACCCTTCTTCACCACCAAAGAAGTCGGTAAAGGCACCGGACTCGGCCTCGCCACCGTCTACGGCATCGTCAAACAACACCGCGGCTGGATCTCCGTCGCCAGTGAACTCAACCGCGGCACGGTCTTCCAAATCTACCTGCCCGCCATCAACGAAATCCAAGTCCTCCCAGATATCACCCCCACTCCCCCAGAACCCCAAAAGGAAACCGGCGGCCACGAAACTATCCTCGTCGTCGAAGATGAACCCGCCCTCCGTGAACTCGTCCGCAATATCCTCGAATTCTCCGGCTACTCCGTCCTCGAAGCCCCCTCAGGCCGCGCCGCCCTCGACGTCTGGCGCCAACACCACGCCTCCGTCGACCTCCTCCTCACCGATGTCGTCATGCCCGACGGCGTCAACGGACACGACCTCGCCCTCCGCCTCCAAAAGGATAAACCCTCCCTCAAAGTCCTCTACACCAGTGGCTACGGCACGGAAATCGTCGGAATCGACTTCACCCTCAATGAAGAAGTCAATTTCCTCCAAAAGCCCTACAACCCCAGGGGCCTGGCCGATGCCGTCCGCAGGTGCCTGGACTCCAAAATTGACGCCCCCTAGAACATCACCCTACAGTCCCCACCTCATTTTTGATTATGCACATTCTCGTCTGTGACCCCGTCTCGCCTAAAGGTATCGCCCGACTCCAGGAATGCCCGGAGTTCAAAGTCACCGTCCTCCCCAAACGCCTCCCAGAAGCAGAATTGCTGCCCCTCGTGCAGGACGTAGCCGCCCTCGTCGTCCGCTCCGAAACCAAAATCACCCGCGCCGTAATCGAAGCCGCCCCCAACCTCAAAGTCGTCGGCCGCGCCGGAGTCGGCGTCGATAACGTCGACGTCGAAGCCGCTACCCAACACGGCGTCGTCGTCATGAATACCCCCGGCGGTAATACCATCTCCACCGCCGAACTCACCTTCTCCATGCTCATGGCCCTAGCCCGAAATATCCCCCAGGCCCATGGCTCCATGAAAGCCGGCAAATGGGACCGGAAACATTACTCGGGCGTCGAACTCTACCAGAAAACCCTCGCCATCCTCGGCATGGGCCGCATCGGCTCAGAAGTCGCCCGCCGCGCCATCGCCTTCGGTATGCGCGTCCTCGCCTTCGACCCCTATATCACCCTCTCCCGCGCCAAAACTCTCCAAGTCGAACTCGTAGAACAAATCGACGACCTCTACCCCCAAGCCGACTTCATCACGGTCCATATGCCCATGACCGACCGCACCCGCAGCATGATCAATACGGCCGCCTTCGCCAAAATGAAGCCCGGTGTCCGTATCCTGAACTGCGCCCGCGGCGGTATCGTCAATGAAACCGACCTCCTCCAAGCCGTCCAGTCCGGCCACGTCGCAGGTGCCGCTCTCGATGTCTACGAAACCGAACCCCTCCCCGCCGACTCCCCCCTCCGCGAACACCCCAATATCATCCTCACCCCACACCTGGGCGCCAGCACCGGCGAAGCCCAGGAAAATGTCGGCATCGAAGTCGCCGAAGCCATCACCGATTACCTCGTCAATGGCACCGTCCGTAACGCCGTCAACCTCCCCAACCTCGACGCCACCACCTACACCAAGGTCAAACCCTACCTCAACCTCGGCGAAAAACTCGGCCGCCTCGCCGCCCAACTCGCCCCAGAACGGAACGACCGCCTCGTCCTCACCTACGGCGGCAAAGCCACCCAAGTCCCCGGTGACCCCATCACCCGCTCCGTCCTCAAAGGCTTCCTCGAAGCCGCCGGCGGACAAGACGTCAATACCATCAATGTCCGAAGCATCGCCGCCGCACGCGGCCTCCTCGTCGAGGAAATCAAATCCAACGAGGAAACCGACTTCAATGAATGGCTCCATATCGCCGTCTACTGCAAAGACCATAAAACCTCCGCCGGAGGTACCTTCTTCGGCGCACAAAACCACCCCCGCATCGTCCGCATCAATAGTATCCCTGTCGAAGTCACCCCCTCAGGCGTACTCCTCGTCCTCACCAATAAAGACCGCCCCGGTATCGTCGGCCACCTCGGCGGCGTCCTCGCCAAACACGAAATCAATATCGCCAACATGACCCTCTGCCGCGATAACAAGGGCGGCCACGCCCTCACAGTCCTCAACCTCGATACGCTCCCCCCACAAGACCTCGTCAACGAACTCCAACAGGACCCCGATATCAGTAACGTCCATATCGTCGACCTCTAATACCCCGTTGAAAACCACCCGCATCATCCACGCCGCCCTGGTCGCCATAGCGATCTTCCTCGCCACCCCACAGGCCTCCCGGGCGGCGGATGATTTCTTCGCCGACGAAATCCTCGTCCGCGGCAAGAACCTCTCCATCAACCGGCCGGAACTGGACAAGGCTTACCTCCAGTTCAAAGCCAACGCCACACTCCGCAACCAACCCATCCCCGCCGACCGCCGAGCAGAACTCGAAGCCAACCTCCTCGACCGTATCGTCGTCACCCACCTGATGCTCCAGCGCGCATCCGAGGCCGATAAGGAAATCGCCCGCAAACAAGCCGATGAGTTCGTCGCCAAGGTCATCCGTGAAGCCGGCTCAGAAACCGCCTTCAATCGCCAGCTCATAGCCCTCGGATTCACCCGCGAAGACTTCACCCGGCAAGTCCTCGACCGCGCCACCTGCGAAGCCTTCGTGGAACGCGAACTCCACGGTAAAGTCCAGGTCTCCGAAGACGATATCCAGTCGTTCTACAAAACCAACCAGGCCAAACTCCAGCGACCCGAAATGGCCCAGGCCCAACATATCTTCTTCTCCACCCGTAACCCCGAAACCGGCACAGAAATCTCCAGCGAAGCCAAAACCGATAAACTCCAAAAAGCCAAAACCGCCCTCCAACGCGCCCGCCAAAACGAAGACTTCCCCACCCTCGTGCTCGAGTTCTCCGAAGACCAACACTCCCGCGACCGCCAAGGCGAATACATCTTCTCCCGCGGCCAGGCCGACCCCGCCTTCGAAAACGCCGCCTTCCAACTCAAACCCGGCGAAATCAGCGATATCGTCACCTCCTCCGTCGGCCTCCATATCCTCAAACTCATCCAAATCATCCCCGGAGAAACCATCCCCCTCGACCAGTTACGCGACGAAATCCGCCTGAAAATCACCCGCGAAAAGGTACAGACCGAGGTCATCCCCGACTTCCTCGAACAACTCAAAAAGGAAGCCAGCCTCGAATACCTCAACGGCGCCCGCCCCCCCTCCAAACCCTCCAACGCACAAAGTCTCCAGTAACTTTCCCCCTCCCCCGGTGTATCCCCTCCCAACACACCGAGTCGTGTCCGCCACCCAAGCCGTAACCAGGACAACCGAACCCAATACCATGACCCCAGGCCGCTACTCCCTCGCTACCGCCCTCACCGCCCTGCTCCTCACCCTCCACCAACCCGCCACCCTCGCCGAAGGCACCGTGGAAAGCTGCACCGACGCCACCTTCGAAATCGCCCTCGAACAAGCCCTCCTCGGCGGCGGCCTCGTCACCCTCAAATGCACCGATACCCGCAAAATCACCTCCACCAAAATCATCAGCCGAAATACCACCATCACCAACGCCACCACCACAGGCATACTCACCACCTCCGGCTCCAACCGCTTCTTCCATATCCTCCCCGGCGTCACGCTCACTCTCCATAACCTCACTCTCTCCAATGGCTCCGCCCCCGCCACCAATGGATTAGACGCGGCCTCCTCCAACGCCCAACCCGGTACCGACGCCATCGGCGGCGCCATCCTCAACGAAGGCGGCCACCTCGTCGCCCTCAACGTCACCTTCGAAAACAATGAAGCCGTCGGCGCCAACGGCGGCAATGGACTCAATATCGAACGCTTCGGCGGATCCGCCTCCGCAGGAGCCAGCGGCGGCAATGGCCTCGGCGGTGCCATCGCCTCGTTCGGAGGCTCCCTCACCCTCACCAACTGCACTTTCAACTCCAACCTCGCCCAAGGTGGCCAGGGCGGTAACGGCGGCGCCGCAACCGCCAGCTTCCTCGGAGACGGCGCATCCGGCGGCCACGCCGGCACAGCCCGCGGCGGCGCCATCTACCTCACTCAAAACGCCTCCCTCCTCGCCAATGGCTGCGCCTTCAGCCTCAATCAAGCCAACGGCACCCAAGGCGGCACCGGCGGCGATGCCTCCGGACTCGGCTTCTTCTCCGGCGCAAACGGCAACTCCACCCCAGCCCAAGGAGGCAGCGTCTTCCTCGAAAATAGCTCAGCCAACTTCCTCAATGGCTGCACCTTCTCCGAAAATACCGCCACCGGCGCCAATGGCCTCCCCGGTAAAACCAATACCGACAGCACATCGGAAGCCGCCGGCCAACCCGGCCAAAACGCCTCAGGCGGCGCCATCTCCGCCCTGAACGGCTCCCTCTCCCTCTCCATCGCCTCCTTCTCCTTTAACCACGCCAAAGGGGGCAACGGCGGCGATGGCGGCTCCACCTCCGGCAGCGGTAACGGTGGCAATGGCGGTAGCGGCGGAAATGGCCTCGGCGCAGCCATCCATGCCTCCTCCCTCACCTCCCTCCAAATCACCGACTCCCGCTTCGAGAATAATAACGCCCAAGGCGGCTACGGAGGCTTCGGATCCACCGGAGCCAACTTCCTCGCAACCATCGGCTCCGACGGATCCGCCGGACAAGGACTCGGCGGCGCCATCCTCTCCCAGTCCGCCCATACCACCATCAATCGCTCTACGTTCGATAATAACCTCGCACTCGGCGCCGAAGGCCTCGAAGGCCTCACCGGCACCGCCTTCGAACCCGGCAACACCGGCAACCCGGGCGGCCAAGCCGCCGGTGGTGCCATCCTCGCCACGGAAGGCTCCCTCTCCATCACCAACTCCACCTTCCACGCAAACACCGCCAATGGCGGCCCCGGCGGTAAAGGCGGTAACGGCGGAAATGGCCTCGCCTTCGCCACCGATGGCGGCGACGGCGGACGCGGCGGCGCTGCCCTCGGGGGAGCCGTCTCCATCCATACCGGTGTCTCCAGCCAAATCACCCACTCCACCTTCGCCGAAAACCAGACTATCGGCGGTGCCGGCGGCCCCGGCGGCGACGCCGGCGATGATACCCTCGCCGACCCAGGCTCCCAGGGATCCACCGGAACCCAGCTCGGATCCTCCATCCATACTGCCTCCGCTAACCTCACGCTCTACGCCACCCTCCTCTCCCACTCCTCCCTCACCAATAATGTCCACGGCTCCCCCATCGACGCAGGCTTCAACCTCAGCTCCGATCCCACACCCGCCTTCAACCCCGGAAGCTCCAGCCTGAACTCGCAGGAACTCCTCCTCTCACCCCTCGCCGATAACGGCGGCCCCACCCGCACCATCGCCCTCGATCCCGCCAGCCCCGCCGTCAACTTCGCCACCACCCCGCTCCCCAACCTCAACTTCGACCAACGCGGCCTCGGCCGTGACGCCGAACCCGATTCCGGTGCCTTCGAACTTAATGCACCCCTGCCTCCACT
>JBJOII010000072.1:0-22473 GCA_046047235.1 Verrucomicrobiota bacterium | reverse complement strand
TATCTACGGTCTCCTGGCTACACGCGCTGGAGGCGCGCTCGATACCGATCCCGATAGCGATTTCGATTTCGAGGCGCTTGGTTGGGTGCAATGACTGGGGGTTGAACAGGAGGGGACGGATGGCACAGAGGGGTGCTCAGGTCGGTGTTCCGAAACACGGGCCCGAGGGGCTCAGGCAGGAGGGAGATTGAGGAGGCGTTGGATGGTGGAGAAGAGGGCTTCGGTATTGACGGGTTTGGTGAGGTGGTCGTCCATGCCGCATTCGAGGCAACGTTCACGGGTATGGGCTTCGCGGAGGGCGGTGAGGGCAACGATGGGTGTGCGGGGGAGGTTTTGTTGGGCTTCGCGGTCTCGGAGGTGCTGGGCTGTGGCGAAGCCGTCCATTTCTGGCATTTGAATATCGAGGAGGATGAGGTCGAAGTGTTGGTTGGCGGTTTTATCGAGGCATTCCTTGCCGCTTCGGGCGGTGGTGGAAGCGAGTTGTTTGCGTTTGAGGAGGTTGGCCAGGACGCGTTGGTTGAGGAGGTCGTCATCGACGATGAGGATGAGGGGGGATGGGGCAGGATCTCCCGGGTTAGGGGCGGGCGCGGCGTTTGGGAGTGTTCCTGCGGGCGTGTTCATGGGCGAGGGTTTTCCCATGCATCGCTTTGCATTTCAAGATAGCGATCGTAAGCGTCTTGTCCGAGGAGGGTTCGGAGGGATTCACGTTCGGCCTGTCGGGTGGATTCGAGGAGTTCGATTCTGCTTTCGCTGGAGAGGGTGGGGTCATTGAGGATGCGTTGTTCTTCGTCGCGGGTGAGGCGGACGATAGCGGCGAGGGGGAGGAGAGTTTCTTCGGGGGCGCCGGTGGTTTGGATGAGGGTTTGGGCCTGTTGGTAGAGTGGGTCCTGGGCGAGGCGGATGGATTCGTAGCGATCCGGGCCGAGGGTCGATTTGAGGGCTTCGGTTTTCTGTTGTTGGAGGGACTGGGTGAGAGTTGAGGCGTCGGCGAGGTTGGGGTCGAGAGTAGCGAGTTGGAATTCGATGGTATCGATGGTGTGGAAGAGTTGTTGGAATTCTTCGGGGGAGAGGGAGGCAGACTGGAGTGTTTGGCGGAGCTGGATGGCAGTGGGGGCGTAGCGGAGGAGGTATTCTTCGAGTTGCTCGGCGCTGAGTATTTCGGCAAGGGCAGATCTTGCTTCGAGTTGGATTTGTGCGAGGGCGGCAGTTTCGGGTGCGTTGCCGTTGGCGTTGGCTTCGGCGAGGTAGGACCTGAGGTGGGCGTGTTCCTGGCGTTCGATTTCGTGGACGGCGGCTTTGGTGGCGGGGGTGAGTGCGCCGAGGATGGGGCCGTCCAGGAGGGAGAGTGCGTAGGCGGAGGGGAAGGGGTAGTCGGCGGATTCCCAGTCAGGTCCGAGGAGTTCGGTGAGTAGGTCGCGCCGTTCCTTTTCGAGTTTGGAGAGGGCCAGTGCGGCGGCCGATTCGAGTTCGGGGTCCGGTTGGGTGAGCCACCACTGTTGTTGGGAGGTGATGAGGTTGGTGGCGCGTCGGTTGGCGAAGAGCTGGGTGACGTCGGCGACGATGATATCGCGGATGGTAGTTTCGGGGCAGCTGATGGAGCGGAGATTTTCGATGTAGGTGCGGTAGTCACTGGACTCGACATCGGACCAGAGGAAGAATTGACGGCGGACGATGGTATTGGTGCGGATGATGGGGGGGGTGGGGAGTTCGGAGAGGCTGGTTGGGGTGGGCGGGGAGGAGGGGTTTCTCGACGCTTGGTGCCAGAGGAGGGCTCCCAGCGTGAGGTTTAGGATCAGCGATAGGCTCAACCAGACGCGTGTTCGCACGGTTGGGGATAGTGGAGGAGGCGGGATTCGTGGGGAAGCTTAAAGCGCAAAGCGCGGAGCGCTGGAATTCGCCTGTGGCGAATTCAGGAGCTGGGAGTTGGTAGCTTGGAGTTGGGGGACAGGTGCTTTGCGCGAAGGGGGGTACACGGACACACGGACGGGCGGTAAGCGGTAAGTGCTTGATCCTGGCTTTTGGCCTTCCGCCTTCGCCAGGGCTATGGCGGACAGGCTGACCTTTGACTCCTGACTCCCGGCCTTTGACCCTTCTAGGAATCTTGTTGGCTGAGGCGTTTTTTGGGGGCTTCGAAGAAGAGCTGGTGGGCTTCGCGGAGGATGTTAGGAATTTCGTTGGCGAAGGGGCTTTGGGCGAGGACGGGTTTGAGTTGGTCGTCGTTGATATTGGCGGCGTTTTGGCCAGGGAACCAGTGATCGGCCTGGCCGAGGAGGTTATAGCGCATTTTGGCCCAATCGGTGAGGTCCAGGGCTTTGGCGTAGGTATAGAGGCGGAGGATTTCGGTGATATTGATTTCGCCGGGGACGTCGACGTATTCGGGGAGTCCGTTCCGCCAGTTTTGGCACCAGTCTTCGCCGTGGGTTTGGGTGAGGGCTTGCCGGAGTTTTTGTTCTATGGGTTGGATGAGGTCGGGGAGTTGGGAGGTATGGTTGAGGGAATTGACGTGTTCATCGAAGTCGGAGGGTTTGCTGGCGCCGCAGCTGAGCGTGTGGATTTGGGGTTGGTTGAGGCACCAGAGATTATTGAACGCCATGGGGGAGAGGGGGGCGCAGAGGTCGACGAGTTTTTGGGGTGGGGCATAGAGTTTGCCGCCTTTGTCGTTGGGGCTAATGATGAAGACGCCCATATCGCGCTGGGTTGCGGCGGCGACGGAGGTGTGGTTGAGTTCGTTGACGAAGTAGTAGTGGAGGTTGACGTAATCGAAGTCACCCTGGGTGATGGTTTGGTTGATGATATCGGTGGTGGCGTGGGTGCTGAAGCCGACGTGGCGGCAGCGGCCTTCTTTTTGGAGTTGGCGTGCGGCTTCGAGGCAGCCGCCGGGGCGGAGGGACCATTCGAGGAGTTGTTGGTTATTGATACCGTGGAGGGAGAGGAGGTCGACGTAGTCGAGTTTGAGGTAGTTCATCGATTTGTTGAATGTATCGAGGAACTCTTTTTGGGTGGCGTAGGGTGCGACCTTGGTTTGGACGATGATTTCGTCACGTGGGAGGGTGGGCAGGATATTGCCGAGCTGCATTTCGGAGGATCCGTAGCCGCGGGCGGTTTCGATGTGGTTGATGCCGAGTTCGATGGAACGTCGGATGGTGGCTTCGAGGTTGGCCTGGTTATCTAGGGGGACTGAGGCGGGGTCGACGTCTTCCCATTTATATTGGTAGCGCATACCGCCGCAGGAGATGACGGGGATTTGGAGTTCTGTTCTTCCGAAGCGACGGTATTGCATGGTGGGGAAGGTGGTTTGGGTTTCGGGGTTTTGCAAGGGGGGGTATCTTATTGGACGAATTCGAGCTCGGGGGCTTGGGGGATGATTCCGGCCTGATGGGCTTGGGAGAGGAAGCGGCGGATGGATTCGCGTCCGGGGTCACCGTAATCGAGTGTCCAGTGGTTCACGTACATGCCGACGAATTTGTCGGCGAGGTCGGTTCCCATGTCGCGTGCGTATTGGAGGGCGTGCTGGACGGCTTCGGGGCGGTGGTCGAGGCTGTATTGGATGCTTTGGGTGAGGATATTGGAGATGAGGCTACGGGTTTCGGGGGCGTGTCGTTTATGGATGACATTGCCGCCCAGGGGGAGGGGGAGGCCGTTGTTCTGTTCGCCCCACCAGATGCCGAGGTCGGCACAGACCTGGAGCCCTTCATTGGCATAGGTGAGCTGGCCTTCATGGATGATGAGGCCGACGTCGGCTTTGCCCTCGCGGACGGCGGCGAAGATTTGGTCGAAGGGGACCACGATATAATTGAGGTTAGCGGCGGGCTGGTTGAGGTAGAGCTGGAGGGCGAGGAAGGCACTGGTCATGGTGCCGGGGACGGCGATGCGCTTCTTGAGGATCGTTTCGCGGTCGAAACGTTCCTTGGCAACGAGCATGGGGCCGTAGCCGTCGCCCATGCTGGCGCCGCTGGGTAGGAGGGCGTATTGGTCACAGACGTAGGCGTAGGCATGGATGCTGATGGCGGTGATATCGAGTTCACCACGGGTGGCTCGTTCGTTGAGAGTTTGGATGTCCTGGAGGATATGTTCGAACTGGTAGCCGTGCGTAGGGATGAGGTCCTTGGCCAGGGCGTAGAACATGAAGGCGTCATCGGGATCGGGCGAATGGCCGAGCGTGAGTGCTGATTGCGTCATGGGGATGTTTGTAGCTTGCGGAAGCGGTGAGCGGGAAGCGCAAAGGGGAAGGGGTTGTCGGTTCGGGGGAGGGGGGCTTAGAGGGGAGATCGTAGAGGGGATGCGGGAACGTGAACAATTCCAGCGTGAACACCCTGAGATTAGCCTCATGAACCTGCCTTACATGAATGAGGTGTTGTTGTGTCTGGTTCTGTCCTGGGTTTTGGGACTGGTTGATGTGGCAGGATGGGGGGTGGGTTTGAGAGGGGAAAACCCTACAAAAAAGGTTGCCTGAATCGGAAAGTTAGTATGGATTACGTAGCAACTTTCTGCCTGCCATGACCCCTTCGCCCCCTTCGCCCAATGGGATAAGACAGTCGTCTTACGTTAATCATTCCTGTGCGGATGCGACCGGTGCTGGTGGGGGGCGTGGTGGACGGCGGTCGTCGCGTCTTAAGTTGGCGGCGGGGTCATTTATATTGCGGGTTTGCCGGGTGAATCCGGCGAAGTGCACGAACACGGCGTGCAAGTTGAGGCCGTTGTGTGCTTGTGCGGTGGCGGAGATGGGGCGGGCGAGGAGGTTGGAGAATCGGGTTTGGGGGGTGATGGCGTTATGCGGGGCGGTGGGGGTGGTGTGGTGGGTGTCGACTGGGTTGCTGCCGATGTTCCGGTAAGTTTTAGAGGTCGACGGTTTGACCGATGCCGGGGAGGTGAAGTGTCTTTCCGGCTTTGAGGAAAGCCTGTTGGGCTTCCTGATGGTTGATTTGTATGGGGGGGAAGGTGTCGTAGTGGAGGCCGAGGACGTGTTTTGCTCCGGTCCAGTTGGCGGCCTGGATGGCGTCTTGGACGCCCATGGTGAAGGTATCGCCGATACAGAGGGCGGCGAAGTTGAGGGGGGTGGTTTCGCCGATCATTTTCATATCCATTGTGAGGGCGGTATCGCCGGAGTAGTAGAAAGTGCCTTGGGGGCTTTGGATCACCCAGCCGGCGGGATTTCCGCCGTAGGAGCCATCGGGCAGGGAGCTGGAGTGGATGGCATTGACCATTTTGGCAGAGCCGAACGGGAGGTGAGCGGTGCCGCCATGGTTCATGGGGTGGCAGTTGGTGATGCCTTGTTTGGAGAGCCAGAGGTAGATTTCGAAGGCGCAGAGGACGGTGGCTCCGGTGCGTTTGGCGATGGGGACGACATCGGCGACGTGGTCTTCGTGGGCGTGGGAGAGGAGGATGTAGTCGGCAGGGATTTGGTCGACGTTTATATGGCTGGCGCGGGGGTTGGGTGAGATGAAGGGGTCGAAGAGGAGCGTTTTATCCTGGAGCGAGGCACTGAAGCAGGAGTGTCCGTAGTAGGTGATCTTCATGGGGGCGCGGGTGGTGTGGGGGTTAGCGTTTGGGCTGGTGCGCGGAGGTATCGTAGGTGAACGGAGTTTTGTTCGGGGTTACCTGGACTGGGGTGGTGAATTTCAGCGGGACGGGGCAACCGGGCAGTTCGTAGGTAAACTCGATGAAGAAAGCGGTCCAGCCCTTTTCGGGGGAGTTGACGGTAGCGGTATACGAGCCATTGGCGCTGGCGGTGATGGGGGTGGAAGTCCAGGCTTTGCCGATGGTATCGAGGCGGAAGTCACGCGCATCGGGGTTGGAGGCCAGCCAGATGAGTGTGGCTTTTGGGGTGAGGGAGGAGGTGGCGCTGATGGAGGTGTTGGAGGTGAACTCCCAGGAGAGTTTGGGCAGTTTGGATTCATTGAGAACGGCGAAGAAGCTGGCTGCGAGAGTCTCGTAGGCGTCGGTATCGCGGAGTGAGTGGTCGCCGTTAGGAACGTAGCGCAGGTATTTTTGGCCGGGGAGTTCGTCGAAGTAGAACTGGCTGGAGTCGGGCAGGAAGAACTGATCGCCGGTGGCGTTCATGATGAACTTGGGCATGGTGAGTCGGTCGCGGTAGCTGAAGGGGTCGACAATTTTCATGAGGGCGGCGTATTCGGGGGTATTTTGCCATTCCATGATACCGCGGGATTCGTAGTCCTGGACGGCGGGGGCGTAGAAGCCATAGACCTCCCAGTGATGGATGAAGGAGGGGACGACGTTGAGGCAATCGATGACGATGGGGCAGATGCCGACGACGCGTTTATCGACGATGGCGGTGGTCCAGGTAGTCCAGCCGCGT
Organism: Verrucomicrobiota bacterium; assembly: GCA_046047235.1. Taxonomy (GTDB): domain Bacteria; phylum Verrucomicrobiota; class Verrucomicrobiia; order Limisphaerales; family JAHDYP01; genus JBMTVN01. The sequence goes on along the minus strand of JBJOII010000072.1, from coordinate 16,157 downwards.
TTGGAGCCGCCGGCGACGAAGAATTTATCTACCGTGAGGGAGCCGCCGTCCTTTGAGGCGCAGAAGGCGGTGATGGTATCCATGGCGCGGACGGCGCCTTTGGTCATGGGGAGGCGGGCGGGCCAGCGTTCATCGCCGGTGCGGAGGTAGCGGTCCCAGGTGGTGGCGATGATGCCGTCTTCGGTGAGGGGGCCTTGGTCGTCTTTGAAGGAGAGGGGTTGATTGGGTATGTTGCGGAGTTCGGCGACGATGGAGGCGGTGGCGATGGCGGTTTGAGCGAGTTCCTTGTTGGGTTTGTTGGGGGCAGGGCTTTCATTGGAGCCGCCGCCGATGAAGAGCAGGGCGGTGTCGTGTTTGACCTGGTCCGGTTTAGTGATGGTGAGCCAGTGTTTCCAGAGGGGTCGATCGACTTCGTTGGTGGTGAGCCAGGTTTGGGAGGTCATTTCCACGACGTAGGTGGTGAAGCCTTGGCCGGGGATGGAATTGACCAGGTGCCATTCATAGGCGGGGTCGGGGGTATGGACGTAGCGGTCGAGGGCGGTTTGGGGGCTGGCGGAGAGGAGTGAGGGAGTGAGAGTGAGGAGGGCGCAGGAGTGCAGGATCAGGCTTTTGACGAATTGGTGCATGGCGCGGGATGGTAATGGATGATTTGCAGTTCGCAATACCTGAGCGCGGAGCGCTGGAATTCGCCTGCGGCGAATTCAGGAGCTGGGAGTTGGTAGCTAGTAGCTAGGGGACAGGCGCTAGGCGCGAGGGGGAGGACACGGACGGGCGGTTGGGCATTCGGCGGGGCCGGAGCTGGGTGGACGGCTCCTGCCCCTTGACCTCTGGCCTCTGGATTTCGATGGGATGGGTTGCGGCGGGGGAGGGAACTGCATAGGGTTTGCGGGTGATCAGGAACGTGATTTTGGATTGGTCTGGGACGTTGGTGGATGATCTGCCGATTGTGATGGAGGCGACCAATGCCGCTTTGAAGCGGGTAGGGCGTGAGCCGATGTCGCGCGAGGAGTTTCGGGCGGAGTTTCGTTTGCCGGTGCGGGCCTTTTACGACCGGTTGTTTCCGGGGTTACCATGGGAGGTATTGCAGGAGGCGTTTCATGGTCGGTTTCAGGAGGTCCATGAGCGAGTGGAGCCGCTGGTGCATGCCAAGGAGTTCCTGGAGTTTTTGCGGGCGGGGGGGTGTCGCGTGTTTTTACTGACGTCGGTGCCGGACCGATATCTGCACGCGCAGATGGGTCGGGTGGGATGGGGTGAGTACTTTGAGGGTTTGTGGACGGAAGCGTTGGACAAGCGGGAGGTGATCCGGGAGCGGGTGGAGGGGCTGGGTTTATTGGCGGAAGAGACCTTGATGGTGGGGGACATGGAGCACGATGTGGAGGCGGCGCGGGCGATGGGTTGCTGGGCGGCGGTAGTTTTGACGGGATATCAGTTCGAGTCGGACCTGCTGAAGGCGGAGCCGGATGTGGTGGTGGGGGACTTGGGGGAGTTGCGGGGGCGGCTGGAGGCGTCGGGGATGGAGCCTTACTGGGTGGGGAACGGGAAGGGGTGTGGGGTATGATGGACCGGATACGGATTGTGGATCTGGAGGTTTGGGCCCGGGTGGGGGTGCCTGAGGTGGAGCGTTCGAGGGCGCAGAGGCTGTTGTTATCGGTGGAGCTGCACGTTGATGTAGGTGAAGCGGCGGCATCGGATGATTTATCGCGGACGGTGGATTACGGGGCGGTGTCACGTCGGTTGGTGGCGTGGTTGGGTGAGGGGAGTTGGCGGTTGATTGAGTCGATGGCGGTGGGGGTGGTGGAGTTATTGAAGGCTGAGTTTGGGGTGGGGCGGGTGCGGGTGGAGGTGAAGAAGTTTGTGGTGCCGCAGGCGCGGTATGTGTCGGTGGAGGTGGAGCGGTAGAGGAGGTTGTTGATGAGCAGCACTGGCAGTTATGTGGAGTCGTTGCAAGGAGGCGGGGAGGTCGAGGTGGGGGTCTTGGTGGAGCATTTATTGGAGGACGCGATTCGGGCCGAGGCCAGTGACATTCATCTGGAACCGTGGGAGAAGGGCATTGTGGTGCGGCTCCGTTTGAATGGGGTGCTGAAAGAGTTGGTGCACTTGCCCCTGGAGTGGATGGACAAAATCGGGGGGCGCTTCAAGGTGATGGCGAATCTGGTTTCGTATCAGACGGATATTCCGCAGGAGGGGCATGCATCTGCGGGGCCGGGTTTTGGGAATGTGGAGTTGAGGATCTCCGTGTTTCCGACGGTGCGCGGGGAGAAGATTGTGGTGCGGTTATTTGATCCGAGGAACCGGAGTTTCGATTTGGCCAAGCTGGGTTTGGAGGAGGAGACACTGGGGGTGATGACGCGATTGCTGGCGCGTCCGAGCGGGATGTTGTTGTTGACCGGGCCGACGGGGTCGGGGAAGACCACGGCGATTTATGCCTCGTTAACGCATTTGGTGGAGCGGGCGGGTTCGACGATTAGCATTAGCACTGTGGAGGATCCGGTGGAGTATAACCTGCCGATGTTGAGCCAGACCCAGATCAATCCACTCAAGGAGTTCACATATGCCCGGGCATTGCGATCGCTGATGCGGCAGGATCCGCAGGTCATCATGGTGGGGGAGATCCGGGATGCGGAGACGGCGGCAATCGCCGTGCAGGCCGGGTTGACGGGGCATTTGGTCATCAGCACGATTCACTCGGACAGCACGGCAGGGGTGTTCGCGCGGTTGATCAACATGGACATTGAGCCGTTTCTGTTGGCTTCGAGTGTTACGGGGGTGATGGGGTTGCGGTTGGTGCGATCGAATTGTCCGGCCTGCAGTCAGCCGTATGATCCGGATCCCGTTATGGTGAGTTTGCTTACTGATGATGAGCGGGACGAAGCGATGTTTCGGGAGGGGCAGGGATGTGAGCGTTGTATGGGGACTGGTTTTGCTGGGAGGGGTGCGTTGAGCGAGATGCTGGAGGTGGGAGAGGTGGTTCGGGGTGGTATTTTGGAGAAGATGCCGACGCGGAGCCTTCAGGCGGTAGCGGTGCGGGAGGGGATGCGGACCCTTTGGCAGAACGGGGTCAGGCGGGTGATTGCGGGGAGGAGTCCGTTGGAAGAGATTGTGCGGGTGGTGGCGGTGGAGCGTCTTTGAGCTTGGTGCAAAAGGATGGGATGTGGGTGGGAGGGACGGTTTAGATGACAGTTCCGTGGGGGATGCAGCCGTTACGGGGAATGACGACGATGCCATCACGGACGTAGTAGAGGGGGTGATCCATTTCCGGGGGTTTGCCTTCGGGGGAGATGATGCAGTTATCTCCGATGCGGGAGTTTTTATCGATGATGGCGTTTTCGATGCGGGTATTGCGTCCGATACCGATGCGGGGTCGGCCTTCTGATTCGTTTTGTTCGATGGAATCGGCGCTTTCGTAGTAGTCGGCACCCATGATGACTGAGCGGTGGATGCGTGCGCCTTCGGCGATGACGCTACGGAGTCCGACGAGGCTGTAATGGAGTTCAGCGTTATTGAGGATACAGCCATCGGCGACGAGGGATTGCTCGACGACGGCGCCGTTGAGTTTGCAGGAGGGGAGGAAGCGTGGGCGGGTGAAGATGGGGGCGGCCATATCGAAGAAATTGAAGCGGGGGAGGACTTCGGTGAGGCCGATATTGGCATCGAAGAAGGCGCGGATGGTGCCGATGTCCTCCCAGTAGCCCTGGAAGATATGGGCATAGACGCGGTGGGTTTTGATGGCGGAGGGAATGATGTGTTTGCCGAAGTCGGCGAGGGAGTTGTTGAGGAGTTCGATCATGACCTCGCGGTTGAAGACATAGATGCCCATGGAGGCGAGGAAGAGTTCGTCATTGGACTGGATGCCTAGGCGGGGGTACCAATCGCGTTCGAGGGCGAGAGTGTCCTGGACTTCAGGTTCCTTGGGTTTTTCGACGAAGCGGTTGATGCGGTAGTCGGCATCCATTTGCATGATGCCGAGGCCGGAGACATCGCGACGGGGGACGGGGGTTGTGGCGACGGTGACGTCGGCTTTATTGGCGATGTGGTGGTTGATGATGGTGCGGTAGTCCATCCGGTAGAGCTGATCCCCGCTGAGGATTAGCACGTATTTGAACGGATGGTTCATGAGGTGGTTGAGGTTTTTGCGGACGGCGTCGGCTGTGCCTTGGTACCAGGAGGTGTCGGTGAGGGTTTGTTCGGCGGCGAGCACTTCGACGAAACCGTTGGAGAACTGGTCGAACTTGAAGGTTTGAGTGACGTGGCGGTGGAGGGAGGCGGAGTTGAATTGGGTGAGCAGGTAGACGCGTTTGAGGCCGGAGTTGATGCAATTGGAGATGGGGATATCGACGAGGCGATATTTGCCGGCGAGGGGGACGGCGGGTTTGGCGCGGTCTTTGGTGAGGGGGAAGAGTCGGGTGCCCTGGCCGCCGCCGAGGACGATGGAGAGGACGGCATTGGGGCCGACGGGTTCGACTGTGGAGAAGGTGGGCATAGGGTTATTGGGTGCGGCGACCTTTTGGTGAAGATAGTCGCGGGGTTGGGGGTTGCGCAAGCGTTGGGCGGTGTGGTGTGGGTTTGGGCGTGACCGGTGGGGGGTATGTGCCGCAAAAGGTGTGGGGTTCTGATCTGGATTGAGGTGAATGTGGCATGGATGAACTGGGCGGGTGGCGGGTTGAGTCTGCTGGGCCTGATTGCCGTGGTATGGCAGTGGGTGGTGGCGCGGCGGTTCCCGTTGGGGCGGCGGGTAGGGGTGGCGGGGCGTATGCCTGGGGTGACGGTGATCAAGCCGGTCGAGGGGGCGGATGAGGGGGTGGTGGAGGCGTTGGGGACTTGGCTGCGGTTGGAGTATCCTGGCGAGGTTGAACTCTTGCTGGTTGTGGGGGAGGGGGATGAGCCGGGGCGACGGGTGGTGGAGCGGTTGGCGGGAGAAAGCGCCGGTGGAGGCATGAATGTGCGGGTGGTTGAAGTCCGGGGAGCGGTCGGGTGTAACGGGAAGATGGCCAAGGTGGTGGATGCGGCCCGGGGTGCGCGGCACGACTTTCTTGTGGTGAGCGATGCGGATGTGGCGGTGACGTCGGATCTGCTGGGTGAATTGATGCTGAAGCTCGGGCATGAGCAGGTGGGGATGGCGTGTTGTTTTTATTCGATCGGGGGGGTGAGGCGGGGGGCGATGGCGTTGGAGGTGTTGGCGGTGAACGTGGATTTTTGGAGTCAGGTTTTACAGGCGCGGAGTCTGGGGGGGCTGGATTTTGGGTTGGGTGCGGTGATGGGGTTTCGTCGGGAGTGGTTGGAGAAGGCGGGCGGTTTTGGGGCGGTGGTGGATTATTTGGCGGATGATTTTCAGTTGGGGAACCGGGTGCATGGTGTGGGTGGGGTGGTGGAGTTGTGTGCTGTGCCGGTGGTTTGCATGGATCCGGACCGGGGGTGGAGGGAGGTATGGCGGCATCAGGTGAGGTGGGGGAGGACGATTCGGGTGAGTCGGCCGTGGCCTTATATGGCGAGTATTTTGAGCCATGCGTTGCTGGGGCCGAGCATTTGGGTGGTGATTTCGGGGGTGGGATGGACGGTGGGGGCTGTGGGGGCGTGGAAGGCGCTGGGCTGGGCCACCTTGGTGTGGGTTGCGATGGCGGGGTTGCGGGTGGTGATGGCAGCTGATTTACAGCGTCGGTTTGTGGCGCAGCCCGCGTGGCGGGTGGCATCGTGGAAGATTATCTTGAAGGATCTCTTGGGGATGGCGGTTTGGGTGGTGTCGTTTACCGGGAACCGGGTGGAGTGGCGCGGGCGGGTGTATCGGGTGGGGCGGGATGGCAAGCTCTTGGTTGCGGGAGAAGGGAGAGAGTAGAGAGGAGAGAGGCGCTCCTCCCGACTCCTGACTCCTGACCTTTGGCTTTCCTCCTTCGATCCGAGAGCTGTGGCGGACAGGCTGGTTTTTTGCTCAGCCGAACCGGTCGGGGTGGAGGAGTTGGAGGTTATGGGGGCAGGAGGATTCGTCGATGAGCTGGGCGATGATTTGTCCAGTGACGGGACCGAGGCTGAGGCCGAGCATGGCGTGGCCGGTGGCGATCTGGAGGTTGTTCCATTTGCGGGTGGGTCCGAGGTAGGGGAGGCCGTCGGGGGATACGGGGCGGAGTCCGGTCCAGGTGGGGAGTTGGCTGAAGGCGTTAGGGGAGAAGGCGGTGAAGTATTGGCAGAAGGACTGGGTGATGCCTTGGATACGTTTGGGGTTAGGGCGGGTATTGGTGGCGCCGAGTTCCATGGTGCCACCGACGCGGAGGGTGGAGCCGATGGGGGTGACGGCAACGCGGGCCTCCGTGAGGATGGCGCAGTGGTTGGGGGATTGTTGGGGTTGGGTGAGCGTGAGGCTATAGCCTTTGCCGGCCAGGAGGGGCAGGTGGAGTTTGAGTTGTCGGGCGATGTGGGTGGATTGGATGCCGCCGCAGAGAACGAAGGTATCGCCTTGGACGGGGCCTCTGGAGGTTTGGACTGAGGTGATGGAGTTCTGGTGGGTGGTCCAGCCGGTGGTGGTGTGGTTCCAAAGGAAGCGTGCGCCGTTTTGTTCAAGGCGGGTTTGGAGTTCGCCGAGGAATGTTTCGGGGGAGAGATGGCAATCGTTGGCGAAGCGGACGGCACCTACGACGTCGAGCGTGACGTTGGGTTCGAGTTTGGCGAGTTGGTTGGCGGAGAGAGTTTCAGCCTGGATGCCGAGTGTGCGGGCTTGTTGAACGAGGTGGGATTCTTCGTCGAGGGCCTTCTGGGTGCGACATAGCATGAGGAGGCCGTTGCGGGTGAGGTTGAAGTTGAATTGATGTTGGGAGGCGAAGTTTTCGAAGAGCTGTCGGGAGGCGAGGTGGAGTTGGCTGAGGGTGCTGACGGCGTTTTGGACGCGTTGGTGGGAGGAGGCTTTCCAGAATTCGTAGCCCCAGCGGAGGAAGCTGAGGGAGGGTTGCGGATGGAGGGCGAAGGGGGATTTGGGGTTCCAGATCCAGCGGAGGCCCTGGGCGAGGACGCCGGGGGCAGCGAGGGGGATGAAATGGCTGGGGACGACCATGCCGGCGTTGCTGTAGGAGCAGCCATGGCGGGTGGAGTCGGTCGATTCGATGAGCGTGACATCGAGTCCGCGTTCCTTGCAGAACCAGGCGGTGCAGAGTCCGGCAACGCCGGCGCCGACGATGACGACGTGTTTTTTCATAGTCCCCATTGGAAGGGGTCATTGGGTTGGAGGAGTAACTGGGTTTCGGCCGTGATGAAAGCGGTCCCGCGGATGGTGGGTTCGATGCGGCCGGTTTGGGGGTCCAGCCATCGGTAGCGGGCTTCGAAGGTCGAGCCGAGGACGCTTTCCTGGATCCAGGCCTGATTTTCGGGCCACTGTTGATCAGCGGCGAGGCAGGCGAGGTGAGCGCTGGTGCCGGTGCCGCAGGGGGACCGGTCGTAGGCTTCACCGGGGCAGAGGACGAAGGACCGACTATGGGTTTGGGGAGAGGATGGGGGTGCGAGGAGTTTGATGTGGTCGACGGCGGGGAAACCCTGGCTATTCACGGCGCGGCGCAGTTCGCGGGAGAGGGCGGTGAGGTTGGGGATGTTATCGGGTTGGATGGGGAGTTGGTGGTCGTGGGTCAGGAAGAACCAGTTGCCGCCGTAGGCGATGTCGCCACGGACGGTGCCGTGGTTGGTGGTCAGGACAGCGATGTTCGAGGCTTGGCGCCAGGAGGGGACGTTTTGGACTGAGACTGATCCGTCCGGATGGAGCGTGGTGGTGATGATGCCGACGGGGGTTTCGAAGTGGTGTTGGCCCGGCTGGAGCTGTTGGAGGTAGGCTAGAGTGGCGACGACGCCGATGGTGCCGTGGCCGCACATGCCGAGATAGCCGACGTTATTGAAGAAGATGATACCGCTGGTGCAGGAGGGGTTGGCCGGGGGGCAGAGCAGGGCGCTGACAAGGATATCCGAGCCACGGGGTTCGCAGCAGATGGCCCGGCGGAAGGCGTCGTGGATTTGGCGGAAGCGTTGGGTTTGATCGGCCACGCTTCCGGGGCCCAGGTCAGGTCCTCCTGAGAGGACAACGCGGGTGGGTTCGCCTCCGGTGTGGGAGTCGATGGCGCGAATGACGCGGGTAGAGGAGGCCGTCATGGGAGTGGCCCGGTTGGGTTTGGCTGGGGATCAACGTTTGGGGAGGCGCGGACGTTTCTGGATCCCCTGTTCGATGATGGCGAGGATCTCGCGTCGTTCGGCTCCGGCCAGAGGGAGTCTGGGGGCGCGGACCCATTCCTTGCCGAGTCCAGTCGCTTGGACGGCGAGCTTGATGTACTGGACGAACTTGGGGTGGACGTCGAGGTGGAGAAGCGGGCTGAACCAGCGATAGAGTTTGCGGGCTTCATCCCAGCGGCCTTGCCGGGTGTAGTCCCAGAGGGCCTGGTTCTCGCGGGGGAACGCGATGCCGGTGCCTGCTACCCAGCCGTCGATGCCGAGGATGGCGCTTTCGAGGACGAGGTCATCGACTCCGGTGAACAGGGCGTAGCGGCTGCCTAGTTTGTTGTGGATATCCGTGATGCGTCGGGGATCGCCGGAGCTTTCCTTGAGGGCAACGAAGTTGGGGGTTTCGGCGAGTTTAGCGAGGAGGTCGGGTGGGAGGTCATTTCCGTAGCTGATGGGGTTATTGTAGATCATCAGTGGGAGGCTGGTGGAGCGGGCGATGCCTTGAAACCAGGCGAGGCGTTCACGGGGATCCGGGCTTTTATAGACCATGGGGGGCATGACCATGGCGCCATCGACGCCGATGGATTCGGCGTCCTGGATATAGCGGGTGGCTTCGGCGAGGCTGGTTTCCGCTACGCCGGTTAGGACGTGAACGCGGCCTTGGACTTCGCCCACCATGGCTTCCAGGAGGCAGCGTTTTTCTTCCGGGGTGAGGGCTTGGTTTTCGCCGAGTGAGCCGAGGAAGACGATACCGGTGACGCCCGATTCGATGAGGGTGTGGGCGTGTTTCGCGGTGGCTTTGAGGTCAAGGGCCCCGGTGCGGGTCATTTGGGTGGTGATTGCGGGGAATACGCCTTGCCAGAACGGTTTCATGGGCGTGGACGATTGCAGGGTTGGATGGGCGTTCCAAGTCTTTTGCGCCTGTGGCGCAAGGAGAGAGGAGAGGGGAGAGAAGAGAGATTGGGATGGTGCGGCTCAAGGGGTTCCTGGTTCACCCTGCGTTAATTCCTTGGTGTAATCTTTTCGGGCTGTGCTAGGTTGGCGGGCGTCAAGCCGTTCCCAGATGGGGGGCTGTTCGTGAAATTATCCAGGAACAATTGATTGTGAACAGGTTGCTGTTGGTTGGTTTTTGTGTTGTAGCGCTGCTGGGGCGGGGGGTGGTTTGGGCTGGGGAAGATGAGGGGGCGGAGCGCAAGTCGACGTTGGAGTTGGTTTCGACGGCCGACGATTTGATTTTACTGGAGAAGGCGGAGCGGAGTTTACCCCCGGTCGAGGCTTCGGCCGACGAGCCTTTGGTGGCGCGGCTGGTAGCTCGTTTACTGCCGCGATCCCACTATAGTCGGCTTCCATTTGATGACACCATGTCTTCACGGTTCTTGGACCGTTATATTGAGAACCTGGACAACCTGCGGTTGCACTTTCTGCAAAGTGACTTGGATGAGTTTGAGGAGTATCGGACGCGATTGGATGACCTGACGTTACTGGGGGACACGGATCCGGGGCGTGTCATTTTCGACCGGTTTCTGACGCGGGTCGAGCAGCGGGTGGCGTTTGCGGGGGAGGTGTTGAAGAGCGAGCGATTTGAGTTCACGGGGGACGACGAGTATTTGTTGGACCGGGAAGATGCGCCGTTCCCCAAGGACATGGATGCGGCGAAGGCTTTATGGCGCCAGCATTTGAGGTTTGAGGTGTTGCAGGAGATCCTGGCGAATACGAAAAGCAAGAAGAAGGAGGGGGAGGACGAGGGGAAAGAGGAGAAGGCCGATGAGCTGCGTCCGAACGGATTGACGGCCGAGGTGGAGAAGACGATATCGCGTCGGTATGCCCGGCTGCTAAAGACCCTGAAGGATTTCGACGGTGCGGATGTGTTCCAATATTATCTGGGAGCGCTGACGCATGTGTATGATCCGCACTCGGATTATCTGGGGCGGGCTACTTTGGAGAACTTCGCGATCAACATGAACCTTTCCTTGTTCGGGATTGGTGCTGTGCTGACCTCCGAGGATGGCTACTGCAAGGTGCGCGAGTTACGTCCGGGCCCGGCGATGCGGAGCAAGAAGATCAAGGAAGGCGATCGGATTGTGGCCGTAGCGCAAGGGGATGAAGGTGAGCCGGTGGACGTGGTGGACTGGAAGCTGAGTAAGATTGTGGAGATCATCCGGGGTCCAAAGGGGACGAAGGTTCGCCTGACCCTGATTCCGGTCGACGCGGCCGATCCGTCGGAACGCAGGGAGATCAGTTTGATTCGGGATGAGATCAAGCTCGAGGACGAGGAGGCCAAGGCGCAGGTGATTGATTTACCGGGGACGGATGGCGGGGTGCGCCGGGTGGGGGTCATTGATTTACCCTCCTTTTACCAGACCTTGGACATTGGTAGTCCGAACGGTCGGAGCGAGATGAAGAGCACGACGTTGGACGTGGCGGTTTTGTTGGCGAAGTTGAAGGAGGAGAAGGTTGAGGGGATCATCCTGGACTTGCGCAAGAACGGTGGCGGTTCCTTGAAGGAGGCGATTGATTTGACGGGGCTGTTCATCAAGGATGGTCCGGTGGTGCAGGTGCGGGATTCACGGGGGCAGGTCATGGTGGATGAGGACCCGAGCTCAGACATTTACTACAGCGGTCCGCTGGTGGTGTTGACGAGTCGGTTTAGTGCCTCGGCATCGGAGATTCTGGCAGGTTGTCTGCAGGATTACGGTCGGGCGCTGATTGTGGGGGACAGTTCCACGCACGGGAAGGGGACGGTGCAGTCGTTGATCGAGTTGCAGCCGATGTTGGCACACATGCTGGATGATCGGGATTCCAATCCGGGCGCGGTCAAAGTAACCATCCGGAAATTCTATCGCGCTAGTGGTGCATCCACACAGCTGAAGGGGGTGGTTCCGGATGTGATTCTGCCTTCGGTGAACAACGTGGCCGATGTGGGTGAGGCTTCACTGGACGATCCGCTGCCTTGGGACACGATTTCGGCTGCCAAGTATGATCGCGAGAACCGGATTGCGGGTGTGGTCGACGAGTTGCGTGGTCGTTCCCAGAAGCGGTTGCTGGACAACAAGGATTACGAGTACGTCAGAGAGGACATCGGGTTGTATCAGGAACGCAAGGAGGCCAAGACCATTTCTTTGAACCTGGCAAAGCGGCTGGAGGAGAAGGCCGAGAACGAGGCTCGCCTTGAGTCACGGAAAGCTGAGCGCAGGTCGCGACCTGCGAGTGAGGAGAAAGTCTACGAGATCACGTTAAAGGACGTCGACAAGCCGGGGTTGCCGGAGGCGATCGATCCGACCAAGCCGAAAAAGAATGGTTCCGTTCTCGCTGAGGAAATCGGGGCAGAGGATGAGGAGGAGGACGCTGGTCCGATCATCGACGCCATGCTGGATGAGGCCAAGCGCGTCCTGCTGGACTTGGTGGATTTGAGCAGGAGGTAGGGGCGCCGGGCGGCAAGCGCAGAGCGCTGAGGGCCAAGCGGCAAGGGGTAAGCGGCAAGCGCTGAGGGTTGCCTGTCCGCCGTAGCCTTGGCGAAGGCGGAAGCGCGGTGGGATGCCGTGGAGTTCGGTCGCTCGGGACGATCTTCGGTATCCGGTATCCGGTATCCGGTATGATGGTTCCTTCAATTGCGAACTTCAGCTTTCGATCCCGCTAGTGATTTCGATAGCGATTTCGAAGGCGCGGCAGTGTTGGGGGCAGATTTCGGTGTGTCCTCTCTCCGCTCTTCTGTCTGCTGAGCGAAGCGGAAAGCGCTGAGGGCTGCCCTGTCCGCCAGAGTCCGAAGGACGGCAGCACGCAGGGAGAGGAAAGAGAGGAGAGGGTGGTTTGCTCGCCGACCTCTGACCTCTGAGTCCCGCCCTAGCCCCTTCGGGCGCTGATGGCCCCTGCGAGGGCGCCGATTCCGAGGCCGACGCCGTGGACGACGTTAGCGATGGGGCCGACGGTGCCGGTGAAGCAGAGGAGGAACCAGACGGCCATAATCATGACCGTGCTGGGGTTGAGGGCGAGGCCCCAGAAGGGGTCGAGTTTGGAACGGACCCAGATATAGCCCAGTAGGCCATAGACGACTCCGGAGAGGCCACCAAACATGGGGCCTGTGGCGAGGAATTGGGCTATGTGAGAGGGGATGGCTATGAGCACCACAAGCAGGAGGAAGTGCCCCCGGCCCAATTGCCGTTCGAGTGCGCTTCCGAGGTCTTTGGTCCACCAGAGGTTGAAGAGCAGATGGAGGAAACCCATGTGGATGAACATGGGGGTGAGGAGTCGCCAGATCTGCCAGTTGAGTAGAGCTTCGAAGCCAGGGGTATAGGCGATTCGGTTGTCGCCACGAAATTCGATAGGCACGATGCTAAAGACTGAGAAGAGACTATTCCCCCCGAAACCAGTGATGAGCGTTACCAAAAGGCTGGCTCCGATGAGGCTGAGGGTGACTTTTCCGATGGCTGCCGCCCCGGTGGGGAAAATGTTGGTGCGGTCGAAAGTTCGTTTGCGAGCCGCTTCCTCCTCGCGGATGACCTGATCTCGTTTTGAGGCGGCCCGACGTGCCTCTTTGGCGTAGCTGGGATGATCAGGCTGTTGTTGGAATTCCTTCAGAAGCGTGGAGGCCGCCTCAAGCTTGCTTTCGTCATGGACCCAGATCGCCCAGTGCCCCTCCTCCTCCTCTACGGAATTCTCGAAATCGCGGGCATAGAGATACTCCCCGAAGAGCCGGGCGTGGCTTTCTGAATGCAATTGGCCGATCAAACGCATGTCCGGACATCCTGTTCACAGTTTGGTGCGGGGGCAAAGCGCAAAGCGCGTGGCGCTTTGCGCTGGAGAGGGGAGAGGGAAGAGAGGAGAGGGTGGTTTGCTTGCCAACCTTTGACTCCTGACTCCTGACCTCTTGCGGTTGTTTGGAAGCGAGGGATTGACAGGAGCACTTTGTAATGCAAAGTAACGGGCATGGATGCACGGCAAGCGTCATCGAATCTCGAAGTGATCCGCACCTTGATGGAGCGGGTGGCGTTGTATCGTCGGGCACTGGTACCGACGACCCTGGCGGTGGGGGTATTGGGTATTTTGGCTGGGTTGGCGGGGTGGTGGATGGGGTGGGGTGAGCCCCGCGAATTTGGTGGGTATTGGATGGGAGTGGCTGTGGTGGGGGGAGGGATGGCGGTGGTTTTGATGCGGAGACAGGCTTTGAAGGATGGGGAGAGCTTCTGGTCCCCTCCGGCGAGGCGAGTGTTTCAGGCGGTGTTACCGCCTTTGGTTGTTGGAGTGGTGGCGGGTGTGGTGGCGGTGTGGCCGGCCTGGCGTGAGCCTTTGGTGATGTGGTGGCTGCCCGGGGTCTGGATGGTCTTGTATGGATTTGCCCTGCATGCGGCGGGTTTCTTTATGCCGCGGGGGATCCGTCTGTTTGGCTGGGGATTCGTGGTGGCGGGCTGCCTCCTTTTTATCGTGCTCCAGCTGCGGTCTTATGGTTCAGGGATGCCCGATCTGGTGGTGGCGCACGGTTTGATGGGAGGAGTGTTTGGCGGGTACCATCTGGTCTACGGTCTTTACCTGCTGCAAACGCGCGAGCGGAACATCCAGAGCGAGCTGTGAATCCGGAGTCTTATCAGCAGTTGGATCGGGTGATCCACGAGAAGGGGCGGCTGGCCATCATGTCGATGCTCGCGGCGGTGGAGGAGATGTCGTTCACTGATTTGCGGGATGCGTTGAGCATGACCGACGGGAATATCACTGCCCACGCACGCACGCTGCAGCAGGCCGGGTATCTGGGTGTGACGAAGAGTTACCGTGGCGGAAGACCGTTGACCACCTTTGCATTGACCGCGGTGGGGAGGAAGGCGTTCTCGGATTACATCATTTTGTTGGCGGACATTGTGGACCGTCATCGGCCCGAGGGGAAGTGAGTGGGGGGAGGGTGGATGGCGGTTGTTTTTTAACGATAAGCTTTGTGATGCAAAGCGATGGCGAAGCGAGCTGAAGAAAGGAACTGAGCGATGAAGATTATACGAGCTGAGCATGCGGGCATGTGTTTTGGGGTACGGGATGCGATCGATCTGGCCCGGGAGACTGCAAGGCATCATTCCCTAACAGTGCTGGGGGATTTGGTTCACAACGAGGACGTAGTCGAACGGCTGCGGTCGCTGGGCATTCGGATGGAACGGGAGGTGGATGGAGTGGGGACAGCGACTGTGATGACAACCGCCCACGGGGTTTCGGAGAAACGGTTGGCGGATTTGCGGGGGAGGGGGTTGGGCGTTGTGGAGTCGACCTGTCCACTGGTGCGTGTGGCACATCGGGCGCTGAAGGACTTGGTGGATGCGGGGTTTCATCCGGTGGTGGTCGGCGTTCGCGGCCATGTGGAAGTGCGGGGGTTGGTGGAGGACTATCCGGAGGCAGACGTGATCTTGTCGGCTGATGATGTGTCGGGTCTGCGTGAACGCGTTAGATACGGGGTTGTGGCCCAGACCACGCAGCCACTGGAGCGCGTTTGGCGGTTGGCGGATTTGATCCGGCATCGGTTTCCCGGGGCAGAGGTCAAAGTAGTGGATACGGTGTGTCGCCCGACGAAGTTGCGTCAGTGGGATGCAGAAAGGTTGGGTAGGACCTGCGAATTGGTGGTTGTGGTGGGGGGGCGCAAGAGCAACAACACCGGAGAGCTGGCTGAGACTTGTCGCAAAGGGGGAGCCCGAGTAGAGAGAGTGGAGCGTGCAGAAGATCTAAGAGGAGAGTGGTTGACCGGCGTGCAGGTTGTGGGGCTGACGGCTGGAACGTCGACGCCCGATGATGTGCTGGACCGGGTGGAAGAGCGCTTGCGGGAGTTGGCGGAGGCACAGCAGGGTTGCGTGCGGGGAGATGTGGGTTCAGTGCAGGTTCTGGCAAGGTAGCAAGGATCTGCGGGTGGTGAATGCGAGGCATGAAGCGAGTATGAGCGAGCAGGCATTGCAAAAGCGGGACTGGACGCCATCGCCCCTGGTGGCGGCAGCGTTCTCAACCTTGTGTTGTGTTGGCGTTGTGTTGGCGGGGACGCTGGTGACCCGCGGATCAGTCGGCAGGTTCTTGTTGTGGAATCTTTTTCTGGCCTGGGTGCCGGTGGGGTTTGCCTGGCTGGCAACCAGGCCGGGCAATTCGCGTTCAGCGCGGTGGGGGTGGGGGATGCTCTGGCTGCTGTTCTTTCCGAACGCGCCTTACATTTTCACCGATATGGTGCATCTCGGGGATGAGCAGGGCGATGTGTTTTGGGTTCGCCTGGGAGTGCTGCTACTGTTCGCAATGACGGGTCTTGTCGCGGGGTTTTTGTCGTTGCACCGGATGCAGCGGCTGGTGACAGAACACTTTGGGGCATGGGTCGGCTGGGCGGTTGTCTTGGTATGCTGTGGTCTGGGCTCTGCTGGAGTGGCCATGGGACGGTTCATGCGCTGGAACAGCTGGGATGCTGTGGTAAGACCGGTTCACTTGGTGGAAGAAACCCTGCGATGGTTCTGGGACCTGCGACATGACCCCATGACCGGTATCTTCCTCGCGCTGTTCAGTCTGTTCCTAGTCTTGAGCTACTTGATGTTTCACGCCATGGGTTGCAGGGCTCAGCGCTGAACGCCAGCAAGGCCTTGCGCCTCCGGGCATCGCCCCGGTGCTAATACCCCCTTCAATCAAACGCAAAAAAACCTCTAAATATCTCTTGATACCTCCAAGGCTTTCAGCGATCTTCCCTCTCCCTTGACGCGGGGTGGAGCAGCCCGGTAGCTCGTCAGGCTCATAACCTGAAGGTCATAGGTTCAAATCCTATCCCCGCAACCAATTTACCGTTGATCATCAACGACTTAAGCCGCTGGCTCCCAGCGGCTTATTTGCTTTTCCGGCCTCCCTACCCAAATTCACCCGTTTTCTGGTCGCGCCCTGTCCGGACCTGTCCACGAAGGGCAGGCAACCAAATAAAGGCCAAATTTCCGAGAGGTGACGGTAGGGATTGACGGGCGAGGAGTGACCTTCACAATCCCGCCCGGAAC
>JBJOII010000071.1:0-23552 GCA_046047235.1 Verrucomicrobiota bacterium | reverse complement strand
GGATGCCGGATATGGGATGCCGGATATCGGATATCGGAGATGGGATATGGGATATGGGAGATGGGGGGTGCAGGGGTGGGGTTGAGAGTCAACCGTTTTAGTGTCGACGGAGGATGAGGCGGTGGTCGGTGCGTTTAGTTTGGTGGTATTCGAGGGGGGGTAGTTCGGTGGTGGTGGGGGATTCGGTTTCGTTGAGGGTAGTGCGGCAGCGGTGTTGGAGTTGTTGCCAGCGGGGCCATGGGAGGGAGGGGGCGTGGGCGATTTGGCGGAGGAGGCTGCGCCATTCGATGATGACGCGGTCGATATCGCCTTCGCCGAGGAGTGGGGAGATCCAGCGTGATTTATGGGTGGGGTGGTGGTGGATATCGGCGACGATTTGTTCGGCTCCGGAGCCGTATTTTGGGGGGATGCCGTTTTCGAGGTAACCGGGGACGGAGGTGAGTTTATAGCGTTCGTAGCAGGCGAGGGCGAGGCGGCCGGCCCAGCGGTTTTCTTCGCCGCAGAAGCGGAAGCCGGCATCGAGGTTTGCGAGGTCGTAGATCATTTCACTTAGGGGGTAGGATTCATCTTCGAGGCCGGCGGCGATGGCGAGACCGTCGCCTTGGTGGAAGAAGCTGACGAGGTGGCCGCGGAGGGTGGGGTGGCCTTGTGGGGTGACGAGGCCGAGGCGGCGCCAGGTGAGGGCGGTTCCGGTGGAGGTGGGGAGTTGGAGGCAGGTGGGGTGGAGGGGGCAGGTTTGGCAGTGGTAGTGGTGGACTTCGCGGGTTTGGGGGTTCCAGAGGGGTGTGTGGGATTGGTCGATGGGGACGCGGAGTTTGAGTTGGTTGAGGTGGAGGGTAGCGGTGATGTGGTGGGTGTGGGTGGTGAAGTGGGCGGGTGGGGTATTTTGCTGGGCGAGTTGTTGAGCTCGCCAGGAGCGCCCGGGCGCTGGCCGCTGACCACAGGAGCGGCAGCGCGGCGTGGTGGATGGGGGTGAGGGAGCCGGGGCCGGTTTTTTGGAGGGCTGGGGGGTGGGAGAGGGCTGGCGTTAGGGTGGGGGGTGAGTTGGGAGAGGGATAGGAGGGGACGAAGATTTTTTCGAGTGGGGTTTCGGTGGGTTTGGGGAGTGTTTCCCAGGTGCCCTGGCTATTGAGCATTTCGCGGATACGGCGTCGGGCGAGGCGTGCGCGTTCGGGGTCGGTGAGGAGTTGGCAGGGTGTGTGTGGATTTTTGAGGGATTCTTCGACGCCGAGGTAGATGGGTTTGGAGGTGAAGAGGCGTTGTTGGGCGTGGACGGCGGCGGCGTAGGGGTTGGTGCCGGCGGTGGAGGCGGAGGTCATGATACTGAGGAGGGTGCCCCAGTCGACGAGGTTGGATCGGGAGAGGTGGCTGGGGTGGGCATCCCGCATACGCAGTTCGTTGCTGGAGATGAGGACGTAGCCGGTTTCGTCGATACCGCGTCGGCCGGCGCGGCCGAACATTTGGAGGACTTCGTCGGGTTGGAGGAGGTGTTCGACTTGGTCACGGCGGTAGGATTCGCCGGCGAGGCTGACGCTACGGAGGGAGAAGTTGATGCCGGCGGCGAGGCCCATGGTGGCGACGACGACGCGGAGTTGTCCGGCTTTGGCGAGGGGTTCGATGACACCGGCGCGGGCGCCGTAGCTGAGGCCGCTATGGTGGCAGGCGATGCGGGCTTTGAGGAGTTGGGCGAGGGGGTCACCGACGAGAGATTTTTGTTGGGGTGAGAGGGTTAGCGGGTTGGGGTTAGGGAGTTGGCGGGCGAGTTCATGGGCGAGGGATTCGGTGGCTTGTCGGCGTGGGGCGAAGATGAGGATGGGGCCGAGGTCTTCGGCGAGGGCTTTAGCGACGAGGCGGGGCCAGTAGCCTTTGATGGAGTTGGGGAGGTGGAATTGGAGTTCGTTACTATGGACTTCTTCGAGGGGGACGGGGCGGAGGTCATGTTTGACGAGGGTGGTTTTACGGCCTAGGCGTTGGAGCCATTTGGCGACGTCCTGGGGGTTTGCGACGGAGCCGCTGAGGAGGAGGAGTTGGGTGGTGGGTGGTGCGAGGGCGAGGGCGAGTTCGTAGTTGAGGCCGCGGTCGGGGTCGCCGAGCATTTGGAATTCGTCGATGACGAGGAGGGCGGGGCCTTGGCCGTGGACGAGTCGATGTTTTTGGGTTTCGAGGGTGGCGACGATGACTGGGGCGTCGAGATTTTCTGAGAGGTCACCGGTGGCGATGCCGACGTTCCAGCCCTGCTGGCGCCATTCGGCGAGTTTATCATTGGCGAGGGCGCGGGTGGGGACGGTGTAGATGACTTGTTGTTGGGGGCGGCCTTGTTTGGACCAGAGTTCGAAGATGAGGGTTTTGCCGCTACCGGTGGGGGCTTGGACGATGACATCGTGGCCTTGGCGGAGGGCGGTGATGGCCTGTTGTTGCCAGAGGTCGGGGACGAGCATGCGGTGCAGCGTGGGGAGTGCTGCTGAGGCTTGGTCGAGCTGGTCGCCGAGTTGGAACACGGCTGGGAAGATAGCGCAGGTTGGGTTGGGGTGGGGGAAAAAGTTTCGGGGCAGGGCGCTGAGCGCGGAGCGCAAAGCGGGAAGGGTTAAGGGTTAAGGGCTGAGGGCTGAGGGCTATTGCGTTCCGCGGTGGCGGAACGCAGGGAGAGGGGAGAGAGGAGAGGGGAGAGGGCAAAGCGGAAAGCGGAAAGGGCGAAGGGTAGAGCGCGAAGAGCTGAGGGCTGCTTGTCCGCCGTAGTCCCGCCCGGAGGGTAGGGACGAAGGAGGAAGCGCTGAGCTACTATTTTCTTTCTACGGTCTCCTGGCTACAGGCGCCGGAGGCGCGCTCGATACCGATCCCGATAGCGATTTCGAGGCGTTTGGTTGGAAGCAACGACTGGGTATTTAACAGGAGGGCACGCAGGGAGAGGGGAGAGAGCAGAGCGGAGAGGGGGATGGGATATTGGGGATGGGGTATCGGATATGGGAGGTGCAGGGGTGGGGTTTTGGATTCCTGACCCCTGACCTCTGATTTCTGGTGCTCAGGGCAATCGGGGAGGGCCGAGGCGGACGGCGGTGCCAGAGGCGCTGACCATGAGCATGCCGTTTTGGGCGCCGAGGACTTCGTAGTCCAGATCGACGCCGATTACGGCATCGGCACCGCGGTTACGGGCTTCGCTTTCCATTTCGGCGATGGCGGTGCGGCGGGCGTCGCCGAGGACTTTTTCGTAGGAGCCGGAGCGGCCGCCGACGATATCGCGGATACCGGCGAAGAGGTCGCGGAAGATATTTGCGCCGACGATGGATTCGCCGGTGACGATGCCGAGGTATTCTTGGACTGGGTGGCCTTCGATTGAGGGGGTGGTGGAGCTGATCATATTGGGGGGGAGGATAGTTCAGGTGGGTGGTTTTGGGGAGGTATAGATTCGTGGTGGGATTATAGTCGTGGGCCTGGGTGGGGCTGTGTAGGTTGCGGTCATGACGAAGGTGAAGAAGTCTGGATGGCTGAGGTGGTTGAAGCGGCTGGTGGGTGTCTTGGCATTGTTGGGGGCATTGACTGCGGTGGTGTTGTGGGTGGAGGGGCGTCGGGCGAGGTCGGCCTGGGAGGCGTGTGAGCGTGAGTTGGCTGATCGGGGTGAGTCGGTGCGGTGGGCAGAGCAACTGGTGACGGCGGAGGATGTTCCGGCGGACAATTTTTTGGCGGCGGAGGTATGGCGTGGGGCGTTTGGATTTGGTGGGGACGGCAATGGGGAGGGGGAGGTGTTGTTACGTCGGCTGGACTGGACGCGGGAGCTGAGTTTGGCGGGGAGGTGGGGTGAGGGGAAGGTGGCGGATGTGGTGGAGTGGCAGGGGGTATTGCGAGGTGACGGGGAGCGGGTGAAGGGGATAGCGGAGGTGACTCCGGCATTGAAGGCTTTGCGTGAGCGGGGGGCTGGGGTTGCGTTGGAGGATCTGCAGTTTCTATTGGGGCAGGAGGCTGAGTTATTGGGTGGGATTCGCGAGGCGGCTGGGCGTCCGTTATCGGTGATGGCGGTGAACACGGCGTGGACGCCGATGGAGTGGAGTGAGCATGTGACGCCGTATTACGCGAAGTTGAAGGGGGTGAGTCGGGCTTTTGATGTGGCGTGTTGGGTGCATTTATTGGGGGGCGATTCTGCGGAGGCGTTACAGGATGTGGATGTGATGTTGGCGTTGGCGCGGGGTGCGGGGAGCCAGCCTTTGTTGATTGGGGCGTTGGTGGATTATGCGGTGGTGGAGATTGCGATGGGGCCGGTGTGGGCGGGGTTGGTGGAGCATCGATGGGGGGACGCGGAGCTTTTGGGTTTGGAGGAGCGTTTGGCGGGTTTGAACATGGTGGACGAAGGGGGGCGTTGTTTGCGGGGTGAGCGGGCATTTGGGTTATCGTGGTTATTGCCGCTGGAGGGGGATGAGGCGGTGGAGGATCCGATGCATGCGGCGATTCGGTGGTGGCCGGCGGCGATGCGTTATCGGAATCAGTTGGGGATGGCGATGATGATGCAGGAGTTGTTGTTGGATCGGTTGGATGTGGAGGGGCGGTTTGTGCGGTTGTTGAGTTCGGAGGAGGATCGGGCGGTGGTGGAATCGTATGTGAAGATGTCGCCTTACAACTTGTTTGTGCCGAACTTGTGGCCGGCGGTGGAGAAGTCGCTGGAGAAGACGGCGCGGGTGCAGTCGGCTGTGACGTTGGCACGGGTTGGGGTGGCCTTGGAGCGTTACTGGAGGGCGGAGGGGGAGTATCCGGAGGGGCTTGGGATGCTGGTGCCGGCGTATTTGGCGGAGTTACCGGTGGATCCGGTGAACGGGGGTGCGTTGGGGTATCGTCTGGAGGCGGGGGGGCGTTATCTGGTGTATTCGGTAGGTTTGGATGGGACGGATGACGGGGGCAAGCCGGCGCCTGAGCGTTGGAGTGGGGTGGGGGATGAGGTGGTGTTGGGCGACTGGGTATGGAGGAATGTGGCGGCGACGGATTGAGCGCTGAGCGCGGAGGGCTGAGCGCTGAGCGGTAAGCGTGCTGAGGGGGGAGCATGAATGTGGTCCAGAGGGATAGCCGCATGAACCTGCCTTGCATGAATGATGGTGCTGAGGGCTGCCTGTCCTATGAAGCTCAAGGAGCGAAGGAGGAAGGGCGCTTGCGTGCCGCGACGGCGGCACGCAGGGAGAGAGGAGACGGGAGAGGGTTGGTCAGTACGTCGGTATGTCGGTTTAGTCACGTGCGGCTGGTGCCGCGCATCCAAGCCCGGAGTTGGGGGATGGGCGGTTTGCGCGAGGGTGAGGGAGGGGGTGAGAGGAGTTTGGCCGCACACTGGCCAGGGCCTGCGGCGAACTTTCGGTATTCGATACCGACAGCGATCCCGATTTCGATTTCGATGGCGCGGTAGCGTTGCGAGCAGATTTCGGCGTTTGGCTGACGAAGCGAGATCGACGGCGTGTCCTCTCTGCTCTCTTCAGTCTTCTGTCTGCTGAGCGGAGCGCAGAGCGGAAAGCGGGAAGCGGTAAGGGCTGAGGTTAAGGCATAGGGTGACACATTGGGGGGGGTGGGTTGGGTGATTTGCGTTGACTGGGGGTGGGGGTTGGTTTGGTGATGTTGGGATATGCGATGGCTTGAGGATGTGGAATTTCCGAGGTGGGTGCGGGTGCGTCAGCGATTTGCGGAGAGCAAGGTGGTAGACGTTCGGGATGTGGGGTTGGAGTTGGAGCGCAGCGGGGTGATGTCGGGTTTGGCGCGTGGTTCCCGTGTGGCGGTGGCGGTGGGGAGTCGTGGGATTGATCGGTTGGCTGAGTTGGTGGGGGTGGTGGTGGAGCGGTTGAGGGGTGCGGGGTTGGATCCGTTTTTGGTACCGGCGATGGGGAGTCATGGTGGGGCCACTTCGGAGGGGCAGATTCGGTTGCTGGCTGACTATGGGGTGACTGAGGAGTTGATGGGTGTTGTGATTGATGCGCGGATGGAGACGGAGGTATTGGGGCGGACAGCGGATGGGGTGGAGGTGCATGCGGCGCGGTCGGTGGTGGAGGCGGACGCGGTGTTGATTTTGAACCGGGTGAAGCCGCACACGGATTTTGGTGGGGTGATTGGGAGTGGTTTATTGAAGATGCTGGTGGTGGGGGTGGGGAAGCATGCGGGGGCTTTGGCTTTTCATCGGGCTGCGCAGCGTTTGGGTTATGAGCCGGCTTTGAGGACGATGTCGGGGGTGGCTTTTGAGTTTTGGGGCGGGAGGTTGTTGGGTGGGGTAGCGGTGATTGAGGATGCGCGGCATCGGTTAGCGCGGCTGGAGGTGGTGCGGGGTGGCGAGATGTTGGGGGCGGAGGAGCGATTGGCGGCGGAGGCGGCGAGGTACATGCCGCGGTTGCCGCTTGAGGATATTGATCTGCTGATCGTGGATCGGATTGGGAAGAACATTAGCGGGACGGGGATGGATCCGAATGTGATTGGGCGGATGATCCACGGGTATTCGTTGATCGAGTCGGAGTTGCCGCAGCATCCGCGGATACGTCGGATTTTTGTGCGCGGGTTGAGTGAGGAGAGTCACGGGAATGCGATCGGGATTGGGATGGCGGATTTTACGACGCGGGAGTTGGAGGCTGCGATGAAGCGGGATGTGACGTATTTGAATTCGTTGACGGCGTTGTCGTTGCAGGGGGCGAAGCTGCCGATTGTGATGGAGAGCGATCGTTTGGCGGTGGCGGCGGCGTTGTCGAGTTTGGGACTGGCGGATACGCGGAAGGCGAGAGTGGTGCGGATTCAGGACACGTTGTCACTGGAGGAGATGTGGGTGTCGGAGTCGTGTGTGGAGGAGTTGGGGGGGCGGGATGGGTTGGAGGTGGTGGGGGAGCTGGAGGAGATGGGGCTTTAGCGCGCGAGGGGGACGCCTGGGGGGAGAGGAGACAGGAGAGGTGAGAGAGGGGAAGCGGAAAGTGCTTCGCGTGGGGCTGGGGGTTCGGGGGGGATATTGTTTATTGGAGATTGGCTATTGGTTCTGGCTTGTCATTCACTTTTAGCGAAGGAGGTTTGGGGTTATGAGATTGATGCGAGAGTTGGCGGTGTTGTGGTTTAGCGGCGGGTTAGTTTGGGGTGCGGGAGCGGGTTCATGGGAGGCGGGTCGGGGGATGGTGGTATCGCAGGAGGGGCGGGCCTCGGTTGTGGGGGTGGAGGTGTTGCGGGAGGGTGGGAACGCGGTGGATGCGGCGGTAGCGACGGCTTTTGCGTTGGCGGTGGTGCATCCGGCGGCGGGGAATGGGGGTGGTGGTGGGTTTCTGGTGTATCGGTCGGCGGGGGGTGAGTCGGCGGCCTATGATTTTCGGGAGGTGGCGCCTGGGGGGGTGGAATCCGAGCCCTGGATGGTTGGGGGTGAGTATGATGCGGAGGGGCATCATGAGGGGCATGGGGCGGTGGGTGTTCCGGGGAGTGTGGCGGGGTTATATTTGGCCTGGCAGGAGCGGGGGCGGTTGCCTTGGCGTCGGTTGGTGGAGCCGGCGATCCGGCTAGCTCGGGAGGGGTTTGAGGTGACGCCGGGGCTGGCATCGTCGCTGGAGTGGGGTTTGGGGCGGATGCGGCCTTATGCGGCGTCGGTGGCGCAGTTTACGCGGGCGGGCGAGTTGTATCGGGCGGGGGACATGTTGCGTCAGCCGGATTTGGCTCGGACATTGCGGCGGATTGCGGATGAGGGGGCGCGGGGTTTTTACGAGGGGGAGACGGCGCGGTTATTGGTGGCGGAGATGGGGCGTGGGGGTGGTTTTATTTCGGGGGAGGATTTACGGGGGTATCGGGCGAAGCGGCGGGAGCCGGTGGTGGGATCGTATCGAGGGTATGAGGTGATCAGCATGCCGCCGCCGAGTTCGGGTGGGGTGGTGTTGGTAGAGATGCTGAACATTTTGGAGGGTGTGGAGTTGGGGTGGGAGACCTATGGGTCGGCGAGGGATTTGCATTGGATTGTGGAAGCGATGCGGCGGGCGTATGCGGATCGGGCGGAACATTTGGGGGATCCGGATTTCAACGCGGGCATGCCGTTGGAGCGGTTGATGTCGAAGTCGTATGCGGAGGGGTTGCGGTCGACGATTGATCCGGGGCGGGCGTCGGTGTCGGTTGTGGAGGGGTTTGGCTGGGGGTATGAGAGTGGGGAGACGACTCATTTGTCGGTGGTGGATCCGGAGAGGAACGCGGTCTCACTGACCACGACGCTGGAGTATAGTTATGGGTCGGGGATTGTGGTGGCGGGGGGTGGTTTTCTTTTGAACAACGAGATGGGGGACTTCAATGCGGGGGCGGGTTTGACGATGACGAACGGTTTGATCGGGTCGGGCCCGAATTTGTTGCGGCCGGGGAAGCGGATGTTGTCGAGCATGACGCCGACGATTGTTGCGCGTGAGGGTGGGTTGGTGATGGTGACGGGGAGTCCCGGGGGGCGGAGCATTATCAATACGGTCCTGCAGACGATTTTGAACGTGGTGGATTACGGGATGGGGGCGCAGGAGGCGGTGGATGCGGGGCGGATTCATCATGCGTGGTTTCCTGACGTGGTGTATTACGAGCGGTTCGGTTTTGGGGCGGATGCGTTGGATGGGTTAAGGGCGATGGGGCATAAGATGGTGGAGCAGGATCGTCAGGGGGTGGCGGAGGTGATTGTGGTGCGGGATGGGGTTTTGGAGGCGGGGGTGGATCGGAGAGATCCGGATAGTGGTGTGGCGGGGTGGTAGGGATGACTGCGAATTGACCTGAGGCTTTTTGACCGCGAATGGACGCTAATGGACGCGAATAGCTGATTTCTGTTCTTCACCGCGAGTGGGGATGGGAGGTTTTGGACCGCGAATGGACACGAATGGACGCGAGGAGGATTCTTCAACCGCGAACGGACGCTAATGGACGCGAATAGCTGAGGGTGGTGGGTTTTGCTGTTTGGGTTCTGGTGGTGAC
The DNA here is from genome assembly GCA_046047235.1 of Verrucomicrobiota bacterium. GTDB lineage: Bacteria > Verrucomicrobiota > Verrucomicrobiia > Limisphaerales > JAHDYP01 > JBMTVN01. The sequence continues at coordinate 14,645 of JBJOII010000071.1, read as the reverse complement.
AGGCGGGGTTGGGCTGGTTGGCTGGTGATCTGAAACACCGAAACACCGGCTCGGGGTCTGTGGGGTGAGGGGTAATTTGGGGCGATGGCCAGGAGGACAAATCCTTTTGACTGGATTTGTGGGTTGGCTATGCTGCCCGTTCATTTTGGAATTTGGAGAGATATGGCAAAGTTAACGGTTAACGGTTTGGAAGTACGCGGTAAGCGTGTGTTCGTGAGGGTGGATTACAATGTTCCGATGGCGGAGCAGGATGGGAAGATGGCGATTAACGACACCACGCGTATCGAGGCGACTTTGCCTACGTTGCGGCTTTTGATTGAGGGTGGTGCGCGGCTGGTGTTGGCGGCGCATTTGGGTCGGCCGAAGGGGAAGGTGGAGCCGACGATGTCGTTGCGTCCGGTGGCGGAGAAGCTGGCGGAGTTGTTGGGGCGTCCGGTGGCTTTTGTGGATGACTGTGTGGGGGAGAAGGCGGAGGGGACGGCTGGGGCGTTGAAGGATGGGGACGTCCTGTTATTGGAGAACGTTCGATTTTATGCGGAGGAAGAGAAGAACGATCCGGCGTTTGCGGAGCGTTTGGCACGTTTGGCGGATGTGTATGTGAATGACGCGTTTGGTGCGGCGCATCGGGCGCATGCTTCGACCGAGGGGATTGCCCGGGTTGTGCGGTCGCGCGGCGGGCAGTGCGCGGCGGGCTTGTTGATGGAGAAGGAGTTGAGGTTTTTGGGGGATGAGCTGGAGAGTCCGGCGAAACCGTTCGTAGTTATTTTGGGCGGGGCGAAAGTCTCGGACAAGATCAAGGTGATTGACCGGTTATTGGAGAAGGCGGATGCGCTGATTATTGGTGGGGCGATGGCCTACACCTTTGGTTTGGCGCTGGGCCGGACCGTGGGCAAGTCGTTGGTGGAGCCGGATCGGGTGGATGTGGCGAAGGCGGCTTTGGCGAAGGCGAAGGAGCGTGGGGTGAAGTTTTTATTGCCGGAAGACAACGTGGTGGCGACACCGGTGCCTACCGACAAGTTGGATAAGAAGGGGCGTCCGGTGATGGCGTTTGAGAATCCGCATGTAGTGGGTTCGGATGCGATTCCGGATGAGGAGGAGGGTTTTGACATTGGTCCGAAGGCGACGGCGGCTTACTGCGAGGTGATTGCGGGGGCGAAGACGATTTTGTGGAATGGTCCGATGGGGATGTTTGAGGACAAGCGATTTGCTGAGGGGACCTTTGCGGTGGCGAAGGCGGTGGTGGATGCGACGGCCAAAGGTGCGAAGAGCATTATTGGTGGTGGTGACAGTGTGAAGGCCTTGAACAAGAGCGGGATGGGGTCACAGGTGACCTTTGCGAGCACGGGTGGGGGTGCGAGTCTGGAGTTTTTGGAGGGGTCTGAGCTACCTGGGGTGGCGGCGTTGAGTGACAAGTAGAGGTGGATTTTTACAAGGAGACAGGAATCATGGAAAAAGATCGTAAGCTGATCATTGCGGGCAATTGGAAGATGAACAAGACCGTCGCTGAGGCGGTGGACTTGGTCAGCGACCTGAAGCGCGAGCTGGCGGCGGTGAAGGAAGTGGACGTGGTGGTGTGTCCGCCTTACACGGCGTTGTCTGATGTTTCGAAGATTGTTTTGGATGGGAACATTCGTTTGGGGGCGCAGAACATGAGCGAGCATGGTCCGGGGGCTTACACGGGTGAGATTGCGCCGGTGATGCTGAAGGAATTTTCTGTGCGGTATGTGATTCTGGGCCATTCCGAGCGGCGTCAGTATCAGCAGGAGTCGGATGAGTTGATTTCGCGGAAGGCGCGTGCTGCGCATGCGGCGACGTTGAAGCCGATTGTGTGTGTGGGTGAGACGCTGGAGCAGCGTGAGGCGGGCCAGACTGAGGCGGTGATTGAGGGTCAGGTTCGCGGGAGTCTGGCTGGCTTGACTGGGGAGCAGATGGAGGAGACGGTTCTGGCGTATGAGCCGGTTTGGGCTATTGGTACGGGGCGGACGGCGACCTCGCAGCAGGCGCAGGATGTGCATGCGTTCATTCGCGGGCTGCTGGTTTCGATGTTTGGGGAAGCGGTGGCGAAGCGGGTTCGCATTCAGTATGGTGGCAGTGTGAAGGCGGCGAATGCGCGTGAGTTGATGAGCCAGCCGGATGTGGACGGGGCGCTGGTGGGTGGTGCTTCGTTGGAAGCGCGTAGTTTTACGGAGATTATTAAGAACTCAATTTAAGGCAGAGCTATGGTGACGTTTATTCTTGGCGCCCTGACGGTTGTTTTGGTGCTGAACAGTTTGTTTTTGATCCTGCTGGTTCTGGTGCAGTTGCCGAAGAAGGAGGCTGGCATTGGGATGGCGTTTGGTGGTGCGGCGACCGAGACCCTGTTTGGTGCGGGGTCGGGGAGTGTGTTGACGCGTGCGACCAAGTATTCGGCGGGTTTGTTCATGGGTTTGTCATTGGTCTTGGCGATGGCGAATTCAACGGTGGCCCGCAAGCAGGGGTCGCAGTTGGAGACGGAGATTGAGCGGCTGGCGAACGCGGGTGGTCCGGCGATTACGGCTCCGGCGGTTCCGGGCAGCAACACGGTGGCGGCGCCTGTGCCGGCTCCGGCTCCGGCGAGTTCCACGTTATTGCTGACGGACACGAACGCGGCTGCGGCTCCGGTTGAGACTGTGCCGGCCGGGGGAAGTGAGACTGCGCCTGCTGCCGAGTAAAGCGACCGGCCAATCCAGTTTTTGCAAGGGAGCCCGAGCGGGCTCCCTTTCTTTTTGGGAGGCGCCCCGGGGGCCATTTCGCTGGCGCGAAATTCTGGTTCCGGCCCCCCGGGCGGGTCTGTCCCCGTCGGTAGCTCGGTAATTCGGTACAGATAGGCGCCTCTGGTGAGGCGCGGGAGGTGGGTGCAATGACTTGGCGGGCACAGAGGACTGTGCCCCTACCTTAGGGAGATGGGAGCAATGACTTGGCGGGCACACAGGACTGTGCCCCTACCTTAGCGAGGTGGGTGCAATGATTTGTTGGACCCGCTACTGGCGCGTTCGATTTTGATAGCGATCCCGATTTCGCCGGTTCTTGGCGGGGGGCTGTTCTGAAACAGTGAAACATTGGGCGCGACGCAGGCGCGCTGGATGGGTGTGTGTTCTGGTTGCGTGGGGTGGGGTAGGGCTGTAGGGTGTGTCCTTATTTCATGGCAGGCATAAACCGACATTGGAAGGTGGGTGTTTTGTTGGGGGTGGTATGGTGCATGGCGGGGTGGTTGTGTGTGGCGGAGGGGCCGGACAAGGTGAGTTATGAGGGGCAGGTGTATCCGGTGCTGGAGGAGTTTTGTTTGGGGTGTCATGGGGAGCGGGAGCGGGGTGGTTTGGATTTACGTCCATACGCGCAGGTGGAGGGGGTGAGCGGGGCGGAGGATATTTTTGAGGGGGTTTTGCGGGTGTTGGAGAATGGGGAGATGCCGCCTTCGAACAAGCCGCAACCGACGATGGGGCAGCGGGAGTTGGTGGTGGATTGGATACGGGCGAATTTGTTTCCGGTGGACTGTGAGCATCCGGATCCGGGTCGGGTAACGCTGAGGCGGTTGAACCGGGAGGAGTATAACAACACTGTGCGGGATTTATTGGGGGTGGAGGTGCGTCCGGCGGATGATTTTCCAGCGGACGATGCGGGGTATGGCTTTGATAATATCGGGGATGTGTTGTCGATGCCGCCGGTTTTGTTTGAGCGTTATATGGATGCGGCGGACAAGGTGTTGGAAGCGGCTTTTGTGGCGGAGAATCCGTTGTATCGTCGGTTTTTTGTGGAGCAGTTGCCGAAGGATCCCGGGTTAGTGGAGGCGCGGGGGTTGTTGCGTCGGTTTGCGACGCGGGCTTATCGGCGTCCGGTGGAGCGGGGAGAGTTGGATCGGTTGGTGGGGTTGTATGAGTTGGCGCGCGGGGAGGGAGAGGATTTTGAGGGGGGTGTGAGGTTAGGCATGCAGGGGGCCTTAGTTTCGCCGCATTTTCTGTTTCGCGGGGAGTTGCAGCGGGATCCGGACAATCCGGAGTTTGTGCGGCCATTGGACGAGTATGCGTTGGCTTCGCGTTTGTCGTATTTTTTGTGGAGCAGCATGCCGGACGAGCGGTTGTTTGATTTGGCGGACAACGGGCAGTTGCGGGCGAATTTGGAGGGGGAGGTGGAGCGGATGTTGCGGGATCCGAAGGCGGGTGCATTGGTGGCGAATTTTGGGGGGCAGTGGTTGCAGTTGCGCAACCTGGACATTGTCAGGCCTGACAAGCGTCGGTTTCCGTCATTTGACGAGGAGTTGAGGGTGGCGATGCGGCGTGAGACGGAGATGTTTTTTGAGCGGATTGTGAGTGAGGACGGGTCGGTTTTGGATTTTCTGGCGGGGGATTACACGTATGTGAACGGGAGGTTGGCACAGCATTATGGGATACAGGGTGTGGAGGGGGAGACGTTTCAGCGGGTGGATTTGGCGGGGACGGGTCGTGCGGGGGTATTGACGCATGGGAGTGTGTTGACGTTGACGTCGAATCCGACGCGGACATCGCCGGTGAAGCGAGGGAAGTGGGTTTTGGACAATTTACTGGGGACGCCGCCGCCGCCGCCGCCGCCGAACGTGCCGGAATTGGAGGCGCAGGGTGAGTTGAAGGGGAGTTTACGGGAGCGGATGGAGCAGCATCGGCAGAATCCGAACTGCATATCGTGTCATGAGCGGATGGATCCGATCGGGTTTGGGTTGGAGCATTTTGACGGGGTGGGGGCCTGGCGGGATCAGGATGGTGAGGGTGAGATTGATGCTTCCGGTGTATTGGTGAGTGGCCAGGAGTTTGAGGGGGCTGAGGGTTTGGTGAAGGTTTTATCGAGTCAGCAGCAGGAGTTGTTTGTGCGGTGTTTGACGGAGAAGATGCTGACGTATGCGTTGGGACGGGGGCTGGAGCATTATGATGCGTGTGCGGTGGACAAAATTACCGCGCGGGTGATGGGGCAGGAGTATCGGTTTTCTTCTTTGGTGGGGGGGATTGTGCGGAGTGTGCCGTTTCAGTTGCGGCGGGGGGATGCTGCGGCGTTGAGTGCGGCCGTGGGTGGCAGCGACTGAGGTCACTGACTGTGGGGCTCACGACCTTTCGTTGATTCTGGTTCCGCCGGTGGCGACGGAACGGCGTTGCGAGATGGGTGCGATGATTTGGCGGACCCGACGCAGCGGGTCCTTACCGGAGCGAGGTAGGCGTAATGATTTGGCGGTAGGCGCGCCATCCTGTGCTCTGCGAGCTACGGCGGAGAGGCAGGTTGACCCTGCTGGAGCGAGAGAGGTGGGAAGGTTTTGAGGGGGAGGGCGACTTGCCCTTCCGGCTGCACTAATTCTTCAACTGCCCTGGCGTTTGCGGCGTTTGCGTTTGGGCTGGGGTTTCCAGCGTTTGTGCATCCAGATCCACTGTTCCGGGTGGCGGAGGACGAGGCGTTCGAGCACGTCGTTATAGGCTTGGGTATTGAGGCGGATGGCTTCGCTGACGTTTTCGTGTTGGATGGTGGGGATGGGGTCTTCGAAGCGGAGGACGTGTGAGCCATCGGGTTCGCGCCAGCTGGAGGCCGGGATGACCGGGGCGCCGGTGGAGAGGGCGAGGAGGGCGACACTTTTGTGGGTGCCGGCGGGGTGGCCGAAGAAGTCGACAGTGACGCCGTCTTTGGCGACGGCGTGTTGGTCGAAGGGGTAGACGATGATGGCGCCTTGGTTGAGGAGGTCGAGGATGGCGTCGAGCGAGCCGCGTTGGGGGAGGGTGCCGAAGCCGGCGCGGCGGAAGCGCCATTTGACGAATTTATTGAGGAGTTCGGGTTTGAGGGGGCGTCGGACGAAGTAGAAGACGCCTTTGTATTGGGGGAACTGGCCGATACCGGCGACCGTAGCGACTTCGAAATTACCGTAGTGGCCGGTGAGGAGGATGATGCCTTTGCCCTGGTTGTGGGCGTTGACGGGGGACTCGATATTCTCGATACGGATCCAGGCCTGGCGTTTGGCCTTGGACATGAAGGGTAGGCGGAAGAATTCGTAGAGGAATTTGAGGAAGTGGCCGGAGTAGGCTTGGGCGATGCGGACGATTTCGGATTCGGGGAGAGTTTGGCCGAAGGCGCGGCGGAGGTTGCCGAGGACGACTTGACGTCGGTAGGGGAAGATTTTGTAGAGGGCTTTGCCGTACCAGGGGACGTGGATGGGGTTGGGTTGGGCTTGGACGGTGGCGGTGGCGGACTCGCGGGAGTGGGTGAGGGAGACGTGGATTTCCCGGACCCGGTGTTGGTCCATGACCGCGCGGGCGACGGGGCTGGGGTGGACGGCGGGGGCGCCGACGGGGCCGCGGTGGATGGCGAAGTCGTAGAGGTCGATACGGCCGAGGGAGGTTTCGCGGGGGAAGAGTTTGAGGCAGGCTTCCTTGGCGGCGAAGCGTGCGGCGAGGGAGGCGGCGCGGCCGGGGCCATGTCCGGCGTCGGCGAGTTCCTGGGGGCTGAAGAAGTCGGTGAGGTGTTGGGGGTCGGCGGCATGGAGGAGGCGTTCCATGCGGTCGACCTGGACCGTATCGATGGTTTGGGTGGGGTAGTTGTTGGCGGGGATCATTGGGCGTCGGCGGGTGTGCCGGCGCGGACGGCTACGGCGACGTTCATCCCGCCGAAGCCGCGGCAGAGGACGATGGCGGTATTGGAGCGGGGCTGGGTGGTTTGGGTGGTGAAGGGGAGGTGGTTGAAGGCGGGGTCGATTTCGCGTGTGGGGGTGATGGCGGGGACGGTGTTGTGTTGGAGGGCGAGGAGAGTGAGGACGAGGTCCATGGTTCCGGCGGCGGCGATGAGGTGGCCGAAGGCCCATTTGAAGGCGGTGATGGGGGGAGGGTTATGGGGCCAGATGGATTGGATGGCAGCGGCTTCGGAGGCATCGGAGGTGCGGGTGCCATTGCCGTGGGTGACGATGAAGCCGATATCGTCGGGAGAGAGATTGGCGTTTTCGAGGGCGAGTTGGATGGCGCGGGCGGGGCCATCGCCGTCGGGACGGATTTCGACGACGCCGGTGGCTTCGGTGGTGCAGCCGGATCCGAGGTATTCACCGAGGATGGGGGTGTTGCGTTGTTGGGCGTCGGTTTTGGTTTCGAGGACGAGGGAGGCGGCGCCTTCGCCGAAGATGGTGCCGGAGCGTTGGGTATCGAAGGGGCGGAGCGTATCTGGGCTGAGGAGGCCGAGGTTTTGGTAATGGAGGAACGTTTCGGCGTCGAGGGGTGAGTCGTGGCCGGTGGTGGTGGCGCGGTCGGCTTCGTGATTGAGGATGGCTTCGGCGGCTTCGATGACGGCGAGGAGGCCACCGGCGCACTGGTTGGTGATGCAGGCGTTGGTGCCTTTGAAGCCAGAGCGGATCCCTACGTGGCAGACGACGTTATTGGGGAGGTGGCGGAGGAGCCAGAGGGGGTCGACGAGCGTGCTGTGTTCTGTGCCGAACTTATGGAGGGAGCCTTGGGCTTCGGCGATGGCGGGGAGGAAGTCGTAATTATGGGAGTAGGCGGCGCCGCCGGAGCCGGCGAAGACACCGCTACGGTCATTGAAGAGCGTGGCGGCTTCGGGGCTGAGCGTATCGCGGTGGGTGGTGAGGTTGGATTGTTGGAGGGCGGAGGTAGCGGCGTAGAGGCCGTAGAGGTCGGAGCGCGAGAGCATTTTATGGAGGCGGCGATCTTCGACGAGCTGGCGTGGGGTGATGCCGGTGATTTCTGCGGCTTGTTTGACGGACCAGGTGGTGGGGTCCCAGCGGGTGAGGGGTCCGATGGCGGACTGGCCGGAGAGGAGGGTTTGCCAGATTTCCTTGGGGGTATGGCCGGCGCCGCAGATGGCTCCGGTGCCGGTGAAGACGATTTGGCGTGGGGTCATTGGGCACCTCCATTGGGGTGGCGGAAGGCGAGGCAGCTATTGGATCCGCCGAAGCCGAGCGAGTTGGAGAGGATCGCGCGGATGGGTTGGTGTTTAGGTTCCTTGAGGACGAGGTTGACGTCGCAATTGGGGTCGGGTTCGGCCCAGTTGGCATTGACTGGGGCGATGCCGTGATGGATGGCGAGGGCGCAGACACCGGCTTCGACGGCGCCGGCGGCGGCGATGAGGTGGCCCATGCAGCTTTTGGTGGAGCTGACCGAGACGCGGCTGGTGTGGTCACCGAGGACGGAGCGGATGGCGGCGCATTCGCTGCGGTCGTTCATGGGGGTGGAGGTGCCGTGAGCGTTGATGTAGTCGATATCTGCTGGGGTGAGCTGGGCGTCATGGAGGGCCTGGTGCATGGCTTGGATGGGGCCATCGCCGGAGGGGTGGGAATCGGTGATGCGGTAGGAGCTGAGGGAGTTGCCGTCGCCGGCGAGTTCGGCGTAGATACGGGCGCCGCGTTGTTGGGCGTGATCCCAGTCTTCGAGGACGAGGAAGCCGGCGCCTTCGCCGAGGACGAAGCCGTTTCGGGTGACATCGAAGGGGCGGCTGGCGCGTTCGGGGTTGTCGTTATCTGTGGAGAGGGCACCGAGGAGGCAGAAGGCGGAGAGGCCCATGGGGTTGAGCATGGAGTCGAATCCGCCGGTGAGGACGCAATCGGCGAGGCCGCGGCGGAGGATTTTGAGGGCGGTGCCGACGGCTTGGCCGCCGGAGGCGCAGGCGGTATGGACTGCGGTGGCGTAGCCTTGGATACCGAAGCGTTGGGTGACGATAGCGAGGCCGGCGTTGGTTTGGGTGCGGCAGAAGGCGACGGGGTCGACGGGGAATTCCGGGGAGGTGAGTTTCTCGGGTTGGAATTCGCCTTGGGGTGCGCAGACGCGCTGGACCGTTTCGAGTTCTTCGTAGGTGACGCCCATCATGCCTGCGCCGAGGGAGCAGCCCCAGCGGTTGGCGGTTTGGGGGGTGGGCCGGATACCGGCATCGGCGAGGGCTTCCTCGGCGGCGCTGAAGGCGAAGAGGTGGGCGCGGGCGGCGTATTTGAGGAGTTTACGGTCACCGGGGAGGGAATCAGGGTTGAAGCCTTTGACTTCGGCGCCGATTTGGGTGGGGAAGCCGGAGGCATCGAAGCCTTGGATTTTGCGGATACCGCTTTGGGAGGCGAGGAGGTTGTTCCAGGTGGACGTGGCGTTGAGGCCGACCGGGGTGACCATTCCTACGCCAGTGATAGCGACTCGGCGTGGTTTATTCATGGGGGGTGAATTCGACCGTTGCGGCGCAGACCGTGCGGCGTTGGTTGCGCGTGGTGATTTGGAGAGTGAGGGAGTTGGGGGAGAGTGTTGTGTTGGTGGCTTCGAGTTGGAGTTGGGTTCCTGGGCTGGTGAAGCTGCGGAGTTTGACGCCGGAGATCGTTTGGATGTGCCAGGCGGACTGGTTGTGGGGTGGGGTGAGTTGGTTGGCGAGGTGTTGGGCGAGCTGGAGGTTGGCGTGGACGAGGAGGGTGCCGGGGAAGACGGGGTTACGCGGGAAGTGGTCGGCGAAGAAGGGGGAGGAGGCTGGGGGCACTTCGAGAGTGGCGTGGAGGGGTTGGTTGGGGGTGAAGGGTTCGGGTTGGGGCAGGATGGCGGGCAGGCCATGGAAGGCACCGGGCTGGGCGCCTTGTTGGCGGATGAGTTGGAAGCGTTGGCGGACGTCGGTGGGGTTGTCGAAGTCTTCGACGGGGAGCATGGGGCCGACGCAATCGGAGAGGCGGACGACGGGTTGGCCGTTGGCGGAGGCGAGGCCGGAGTAGACGACTGAGTCTGCGTCGACGGATTCCAGGTGGACTTCGAGGTCGAGCAGTTGGCCGGGTTGCGGGGTGGAGAGCAGTTCGACTTGGCCGGCGATGCCTGCGAGGGGGCGGTGGGAGAAGTCGACTTGTTCCATGGCGGCCCAGGCGGCGAGTTGGCCGAGGGCTTCTGAGGCGAGGGATGACGGGAATGCGTCGATCCCTGCGGGGATTTGGTAATGGCCGTGGACCTGGCCGTCGGCCTCGATGCGCGTGATCCGGTCTACGAACGAAAAGGCCCGAAAATGGTGCTGCATGGAGGCGGCGACGGCGTTGATCGGCTGGTCGGATTAGGATGCGCTGGATTCGCTGGCGGCGGCGCGTTGTTGGCGGATGACGAGTTTACAGAACGTCTCGATGGTGAAGAGGCGGGGGACGTCGGCGACGCTGAGGGGGGATTTGAAGCGGTCGGCGGGGACTTCGCTCAGGAAGGATTTGAGGCGTTCGAGGCCGGCATCGGTGACGGTGCCGCTTTTCTCGAAGTCGGCTTCCGAGAGGTCGCCGCGGGCTTCCTCGACGATTTTGCCGCGGGGGATCTTCACTTGGAAGAGGCGTTGGAGCCGGAAGATGATATCGACGAAGTCGATGGACTCGGCACCGAGGTCGTCGATGAGGGAGGAGTCGAGTTTGACTTCTTCGGGTTCGCAGCCGATGGCGTCGGCGACGGCTTCGGCTACTTTGGGGAAGATGGCTTGGATTTCTTCGGGTTTGATTTCGATTTCGCTCATGCTGATTTACTCCATTTTAAAGCCGCCGTCGACGTGCAGGATTTCTCCGGTGATATAGTTGGCCCACTGGGAGGCGAGGAACGCGACTGCGTGGGCGATATCTTCGGGTTTACCGTAGCGTCGGAGCAGGATTCGGCTGAGGACCTGGTCACCGGCGCGTTCGCGGACGTCGCGGGACATTTCAGTTTCGATGACCCCGGGTGCGACGGCATTGACCGTGATACCGCGGGGTGCCAGTTCGACGGCGAGGGATTTGGTGAGGGCGTTGATGGCGCCTTTACTGGCGGCGTAGGGGGTTTGGCCGCGTCCGCCTTTTTCGCCGGAGACGGAGCTGATATTGATGATTTTTCCGCTGCGTTGGGAGATGAAGTAGGGGGCGGCGGCGCGGGCCATATTGAAGACGCCGGTGACGTTGGTATCGAGGACGGCCTGGATATCGTCGTCTTCGAGGAGGGCGAGCGTGTTGTCGCGGATGATCCCGGCGTTATTGACGAGGATGTCGAGTTGGCCTGTGCGGTCGACGATTTTTTCGATGAAGGCGGCGCACTGGGAGGAGTTTCGGACGTCGACTTCTTCGGGGGTGATGTGGGTATTGGGGTTGGCGGTGACGACGGCTTGGGCGGCCTCTTGATTGGAGAGGTAGGTGAAGGTGACGTCGGCGCCGGCGTGGGCGAGGGTTTCGACGATGGCGCGGCCGATGCCGCGGCTACCGCCGGTGACGATCACGGTTTTTCCGGCGAGGCCGGCGTTATGGAAAGCTGGGTTGCTCATCCTGAGATGCAGTATCCGCCATCTACGACCAAAGTATGGCCGGTGATCATGGCGGCTTCCGGCAGGCAGAGCAAGTACACGGCGTCGGCGACCTGATCCGGGTTGAGGGTGGGGCCGAGGGGGGTTCGGCGGGCGTATTCCTCGAGGAGTTGTTCCCGGTGGGGGAAGTATTTGAGGGCATCGGTATCGACGACCCCTGCGCTGACGACATTGGCGCTGATGCCTTGAGGGCCGAGTTCCTGGGCGAGGCTACGGATCATGGCTTCGAGGGCGGCTTTGGAGGCGCCGATGAAGGCGTAGTCGGGTATGGCGCGGGTGGCGCCGAGGCTGGAGAGGGCGAGGATACGTCCGCCTTTGGGCATTCTGGGGACGGCTTGTTGGGCGAGGAGGTTGACGGCGAGCGCGTTGGTTTCGAGGCAGCGGCGCCAGTGTTTGAGATTGAGTTGGAGGGCGGGTTTGAGGACGCCGATGGCGGCGTTGGAGATGAGGAAATCGATGGTGGGGAAGTCTTGGGCGCAGGTTTCGAAGGCTTCCTTGACGCTGGCGGGGTCACTGACGTCGGTTTGGATGGCGAGGCTGCGTTGGCCGAGTTGCTGGATTTCGGCACAGACCGCTTCGGCTTCATCGCCGGCGGTGTGGTAGGTCATCACGATATCGCAGCCGGAGGCTGCGAGTTTTTTCACGATCGCGCGGCCGATGCCGCGAGATCCGCCGCTGATGAAGGCAGTTTTGCCTTGGAGTGGCTTTAGCATGTTGCTTGGTCCTTCCGTTGGGTTGGGCCGGTGCTTGGGTGCGTCCGGATAGGCCAACGGGTTGGGCAGGGAGGTTTGTACTGGTGTTGGGGAGGCAGTCAAGTCCTGTGGTGGGAAAGGGACGAGCGCGGAGCGGCAAGGGGTAAGCGGTTGGCGGTTGGTGGTTGGTGGTTGGTGGTTGGTGGTTGGTGGTTGGTGGTTGGTGGTTGGTGGGGGGGGGCGGTGTGTAAAGTGCGTCGGAATAGTTTACACTTTCTACTGGATGCGTTGTAAGGGATTGGTGTCCAAGGTTTAGCGTTGTGGTTTAGGATGCTTTTCCGGCCCTTTTGGAGCTGGTGTGTCGGTGTCATTTACATAAAGTCAGCGTCGTATTGAGTTGGAGGGATTCTTCGATTGAATTAATCCAGAACGGAACTCACTGGTGGAGAGGTGGTTGCATAGGACTAGTATCATTTCCGTATCTATGTTGGCATGTAGGGTGTTCTGCCAGCAGTGTCGCAAGAAGTGCGGCATCGAAATATTCACCGAATCACAAACACATCAGTCATGAAAAACTCACTATTACTCACGACACTGTTAGCAGGGGGAGTCCTTTTATGTCCGAAGATGGACGCCGCCGTTTTAATGGATTTCGTGGAATCCGGTGCGGGGGTCACGGGGACGATTACCTTGGATCCTGCCGACTTTACGGCGTCTGGCTCGTGGGTTCAGGAGAGTAGTAATTCAACGACCTCGACTGGTCCGAACTTTATCGGGTTTGGTGGTAGTGCGGGGGGCTTTTTCCTGAACCCACGGGATAAGTCCGATCTCACATCTTCGACTTGGGCCGCGTTTACGGGAGCGTCTTCGTCGGCTCCGAATTTAGGTTTCACGACCTTTTCATACGGGGACTCTGCCACCGGGGAGTTTATATCCCTTTCCGGGAGCATATTGAACTATTCCCTGGGGATGTTTAATTTGTTGACGACTCAATCGGGTCCTGTGATTTCAACTATTACCTGGAACAACACCACGTTGGCAGAGCTGGGTATCAACTCAGGTATTGCGTCTCTTAAGTCTTCAAGCGGACCCCTTAGTTTCGATACGAGCTTGTTCGTTACGACAAGTATCTTGCCGACCTCGGTTCCCGACGGCGGGGCGACGCTGGGGTTGTTTGGATTGGGTTTAGTGGGTCTTGGGGTGTATGGACGGCGCTCTGGGCGTCGGTAGTCGTGGTTGGCGGGAGTGATCTTGCTCCGCGGATTTCCTGCATCAGGATGAAGAACACGGGCGACCTGAGGGTCGCCCGTTTTTTTGGGTGGGGGCTGGTTCCAGCGTGGTATTGGATTGGAGGGGGTCGGCTCGCTGTTCAATGTCGGCTGCGAACTGAGTGGCTGGGCTTGGGGTTGTCAGGGGTGGGGTGGGGTGGTAGAAGCTGGATCGCGGTGGGTTAGGCGTGGAGCGATCATGTTCAACATACATCATTTGGAGTTGTTTTATTATGTGGCGCGGCATCGGGGGATTAGCGAGGCGGTGCGGAACATGCCATATGGGATTCAGCAGCCGGCGGTGAGCGCGCAGATTTTGCAGTTGGAGGATCATTTGGGGGTGACGTTGTTTCAGCGTCGGCCGTTTACGTTGACGCCGTCCGGGGAGCAGTTGTTTGGGTTTATACGTCCGTTCTTTGATGGGTTACCGGGGTTGGAAGATGAGATGCGGGGGAACAGTTTGCAGCTCAGGATGGGTGGGTCGGGGATTTTGTTACGGGATCATTTGCCGGAGTTGTTGTTGAGGGTGCGGGAGCGGTTTCCCGGGGTGAAGTTCAGTTTGCGGGAGGGGCATGCGCCGCAGTTGGAGGCGTGGTTGCGGGAGCAGGAATTGGATTTAGCGGTGACCGTATTGGATGGGAAGGCTCCAGCGGGTCTGAGCGTGAAGCCGTTTTTGGAATTGGATCTGGTATTGTTGGTGAACAAGCAGAGCAGGATCAGGTCGGCCGAGGATTTGTGGAAGCGGGATCCGATTGATGAGGCGTTGATTTGTTTACCGCCGACGGAGTCGATCCCGCGGCAGTTCCAGCAGGAGCTGGGTCGGAAGGGATTGGAGTGGCAGCCGCGGATTGAGGTGAGTTCGTTATCGTTGATTGAGACGTATGTGGCCTACGGGTATGGGGTGGGGTTGTATGTGGACATACCGGGGTATACGTATTCGCCGAAGATCCGGGTTGTGCGGTTGGGGGATTTTGCGCCGGTGACGTATGGGGCGATGTGGACGGGGAAGCTGACGCCGGTGATCGGGGCATTTTTTGAGGAGATGCACTCTCGTATCAATGCGTTGAAGCACTGAGCTGCGCTCGGGGCAAAGCGGGAAGCGGGAAGCGCAGAGCGCGGTGCGAGCATTTGGTGAGGTGTTGCGGTCCGCGTGGCGGACCGCAGGGAGAGGGAAGAGGGGAGAGTGAAGAGGGTGGCTACAATGGGTTGGCGGCCGCGCGGCATCCGTCTTCGCTCTGCGAGCTACGCCAGGACAAGCCGCGGCCCTACGTGTGCGAGGCTGGTGGAATTGTCATTACGGTAGGGTCACGCTGCTGAGACCGTCTCAAAACGCTCCGGGCTGACTTGGATGCGGCGGGTTTTGGCGGGTTTATTTTTGTGGGCGGATGTTTTGGGGCAGAGGGCACCCGGGAAG
>JBJOII010000070.1:0-22749 GCA_046047235.1 Verrucomicrobiota bacterium | reverse complement strand
AAGGTCTGGAAAAGTATAAGGGGTTGCCGGGGAGTGGGTTATGAATAGAAGGTCTGAGCCGCTGTTGGGGTGGGGCGTCAGGGGGCTACGGGGGGCGGGTGGCTAGCGTTGGCGGGATTGGGAGAGGGTGAGGACTGTGAGGTTGGTGAGGAGGCCGACGAGGCCGGCGTGGAGGCCCAGGGGTTTGCGTGGGATGAAGTTGTCGGGTCCGAAGGTGCTGCCGAGGACGAAGAAGAGGGAGGTGGCGAGGCCGGCGATGAGGCCTAGCAGGACGGGGCGGGGGCGGAGGTTGGGCCAATGGAGGCCGAGGAGGATGGCGGGAGCGATTTGGACGAGGAGCTCGAGTTTGATCTCGATGATTTTGAAGATGGATTTATCGAGGAAGATGGAGATGAGGACGGTAATGGCCATGACGGCGATGCTGGAGAAGGTTCCGAAGCGGGAGAGTTGGGATTCGGTGTTCTGGCGTCTGGCAGGGCGGTAGAGGTCCTGGGTGAGCATGGAGGAGATGGAGAGGAGGGCGGAGTCGACGGTGGACATGATGGCGGAGAAGACGGCGGCGAGGAAGAGGAAGACGACCCAGGAGGCGGCTGGGTTTTCGTAGGCGATGGTTTGGAGGAGGTTCATGGTGATGCTTTCGCTGGCGGCGGTATCGAGGTTGGGGAAGCGGATACGTCCGATCCAGCCGACCGTGAGCATGGGGAGGGTGGTGAGGAGGGGGAGGAAGACCATGATTTGGAGTGCGCGTTTGAGTTCGCGGCTGGAGCGGGCGGCATAGATGCGTTGGATGGCGTGGGGGTAGAGGGCGATGCCGATGGCGATGATGAGGATGGTGCTGAGCCATTCGATTTGGGCCTGGGTATTGGGTGGTGTCCAGAACTGGGGTGCGGCGGACTGGATTTGCTGGAGGAGGTGGGTGGGTCCTCCGGCCTGTGCGATGACGACGCCGAAGATGATGAGGCAGCCGAGGAAGAGGACGAGGCCCTGGATGACGTCGGTCCAGGCGACGCTGCGGAGTCCGCCGAGGGTTTCGTAGAGGAGGATGATGACGGCGAAGAAGGTGATGCCGATCCAGGCTGGGGTGTGTCCCCCGGTGGCGGCGTGGGTCATGACGCCGATGGCCTTGAGGTTGGTGATGATAAAATTGGACATCGCAATGATGCCGGAGATGGAGACGAGGGAGGTGAGCAGGCGGTTTTTGAAGCGCCAGTGGATGAAGTCGGCAGTGGTGATGAACTCGTGTTGGCGGCTGAGTTGGAAGAGGCGCGGGGCATAGAGGAGGTAGACGGGGATGACGGCCATCATGAAGGTGACGCTGACGAGGAGCGTGAATCCGTCGCGGTAGGCTTTGGCGGTGAAGCCGACCATGGTATTGCCGCTGTATTGGGTGGCGTAGAGAGTGGGGAGCAGGACCCACAGGCTCATGGAGCGGGCGCTGAGGTAGAAGTCGCTGAGGGAGTTGCTGGAGGTTCGGGCGCGGCGTCCCAGCCATCCGATGGCGAGTAGGAAGAGGGAGTAGGCGGCGAGGAGGAGCCAGATCCGGTTATCGGTTTGGTAGGTGCCGGGCATCGGCTAGCGGGGTGTGGGTTTGCGGGTTGGTTGGCTGGGCTGGTTATGATCGGTATCGGGCCACCATTTTTGGGCGAGGATGGAGGTGGTGAGGGCGAGGAGAGTGCTGGCGGCGAGGGCGTAGCAGACCCAGAGGGGGAGAGGTCCGGCGGATGAGGCGAGGAGTTTTTCGGCGTTCCAGGGCACCGTGAGGGTGAGGAGAGTGAGGACGAGGGCGGTTCGGCGCAGGAAGGATGGCAGTGGTGGGGTGCGACTTGACATGGGGTTTGGCTGGGTCTGGAACCGGGGCGCGGATGCTGGGCTTTTTTGGTGGGGCATGTCGATTTTATTGGGCTGGAATTTGGCGGGACAAGGGAGGCGGGGGCTGGGTAGGTTTGGGGGACGATGCATCCTGTGGCGATAGATTTGGGTGGGTTTACCATATACTGGTATGGGGTTTTGGTGGCGGTGGCATTTTTGGCGGGTTTATGGACGGCGAGTCGGCGGGCGCCATTGACGGGGGTATCTTCGGAGCGGGTGGCGGATTTGGGGCCATGGTTGATTTTGGGGGCGGTGGTGGGGGCGCGGATCTTGTTTGTGGTGAGTTATTGGCGGGAGCAATTTGCGGGTGGGCCGATTTGGGATGTATTCATGATACGGAAAGGGGGGCTGGTCTTTTACGGGGGGTTGATGGGGTCGGCGTTGGCGCATGTGATTTACTGTTGGGTGAAGCGGCTGGGGGTGTGGAAGATGGCGGACGTTTTGGCTCCGAGCGTTGCGATGGGTTATTTTTTTGGCCGGTTGGGTTGTTTGATGAATGGTTGTTGTTACGGGAGGGTTTGTAGTTTGCCGTGGGCGGTGCAGTTTCCGGAGGGGCATGAGACGCATCCGGAGTGGCTGCATCCGACGCAATTGTATGAGGGGTTTGCGGGTTTGATGTTGTATGGGGGGTTGGCGTGGTTGTATCGGCGCAAGGGATTTGAGGGGCAGGTTTTTGCGGTGTATTTGATGGGCAACGGTCTGGTGCGATTTTTGGTGGAGTTTTTCCGGGGTGATTATGGGGAGCGGATTTGGGGTGGTTGGGTGACGCCGGCGCAGCCGATTGCGATGGTATTGATGGCGGCGGGGGCGGGTTTGTATTGGTGGCAGGGAATTCGAGGGAGAGGCAGGCAGGCACGGCGATGAGCGAGGGTGAGCGGACGAGTTTGGTGGTGGAGGTGACGCGGCCGCGGGAGCGGCTGGATCGTTGGATGCACGAGCGTTTTCCGCATTTATCGCGCGGGGCATTTCAGCGTTTGATTTTGCAGGGGCATTTACGTGTGGGTGGTCGGGTGGTGAAGCCGACGCATGTCCCGAGGGCGGGTGAGGTGGTGACGATTGACTGGCCGCCGCCGGAGCCGCTGGGGGTGGAGGCGGAGGAGATTGCGTTGGAGGTGTTGTATGAGGACGAGCACTTGCTGGTGGTGAACAAGGCGGCGGGGATGGCGGTTCATCCTTCGGCGGGGCATGACAGGGGGACGTTGGTGCACGCGTTGCTGCATCATTGTCGTGGATGTTTGAGTGGGATTGGCGGGGTGGAGCGGCCGGGGATTGTGCATCGGCTGGATTTGGACACGAGCGGGTGTTTGGTGGTGGCGAAGGATGATGCGACGCATCTGGCGTTATCGGGGCAGTTTGCGGGGCGGGAGGTGGAGAAGGTTTACGTGGCGTTGGTGGTGGGGCATCCGCTGCCGGAGTCGGGGGAGATTCGGGTAGCGATTGGCCGGCATCCGACGCATCGGAAGCGGATGGCGGTGACGGAGGGGGGTGGAGGTCGGGAGGCGTGGACGGAGTATCGGACGTTGGAGCGTTTGCCGGAGGCGAGTTTAGTGGAGGTGCGGTTGCACACGGGGCGGACGCATCAGATTCGGGTTCATTTCAAGCACATCCGGTGTCCGTTGGTGGGGGATGAGGTATATGGGGCGAGGCAGAACCGTCGGTTGGAGGGGGAGGTGGGGGTGCGGGCGGGGCGTCAGATGTTACATGCGTGGAGGCTGGCGTTTTTGCATCCAGGGGATGGGCGGCGGATGGAGTTTGAGGCACCTTGGCCGGGGGATTTCAGGGAGATCCTGGAGCGGTTGAGGTAAGGAGAGGGGGATTGTCAGCGGGCGGGGCAGCTGCTAACTGTGTCGTCCTATATGGGACGTCAATGGTTACATGCGAAGCGGGCGGTCGCTTCTTTGAAGAAGGCACAAGTGACGGGCAAGCTGGTGCGGGAGATTTCCGTGGCGGCGAAGATGGGGGGTGCGGATCCGGCTTTGAACGCGCGGTTGGCTGCGGCGATTGAGAAGGCGAGGAAGGAGAGTGTTTCGCGGGACGTGATTGAGCGTGCGGTGGCGAAGGGTGCGGGGACGGGTGGGGACAAGATGGTGATGGACCACGTGGTGTTTGAGGGGTATGCGCCGCACAAGGTTCCGGTGATTGTGGAGGTTTACACGGACAATCCGAACCGGACGGCGCCGGAGGTGCGGGTATTATTTCGGGACGGCCAGTTAGGGACGACTGGGAGCAACAAGTTTTTGTTTGATTGTGTGGGTTTAGTGGAGGCGCACATTGCGGATGGGGGTGTGGATATGGAGGAGGCGGCGATTGAGGCGGGTGCGGACGAGGTGGAGGGGCTGACCTCGGAGGAGAACGATGACATTCCTGAGGGGGCGAAGGGGGCGAGGTTTATTACCGACCGGTCGGCGGTGCATCCTGTGTCGCAATGGTTGAGCGGGCACGGGTGGACGGTGGTGACGAGTGAGTTGGGGTATATGGCGAAGAGTTTTCCGGCGTTGAGCGAGGAGCAGCGGGCTGAGGTGGGTGAATTTTTGCAGGCGTTGGACGACCACGATGACGTGCATCGGGTTTGGGCTGCGTTGAAGTAGGGTTGTGGGGGTGGGGTTAGGCCTGGGTGTTTGTGAGGCTGGCGGGGGTATAGGCGGGGTAGAATTTGCGGATCAGCCAATTACCGATGATGCAGGCGGCCTCGGTTTCGGGGATTTCGTCGGTATTGATGGTGAGGTGGTAGAGGAGGGGGTCGTTGACGTCGGCACCGTAATATTTTTTGAGGTAGCGTTGGCGTCCGGCATCGGTTTTACGGATGAAGGCGGTGGCGGCGTTTCGGGTGATTTTGTGGAGGTTCATGATGCGTTCGGCGCGTTGGTGGGTGCTGCCGATGAGGCGGACGTGGACGACATTTTTGAGGTGTTGAGTGATGACGTTGGCGCCGCGGCCGACGAGGATGGCGTGGCCGAGTTCGGCGAGTTGGAGGATAGTTTCGGTGGTGCGGCGGATGAGTTTCCAGGAGGCGGGGTGGAGGCCGAGGAGTTCTTCCATGGCATCGGAGATACTGGAGACTTTGTCCTCGGGCATGAACTGGGCGATACGGGAGGGGAGTTTGCTATCTTCGAGGACTTTACTGACGAGGTTTTTGTCGAAGACAGTCCAGCCGTGGGGGTCTGGGGCGTATTGGGTGAGCCAGGCGGCGAGGTGTTCGGCGGTGGTGATACCCCCTGCCCCGGTTTGGCGGGACAGGGTGATGGAGGGGGCGACCTGGAGGGTGGGGTGGAGGGAGGCGCGGGGGCGTTGCAGGTGGCAATCGATGTAGCTCTGGCACCTTTCGAGGAATAGCGTGTCGCTCATAGTTCGTGGGGTGGGTTCACGAACAACGTAGTCCTCGGGGGCTGATCCCGCAAATGGTCAGCTCAGTTCATATTTTCCGGGGATGGCGACGGGTGGGGTGGGGAAGTCTCCGAAGGAATAGGATTGGGGGCCGAGTTTGAGGGTGGAGTTCCAGATTTGGTCCCAGGTGATGGTTTTGCCGCTGTAGGCGGATTCGCGGCCCATGATACCGGTGAGGGTAGATTCGGCGATATTGCGGGCTTCGTTGATGGGGTTGCCTTGGCGGATGCTATTGATGAGGTCGACGTGTTCCTGTTCGTAGGGGTTGGGGTTGGGGCCCCGGAAGCGCCAGGGTCTGCCGTCGGCGGGTTGGATCCAGTTGCTGCAGTTGCTGGAGCCTTTGGTGCCGAGGACGGCTTCTTCGACTTTATTGTCGCAGTTATTCATCTGGCGGCATTGGCTGAACATACGGACGCCGTTGGCGTATTCGAATTCGACGGCGAAGTGGTCGTAGATGTGGCCATTGACGGCGGCTGTACGGGCTTGGCGTCCGCCGAGGCCGGTGGCGCGGACGGGGTGGGCCTGGAGGACCCAGTTCATGATATCGAGGTTATGGACGTGTTGTTCGACGATGTGGTCACCGCCGAGCCAGGTGAAGTAGTTCCAGTTGCGGAGCTGCCATTCGATATCGGACCAGCCGGGTTTACGGTCGATGACCCAGATTTCGCCGCCGTTCCAGTAGGCGCGGGCTTCGACGACATCGCCGATGGCGCCGTCTTGGAGGCGTTTGATCGTTTCGAGGTAGCTGGTTTGGTGGCGGCGTTGGGTTCCGGCGGCGATGCCGAGGCTTTTTTGTTTGGCGAGTTCACCGGCTTCGATGACGAGGCGTGCGCCTTGGGGATCGACGGCGGCAGGTTTTTCGATGAAGACGTGTTTACCGGCTTGGATGGCGGCCATGAGTTGTGCGGGGCGGAAGTGTGGGGGGGTGGCGAGGATGACGTAATTGACGTCGGCGAGGGCGAGGAGTTGTTCGGCGGCGTTCCAGCCGGTGAAGCAGTGGTCTTCGCGGATGATGATGGGTTCGGCGAGGTTCTTGAGGTTTTCGCGGCAGGAGGCGAGGCGGTCGGGGAAGAGGTCGGCGAGGGCGACGACTTCGACGTTCTTGCGGGTGGCTGAGGCGCCGGATTTGACGTCTTCGGTGTGGTAGCCGCTGGAGGGGTAGATGACGTTGGTGGCGGCTCCGAGGATATTGAGGACGGCGCCGGTTCCGCGGCCGCCACAACCGATGACGCCGACGCGGATGGGGTCATCGGCGGCGGCGTGTGAGGTGATGATGAAGGGGAGTTGGGAGGCGGCGCTGGCGGCGGCGAGGGTGAGGGTTGAGTTTTTGAGGAAGTGGCGACGGGAGGAATGGGGTGTGGTGGGGGAGGGGTTTTGCATGGGGTGCAGGGTAGCAATGGGATGGTGGTAGTGCGATATGGAAATACGGGTGTGCTTGCAGGATTGAGGCGGTGCGGGGTAGGTTGTCCGCACATTATTGAAGGTGTTGGCTTATGGGACTGCTGCGATTTTCAGGTTGGTTTATTGGGGTCATGTTTGTGGTTTGGCTGGGTGCAGGCTGCAAGCGGCCGGTGGATGACTCTGCGGGTGTATTGGCGGCATTGGAGCGGGGGAGGGATTTTCGTGAGCGGCATCTTTACAGCCGGGCTGAGGAGGTCTTTTTGGAGTTGTTGAGGCAGCATCCGGACTCGGCGGCGGCGCATCAGGAGTTGGGGTATTTATATTTCGAGAATTTGGGGGATTACGTGAGTGCGTTGTATCATCTGAAGCGGTTTGGGGCGATGGATGACCAGTCGAGGACGAACAGCACGATACGTGGGGATGTGTTGGAGCAGGTGCAATTGATCTGCAAGCAGGAGATTGCGAAGGAGATTGCATTGGGTGGGTTGTTGTCGGGGCATGAGTTTGAGGAGATGGAGAGGCTGACGGCGGCGAACAAGGATTTGCGGGAGAAGTTGGAGCGGGTGAGTGAGGCCTTGGAGGCAGAGAAGGCGAGGAGTGCGGGGCTTGAGGTGGCGGTGAGCGAGGCGCAGCGGGGTGGTGGTAGTGGGGTGCGGACTGCTGAGGTTCCGGAGGGTAGCGGGCGGGTGCCGGAGCGGGAGGTGGTGCCGGAGGGTGGTGGTGGGTCTGCGCGGTTGGGTGGTGCATCGGGTGGTGGTGGGGGTGAGTTGGTGCAGCGCGAGGTGCCGGGCACGGGTGGGATGCAGCGGGGTCTGGTGGAGCCTGCGAGGCCGGCATCCATTCAGTATTACACGGTGCGGAAGGGGGACACCTTTTACAATTTGGCGAAGAGGGCGGGTTTATCGGTGGCGGAGCTACAGCGATTGAATCCTGAGGTGAGGCCTTCGAGTTTACAGATTGGGCAGAGGCTGAAGATTCCGCAGCGCTGATGGGCCGGTTTATTTTTATTGGGGTGACGGTGTTTTGGGTGGTGATGAACCTGCTGTTATGGCGGCGGGA
The DNA here is from genome assembly GCA_046047235.1 of Verrucomicrobiota bacterium. Lineage (GTDB taxonomy): Bacteria > Verrucomicrobiota > Verrucomicrobiia > Limisphaerales > JAHDYP01 > JBMTVN01. The sequence continues at coordinate 15,036 of JBJOII010000070.1, read as the reverse complement.
GTATGGTGGGATTGAGGGGGGGGGGACTCCGGTTTCGGTGGATGTGGTGGTGGAGAAACTGTTGACTTCGCCGGATGCGTCTACGTTGGAGTTGCGGTATCAGGGGAAGACGGCGGGATTTCTGCATTGGTATCCGGATCCGGGGGAGGAGACGCAGTCGGTGTATTCTGAGGGGTATATTCCGCAGGGGATGGTGGGTGGGGAGCGGAGTTTGGAGGTGAGGTTGGAGGGGAACTTGACGCCGCCGTCTGGGGGTGCGGGGCTGAGGTTGGATGTGGTATTACGGCTGGGGGTGGGGCGGGACTGGGAGAGTGTGAGCATTCAGGGGGGCAACCGGCAATTGCAGTTGAAGCTGGGGGCGGACCGGGCTTTGGGGGAGTTGACTTGGTCTGTGAAGACGCCGGAGGTCACCATGGAGGACCGGGTTTTACTGGCGGAGGCTGGGGATCCGCGGGAGGTTTTGGGTGTATTAGGCGGGGTGGCGGAGCCGTTTTTGTCGTTGGTGCCGTTGGATTCCTTGGGGGGAGGGGGGATGGAGTGGGTAGCTGAGCTGGGTTGGATGCCGTTTGGGAATTCGCGGATTCGGGTTTACCGGCTGAGGGGGCGGTGGCAGGGGGGGTATGAGGTGGTGATGTTGGTGAATCGTGCTGGTGAGGTATTGCGGGTGGAGTTGCCGGGTGGGGTGAAGCTATTCAATGAGGGGTTGGCGGGGTTTTAGGGGGTTATTTCAGGAGGTCACTGAGGCCCCAGAAGGAGTCTTCATCTTCGGTGGAGGGGTCGGTTTCGGTGGGTTCGGGGGCGGTTTGTTGGAGGGGGAGTCCGGTGAGGCCACGGAGGTAGGCGAGGATGAGTTCGGGGAGGTCATCGCTGTAGCCGCCTTCGAGCAGGCTGAGCATGGGGATATTGAGGTTGGCCAGGGTTTGTCCGAGCCAGTGGAAGTCATCGGCTTCGAGGCGTTGTTGGCAGAGGGGGTCGCGGGCGTAGGCGTCGAAGCCGGCGGAGACAGCGATCAGGCCGGGGTTGAATTCTTTGAGGTCGCGGAGGGCTTCGAGGGCGACGTCGCGGTAGTCATGGGCTGGGAGGCCTGGGGGGATGGGGTAATTGAAGCAATTATCGCCGCGGTGGCGGCGGCCGGTGCCTGGGTAGCCGGGGAACTGGTGGATGGAGAAGAAGGCGATACCTGGGCGGCCGACGAGGATGGCTTCGGTTCCGTTGCCGTGATGGACATCGAAGTCGAAGACGGCGACGCGTTCGATACCTGCGGCGCGGGCGGCGAGGGCGGTGATGGCGATGGTGCTGAGGTAGCAGAAGCCCATGGCATCTTCGCGTATGGCGTGGTGGCCGGGGGGGCGGAGGAGGGAGAAGCTCTGTTTGTTACGGAGTGCGCAGCGGAGGGCGCGGAGGGCGCCGCCGACGCTACGGCGGGCGTGTTGGGCGATTTGGGGGTGGGCGGGGGTATCGAGGTCGAAGTCGACTTGTTTTTCGAGTCGTTTGAGGTATTCGGGGCTATGGGCGCGGAGGAGGACTTTATCATCGACGGGCTGGGGTTTGAGCCATTCGACGTGGAGGTCGTGTTGACGGCGGAGTTTTTGGATCGTTTTGCGGATTCGTTCGGGGCGTTCGGGGTGGCCTGGGGCGTGGTATTGCGTGCAGGCGGGGTCCGTTATGATGTTAATGGAGGGCGTCTTGGACATTAGATGCGAGATAAGTTTGTATGCGGGAGTGGGATGGGAGGCAAACTGAATTCACCGCTTGCCAGAAGGGGAGAGCTGTGGAAGTTTCCGCGGCTTATGGGACACGTGAAACTGCATATACCGGGGCCGGTGGACGTCAGCGAGAAGACGTATCGAGCGTTTTGCCAACCGATGATTGGCCATCGCAGCCAAGGTTTTCAGGATTTGTATTCGCGGGTTCAGCCGCGGTTGCGTGAGTTGTTTTACACTCAGCAGCAGGTTTTTATCAGCACGTCCTCGGCTTGGGGGGTGATGGAGGGTTCCTTGAGGAATCTGGTTCAGAAGAAGGTGTTGTGCTGCATGAACGGGGCTTTTTCGGACAAGTGGCTGGATGTGGCGCAGCGGTGTGGGAAACCGGCTGAGGCGTTGCAGGTGCCCTGGGGGTCGGCGATCCGCGGGGAGATGGTGGAGGAGCGTTTAAAGAGTGGTGAGTTTGACGCGCTGACCTTTATTCACAACGAGACTTCGACGGGGACGATGAGTCCGATTGAGGAGTTGGCGGAGGTGAAGAAGCGGTTTCCGGAGGTGATGTTCATTGTGGATTCCGTGAGTTCATTTTCGGTGGTGAAGCTGGAGTTTGACCGGTTGGGGCTGGACGTATTGCTGACGGGGTCGCAGAAGGCATTGGCGATGCCGCCGGGGATGGCTTTATTCACGTGTTCTGAGGCGGCGATGGAGCGGGCTTCGAAGGCGGCGGACCGGGGGTATTACTTTGATTTGCTGGAGTTTCAGAAGAACGGGGAGAAGAACATGACGCCGAGCACTCCGAGCATTGCGCATGTTTATGCGTTGGAGTCGAAGTTGGACGACATTTTCACTGAGGGGGTTGAGAACCGGTATGCGCGGCATGCGCGGTTGAACCAGAAGACGCGGGATTGGGCGGCGGGGCACGGGTTTACGTTATTTCCTGAGGCGGGGGCGGAGTCGGCGAGTTTGTGTTGTATCAACAACGGGGCGAAGCCGGGCGGGCGTGAGGTGGATGTGGCGAGGTTGCAGAAGCTGGTGAAGGAGCAGGGGATTTTGATCGACGGGGGTTATGGGAAGATCAAGGGGAAGACCTTCCGTTTGTCGAACATGGGGGATGAGACGGACGAGACCATGCAGGCTTTGTATACTGCCTTGGACAAGGCGTTGAGCCAGCTGGGTTAGGCTTGTGTATTTTGCGGGGCGGTCCCTGTTTTTGCGGGGGCCGCCTTTTTTTGTTTATGGGGTGATGGCCAGACGGTCCTCGTGTTTTTCGGGGACCATGAGGATGCCCTGTTCCTTGTAGGGGCGGAGCATGAAGTGGGTGGCGGTGGAGACGACGCCTTGGACGGTGGAGAGTTTCTCGGCGACGAAGCGGGCGACTTGGCGGAGGTCTTCGCCTTCGACGACGACGAGAAGGTCGTAGGCTCCGGACATGAGGTAGCAGGAGACGACCTCCGTGTGTTTGGCGATGCGTTCGGCGAGGCGATCGAAGCCGCCTCCGCGTTCGGGGGTGATTTTGACCTCGATGACGGCGCGTACGAGGTCGACGCCGATTTTCTCTTCATTGACGACGGCGCGGTAGCCGAGGATGAAGCCATCGGCTTGGAGTTGTTTAATGCGGTCGAGAACCTCATTGGTGGTGAGGTTGAGCATTTTGGCGAGCTGCTCGGGTTTCAGCGTGGCGTCTTCGTGCAGCAGCTTTAGTAGTGGCTCCATGGGCGGGACTGTATCGGGGAGGGGCGAGGTGTGCAAGTGGGGCGGAGCTACAGTGGGCTGGACGGTGGGTGGGTGGCTTTAAGTTCTGAAGCGGGTTTGGGAGGCGCGTTGGGCGAGGGAGGCGGCGAGGCTGGTGGCGTCGTGTGCCGGGAGGTTACGGAGCATGGGGGCGTGGCCGGCGTAGGATTGTCCGGCGGTATCGAGTTTGAGGGTATAGACGTGGTGTCGTCGGTCCCAGGGGTTTTGGTGGAGAGTGACGACCTGGAGGTTGCGGACGGGGATGCTATGGGTGAGGCGGTTGAGCCAGCCGCGTCGGGTATGGAAGGCGGATTGAGTATCGGCGAAGCCGAGGTGTTGGTAGGCGTGTCGGTTGATCCATCGGGTGATGGGGATAAGGGGGAGGAGGCAGAGGGCGTAGAGTGGCGCGGTGGGGGTGAGGAACTGGAGGGGGCCGGCGGCGAGGGTGAGGGTGATGAGGAGGATGGCGAGGGCGGATTTTCTATTTGCGCGGCGGACGGCGCAGGGGGCGACCCGGGTCCAGTGGTGGGGTAGGTTTTGGAGTTCGGGTGACAGTTCGGGGAGGAGGAGTGGCAGGTTGGATTTTCTGGCGAGGGGGACGAGGACATCGCGTCCGCCTTTTTGTTCTTCCTGGTTATTGGAGCGTTGGGTGGCGGTATCGGCCCGGATGCGGGCGAGTTTGAGGATACGGCGGATGAGGGGTTCTTCGACGACGAGCAGCTGGATGCGGTGACGGGGGAGGCTGCTGGTGCGGCGGGTGAGGAGGCCGTAGGTACGGAAGAGGTCATTGCCGCGTCGTTTCAGGGTGAAGTTATGGAAGAGGATGACAGAGCCGGCGATGGAGAATGCGGCACTGGCGAGGGTGACGATGAGGATGAGGAGGAGGATGGGTTTCCATTGGAGCTGGTGGTTTTGGCTGAGCCATTGTTCGGTTTGGGGGCCTAGGCGGGAGAGCCAATCCTGGATGGCGGATTGGGGTATGAGGTCATCGGCGAAGCCTGCGGCGGCGCCGACGAGGACGAGGAGTGAGGCGGCGCGGTTGGAGGTGAGGCCTTCGAGGACGAGGTCACGCCATGTGAGTTGGACGAGTGTGGTGTCAGGGGTTTCCGGTTCCGGGTTTATGGATGATTGGTGAGTGGGGTGGGAGAAGATGGCTTGGCGCAGGTTGGAGGCGGTTTCGCGGGAGAGGACTGAGAGTTCGGCTTCGACGCCGTTTCCACCGGCGGTTTCCACTTGGACATCGACCACGCGGAGGAGGCGGTGGAGGAGTCCGGCTTCGAATCGCAGGTCCTGGACGCGGTGGAGCGGGATATTGCGTTCTTGTCGGGAGAGGAGGCCTTGTCGGGTGATGAGTTCTCCGTTTTCGATGCGGTAGGAGAAGGTGAAGTAGCGGATGAGGCTATTGAGGAGGCCGAGGCCGAGGATGGAGAGGAGGAAGGGGGTGATGCTGGTGTTACCGGTGGCGATGATGAAGACGGCGGGGATGAGGAAGCCGCGGAGGATTCGGGTGGAGGAGATGAGGAGAGTGAGTGGGTGGAGGCGGTGTTCCGTGGCGGTTGGGGCTGGGTCTGCGGCGGGCAGCGGCGGGGGTTGGGGTGCGGGTGGTATGGGGGTATCAGACTCCATCATCGCCTCCTTGGTTGACGAGAGTATCGCGGAGGTTGGCGGCGGTGGTGTATTCGAGGCCGGGGATGGTGATGGCGGCCTCCTGGGTTCCGGCGGTATAGAGCGTGAGGGAGGCGAGGTTGAGGCTGCGTTCGAGGGGGCCGCGTTCGAGGTCGACGTGTTGGAGTCGGGAGAGGGGCAGGAGTTGTATGACTTGGAACCAGACGCCTTTGCGGATTTCGAGGACTGAAGTATTGAGGCGGTAGCTCCAGGCGGAGTAGGCGCGCCGGGGGTAGTAGGCGATCCAGAAGCAGGCGAAGAGGAGCAGGGTGGTCCAGGTGGCGAGGGAGGGTAGGAGTTGGTGCCAGAGGAATCCGCCGAGGCCGATTGCGCCGGCGAGGAGGAGGGCGAGGAGGATGCACCAGTTGATGGTGCTGGAGAGTCGCCAGAGCCAGATGACGTTGGGGTGGAGTGGGTGGAACTGGTCTGGGGGGTGGAGTGGGAGGGGTGGGTCGACCGGGGGGGCGGGTGTTTCGATGGGTTGGTCGGACATTGTTGGGATAATGGCGTGTTGGTGGTGGAAGGACAGTGTGGAATTTTCAGCTATGTTCGTCGGCGGGGTTACGGGCGAGGTTCGTGTGGAGCTGGCTTGAAGGGGAGGTGGGGGCGGGGTAGAAGGGTGGGCTTTGGTGAAGACGATTTATTTTGATGCCAACGCGACCACCGCTCTGGATTCCGGGGTATATGGGGTGATGCAGCCGTTTTTTGAGCGGCATTATGGGAATCCGTCGAGTGTTCATCGGGTGGGGCGGGAGGTGCGGGCGTTATTGGATGATGCGAGGGAGAGGGCGGCGGGTGTGCTGGGATGCAAGCCGTCGGAGTTGATTTTCACGAGTGGGGGGAGTGAGTCGAACAACCTGGCTTTGCAGGGGGCGTTGCGTTTGCGGAGGGGTGAGGGGCGGCATGTCCTGGTCTCGCCGACGGAGCATCCTGCGGTGTTGGGGACCTTGGATTTTTTGGCGCGGCACGACGGGGTGGAGGTGACGCGGTTGGCGGTGGACCGGTGGGGGCGGGTGGATCCGGCGGATGTGGAGCGGGGGATTCGTGGGGATACCGTGTTAGTGTCTGTGATGTCGGCGAACAACGAGACGGGGGGGCGGCAGCCGGTGGCGGAGATCGGGGGAGTTTGTCGGGAGCGGGGGGTATTATTTCACACTGACGCGGTGCAGAGTTTTGGGAAGGAGGTTGTGGGGGGCGTGGGAGATTTTGTGGCGGATCTGGTGACTGTGTGCGGGCACAAATTTCACGGGCCGAAGGGGGTGGGTGCTTTGTATGCGAGGTCACCGTTGATTTTGCCGGCGTTGATTCAGGGTGGGCCGCAGGAGAACGAGCGTCGTGCGGGGACGGAGAATGTGGCTGGGATCATGGGATTTGTGGCGGCGTTGGAGCGATTTGTGCGGATGCCGGTCTTTCCGGTTGAGCGGCTGGGTGGATTGACCAGGAGGCTGGAGGAGGCGGTGCTGGGGGGTGTGGAGGGGGTTTGTGGGGTGAGTCCGGGGGATCGGTTGGCGAACACCGTGGGTTTTGTGGTGGAGGGGTGCGACAGCATGGCTTTGCTGGCGGCGTTGGATTTGGCCGGGGTTTGTGCTTCGAGTGGTTCGGCTTGTTCGGCCGGGTCGGTGGAGCCGTCGCATGTATTGTTGGCGCAAGGGTATAGCCGGGAGGAGGCGAGTTCGTTTGTGCGGTTTTCGTTGGATCGGGATTCGACGGTGGAGGAGGTGGAGTATGTGGCGGGGTTGTTTCCGGGTTTGGTCAGGCGAATCCGTGGGGCGGGATAGGGTCTTCTTCTGTTTTCTGAGGGGGTTGGGCTGGTGGGGGGGATTCTGGTTGGGGTGATTGTTCCCAGAGTCGGCGGCTGGGGCCGAGGACGATGGGGAGGGTGAGGATCGTGTAGGCGAGAGCACTGAGGGCGAGGGTGGTGCGCATGGTGATGAGGTCGGCGAGGTAGGTGATTCCGAGGCTGGCGAAGGGCATGATTCCGAAGAAGCTGAGGCCGGCGATGGCTGAGACGCGGCCGCGCATTTGGGAGGGCGCGCGTTCCTGGATGATGGTATGGGCGAGTCCGACGATACTAGAGACGCAGAGGGCGAGGAGCATGAGGGAGGGGGCGGCCCAGGGGAAGGAGGGGGCGAGGCTGAGTCCGGCGAGGCCGGCGCCGACGCCAAGGACCATGGTGAGGAGGACGGCGCAGCGGTGGTGGGAGGGGATGGCGAGGAGGCCGAGGGCACCGGTGAGTGAGCCGAAGGCGGTGAGGCCCATGAGCCAGCCCATGCGAGTGGGGTCGAGCTGGAGGAGGTGTCGGGCGTAGAGGGGCATCATGACGACGAGCACGGGGAAGACGAAGAGGGTGGAGAGCGTCATGAGGCCGAGCATGGAGAGGGTGGGGCGATCTGAGCGGACGTAGGTTATACCTGCGGCGATGCCTTCTTCGTTCCGGGTTGGGTGTTTGGGTTTGTGTGGTGGGGGTGTGCGGAAGGAGAGGAGGGCGGCGATGAGGGCGAGGAAGGAGAGGGCATTGAGGTAGAAGGCGGTGGCTTCGCCCCAGCGGGCGACGACGTAGCCGGCGAGGGCGGGGCCGAGGAGGCGGGTGCCATGGAAGACGGAGCGGTCGATGGCGATGGCTGTGCTGATTTGGTGGTGGTGGACCAATTCGGGGACGAGGGCATTGACGGCGGGCATTTCGAAGGCGAAGACGAAGCCGAGGAGCGTTGCGACGGTGATGATATGCCAGACTTGGATTTGCTGGGTATGGACGAGCCAGCCGATGGAGAGGGCGGATGCGATCTGGAGGACTTGGGCGAGGATGAGGATATGGCGTTTGTTGAGTTTATCGGCCAGGACGCCGCCTTTGAGGGCGAGGATGAGCATGGGGAGGCCGGTGGCGAAATTGACGAGGCCGAGCATGACGGCGCTGGAAGTGAGCGTGGTCATGACCCAGCCTTGGGCCATGACCTGCATCCAGGAGCCGGTCATGGAGACGGCTTCACCGGCCATGTAGCGGGCGAAGGGGCCGTGTTGGAAGCAGCTGAGCAGCTGTTGGCGGATGGATGGGCCCTTAGGCATGGAGGCAGGTCTGGTTCAGTGTGTTTGTTTGAACCAGATGGGGAGGTGGCCTTGGGCTTGGATGTGGAGTGGCAGGCTGATGCGGGACTGCGGGTCGAGGTTGATGGTGGTCCAGTCGTTGGTGCCGATGCGCACCTGGGCCGTTTGGGTGAGTCCGCTATAGTAGAGGGGGATACGGATGGTGGGGTGGATGGGTTGGTGGAGTGGGTTATAGACCATGGCCATTGCGGGGGTATCGAGGCTTGGGTTGACGTGGAGCCATCCGTCCCAGTTGCGGCCATCGGCGCGGCGGAGGGGGATGAGGTCGCTATCGAGGATGGCGCGGTTGTCTTTATAGAATTGCACCCAGCGGGCGACCATGTTGCGGGTGGTATCGGTATCGTAGAGGCGTGGGCCGCGGAAGCAGGCTTGGACGCCGGCGCCGAGGAGGTTGGCGAGGCGGCGTTCATAGTGGTCGAGGTGTTCTGCGAGGGGTTCGATGGTGGCGGCCGCACCGCCGCCGTGGTATTCGGTTAGCGGGACGAACATCCAGCCCATGGAGGGGGTTTTAAAGCGGGTGCCGTCGAGGATATTTTGGCGTTCGATGATTTCCTGTTGGGATCGGGGGAGGGACCAGTTGGTTTCGCGGTAGCCCATGCCGGTTTTACTGGAGCCGTGGGTGAAGTACCAGTCGGGGACATTGAGATAGATGCCCTGGCTGCGGCACCATTGGTAGAAGGAGGAGATAGTCTGCCATTGGTTCCAGCGTGAGTCGGGATATCCAGAGTGGCCCGGGTGGTTGGTGGAGGCACAGGCGTCGCCGGGGTAGGAGCCGTCATGTTCGAGGACATCGCAGCCGGTGGACTCGAAGAACTTATAGAGTTTACGGAAATAATCCTGCCCCCAGGAGCTTTCGAGGCAGGGGCTGTTGCCGAAGGTGGCGAAGCCGCCGGGTTGGCCGGTTTCGGGGTTAACGACGTCGTTTTCGGGATTGATGGAGCGGCTGGCGAGCAGGGAGTAGCCGCCGAAGGCGATGTTATGTTCGTGGGCGTAGTCGGCGAGCTGGCGGATTTGGGCGAGGTAATTCGGGTCTTCATTCTCCATATTGAAGCCGCTGCCGAAGGTGAGGATGACGAGTTCGAAGCCGACGTCAGCGGCTTGGTCGATGGCGAAGCGGACGTCATCGGGTTGTGCGGAGCGGACGTGGAAGATGAGGGGGTTTTCGGTGGTCCAGGGTGTGATGGTGCGGTACATGCGGGACAGGGCGAGGGATTGGCGGATTTGGTCGGTGCTATCGTGGAACAGGATCCAGGTGCGGAGGGAGGTGAAGGAGGCGGTGTTTTCCAGGGTATATTCCGGGCCGAGTGGGGGTGCGCATTCGAGGAGGCAGGGGGTTTGGAGGCGGTAATTGACCTGGGAGGTGTAGGTGGGGTCGGGGAGCCATTGGATGGTTTGGCGTTGGGCGGAGCTGCCAGTCATGGCGCAGGTGGTGAAGTCGGTTTCGACGTGGATATTGGGGAGTTTGGGGTAGAGCATTTCCTCGACTTCACTGGAGGCTTCGACGCAGGCGAGGATTTCGCTTTTGAAGGTATTGATTGTGATGGGGAGGCCGGAGTGGTTTTTGATGGTGAACCATTTGGAGAGGAGAGGGAGATGGTCATAGATGGCGTGGTGGATTTCGACCGAGACTCCATGGAGGTCTTTGGCGTGTGGGGGAGCCTGGAAGACGAGGGTGAGTTCGAGGCCTGGGGGAGGCCAGGTTGTGGGTTGGGAGATCCATTGGGTGCGGGGTTTCCATTGGAGGCGGGGTTGGATGGAGTTGGTGCGGAACCCGACGAACTGGAAGGCGTTGGTATGGGGGGTGAGCGTGGGTAGCCATTCGGGGAGGAGGTAATTCTGGGCGGGTTGTCCGGTGAGGCCTCCGATGGGGTAGGTCTGTCCGTTGAGTGTGATTTCGGCTTCGGGGCGGACTGAGCGGAGGAGGCTTTCGCTGGTGGTTAACTGATCGATGGCGATCGTTGCGGCGTTGGGGGTGAGGAGGAAATTGCGTTGGATGAGGCCGTTGTTGAGGGAGAGCGTATTGGGGGAGGTGCCTTGGAAGACGCCGGACGTCCGGGTTGTCGGGGAGATGAGCCAATCGGTTTGGGCGGGTTCCGGGTGAGGGGGGAGCTGGTTGGGGGTGGTTAGGAGTTGGGCGTGGAGGAGGGTGTGGGGGAGGAGGAGGAGAGCGAGGAGGAGTTGGCTGCGGTGGTGTGGCATGGCGGTAGTCAAGCGTATCTGCAGTTGGGGCACAAGGTTGGTGGTGGGGGTGTTGCCGGGGAGGTGCTGGAATTTGGATTGGGCTTGGAACTTGGGGCTGGGAGCTCCATGGTCCGTGGTGAATTTAGCGAGAGGAAGATGATGCGTTTGTTAAGTAAAATTCAGTCGATGGTTTTGGCGGGTGGTGTGGTGTTGCTGCTGGGGCTGGTGGGATGTTCGAAGGAGAAGCAGGCTGATGCTTTCAGGAAGAAGGCGCGGGAGTATTTTGAGGCGGGGGATTATGAGCGGGCGCGGCTGGAGTATTTGAATTTGGGGAGGTTGGTGGGTGAGGAGCCTGAGATGGTGAGCCGGTTGGGGATGATTTTACAGGATCAGGGAGCGATTTTTCAGGCGGCGCCGATTTTATTGAAGGCGGCGCAGTTGGATCCCGACAATGCTGAGCTGAAGGGGCGGGTGGCGCAGATTTATTTGGCTGGGGGTGATTTGTCGAACAGCGTGGTTCAGGCGTGGTCGGCGCTGGATTTGGATCCTGCCCAGGAGCATGCGGCGTTGTTATTGGCGGAGGCTCCGGTTCGGGGCGAGGTGGAATTACAGGAGCGGCGTTCACGGTTGAAGACCTATGCGGCGAAAGCTCCTGGGGCGGCGATTCACCATGCGGCTGAGGCTTTGCTGGCGCAGCGGGCAGGCGAGATGGATGTGGCGCAGGCTGCGGTGAGCCGTGCGCTGGAGTTGGATGCGCAATCTGCGCCGGCGCATTTTTTGCAGGCGGGCTTGTACGAATCGAAATCGAATCTGGTCGAGGCTGAGCGGGAGTTGAAGAGGGCGGCTGAGTTGTCGCCGTTGCGGTCGATACGGCGGGTTCGGTATGCGGAATTCAAGTTGCGGCAGGGGCAGGTGGAGGAGGGGCGGAAGTTATTGGCTGAACTGGCGGAGAAGGTGCCGGATTACTTGCCCGTGATGCTTTCGCAGGCGCGGTTGGCCTTCAGCGAGCAGAAGCTGGACGAGGCGTTGGGGTATTGCAGCCGGTTGTTGGAGCGTTATCCGCTGCATTTGGATGCGGCCTTATTGCGGAGTCAGATTCGGTTACAGCAGGGGGAGGCAGCGAAGGCCGTGGACGAGCTGGTGCGGCTGGGAGAGTTGTTTGGGCGGGTTCCGAGCTATGCTTATCAACTGGCGCAGGCCCAATTGGCGAACAGGGAGCCCAACGGTGCGATTGCGACCTTGGAGAAGCTGACTACGGCTTATCCGGCTTATACGGAGGCGGTGATGTTGTTGGCGCGGTTGAATCTGCAGCAGAATCGGGCAGATCAGGCCATCGCGGCGCTGGAGCGGTCGATCTCAGTTCAGACGAACAACTGGGATTTGCGTTTAATGCAGGCGGATGCGTATGCGTCGAGGAGGCAGTATGATCGTGCGCTGGGTATATTTCGGGAGTTTGCGACGGCTAACCCGGAGGATGCGCGGGGTCCGTTTTTGCAGGGGATGACCTATCGCACCCAGGGGAAGTCACTGGAGGCGAGGGCGTTGATGGAGGCGGCGTTGCAGGTGGATCCGCAGTTTCGGGCGGCGGTGGCGCAGTTAGTGGAGTTGGACGTGGAGGCGGGCAATTTGGGGGCGGCTGAGACTCGTGCGGAGGGGTTGGTGGAGCAGGCGCCGGATTTGGTGGCGGGGCGGTTGTTGCTGGCGCGGGTGCAGCTTGCCATGACGAATTATGTCGGGGCTGAAGCGAGTTTGAAGGAAGTGATCCGGCAGGACAGTGGTGTGACCGGGGCGTATTTGATGTTGGCGAACCTGTATCGGGAGGACAAGCGGCTGCAGCCTGCTCTGGATCAGGTGGAGGCTTCCTTGGCGGCGAATCCGAGCAACGTGCAGGGGCTTATGCTCAAGGCGATTTTGCTGACGGAGCTGGGGCAATTTGAGAAGGCGCGCGACACGTATGAGACTTTGTTGACGATCAGTCCGGATTTTAGTGCTGCCCTGAACAATCTGGCGTACATCCACAGCGAGCAGCTCCCTGATTACGACAAGGCCTGGAAACTGGCCCAGCGGGTTCGGGCGCTGCTTCCGGATTCGGCGGAGGCGGCTGACACGTTGGGTTGGGTGCATTTCAAGCGGGGCGAGTATCCTGAGGCGCTGCGCTTGTTGGCGGAGTCGGCCCAGAAGCGTCCGGATCAACCTGAGGTGCAGTATCATTTGGGGATGGTGCAATACATGATGGCGGAGGAGGGGGCGGCACGTGCTGCGTTGGAGAAGGCTTTGCAGTCGGGCGCAGATTTTGTGGGCAAGGCTGAGGCGGAGCGTCGGCTGGCGTTATTGGCGGACATGGGGTCCGGGGCTGACGCGAAGCGTCGGTTGGAGGATCAGGTGAAGCAGGAGCCGAACGACGTTCTGGCGTTGGTTCGGTTGGCGGACTTGCAGGTGGCTGGCGGTGATCTGGCCGGGGCGCAGAAGTCTCTGGCGCAGTTGCTGAAGGTGAATCCGAATCTACCGCATGCCTTGGTGACTCAGGCCGGGTTGAAGTTCAGGGAAGGGGAACGTGATGCAGCACTGCAGCTGGTGCGTCGGGCGCGGGATGCGGCTCCCAACGATAGCGAGATTGCCTGGGGAGGTGGGAAGATTGCGCTGCAGGCCCGGGACGTGGTGCTGGCTTTGTCGCTTTTGCAACAGGCGTCAAGTCGGTCTGGGGGGCGGGCGGATATTGAAATGGATTTGGCGGAGGCGACCTTTCTGGCGGGGCGGGTGGATGATGCGCAGAAGTTGGCCCAGAAGGTGGTTGCCGCGGCTCCTGCTGAGTCGGTGCTCAATCGGGCGAAGGAACTGGATTGGTGTATTCAGGCCTATCGCAATCCTGCCGAGGCAGCGGCGAAGGGTGAGGCAGCTTTGAACATGATCCTGCAGAGGTCACCTGAGTGGGTGCCGGCTCGGATGGCGATGGCGGGGGTGAAGACGCAGAAGGGGCAGGTTATGGAGTCAAGCAAGGTGTATGAAGAGGTGCTTGCCCAGCTGCCGACTTTTTCGCCGGCGGTTCGTGAGCTGGCGTTGTTGTATGCGGGTCCGTTGAAGGATGATGCCAAGGCTTATGAGATGGGGGTGAAGGCGCGTCAGGCGCAGCCCAATGATCCTGAGCTGGCGAAGTCTTTGGGTTTGGTTTCCATGCGGCGGGGTGATGCGCGGTATGCCAAGCAATTGCTGGAGGAGGCTGCGAAGGGGTTGCCGCAGGATGCTGAGATCCAGAAGGCGTTGGCGGACTTGGCTGAGCGCTAAGCTCTTTGTTTGTGTCCCCCCTCACTCTTGATGCGGAGGGGGGGCAACCTCTGGTTGGGGTAGTTTCGTCGCCCGTTGTGTGGAGAACTCTGAGGTTTTTTTTACGGTGACTCCGGGTCAGGCCTAGAATCTCTCTTCTCTCAATAACACGTTGAAGCTGAATGGATTGGGCTTTTTGTGGTGACTTGCGGAGGTGGCTTTGGAATCTGTAAGCCTGTCGGGAGACTTTACACTTTTCTTAAACGTAAGATAAATGTCGCATTCCTTTTGTAAGTGCTTGATACAGAGGGTTCCAAATCTTGAGAATTACTCCGTGGGACCGCTGGGGGGCTAAGGGTGTCGGCAGACTTTACAGAAACTGGTGACAGGGTGGTTGCGGGTGTTTGGTCGCGGGGTGAGTTTAACAAGTTGGTAATGAGTAGGTTGCGGCTTGATGTGGTCGGTTTGCGTGGTCTTGGCATGGAAGCAGCTCAGGGAAAGGAGTTGGTTTGAGATGACGGTTCAACCTAAAGAGATGTATATGAAAAAGTATTTAGCACTAGCAGTTCTGGGCGGGGCCTTGGCTTTGACCTCTGCGAACGCCTACCAAGCTCAGTTTGGTGGCTTCAAAGCGGGTGTAGGCGGCGCTTACACGGTGAATCCTGCCGGCAGCTTTGAGGACGTTTTGGCGAGCTACACCATGGGCAAGTCCACGGACGGCACCTGGTTTGGTTCGTTCTGTTTGGAGAAGGACGTTCACACGAGCACGGGCACGATGTACAACGTGGCGTTCAGCAACCAGACCGACAACGATCCGGTAGACACGATTTCTCAGGGCACCGCTTATTTGTATGAGCAATTTGCGCTGGGGACGCTGACGGGGACTGGGGTGACCTACGGCACTGCGGCGTTTGCCAATGCTCTCCAGAACATGATCTGGTATTTGGAGAACGAAGTGGCGACGCTTGGTTCCGGCAGTGCTTTCAGCTCTGTGCTGGAAAGCCAGTTCGGGTCTGAATGGAGCTCTCCGGCGATGGCTGATTACGCTGGTGGCGATGTGAAGGTCATGAACGTGACGCGCGCTGATGGTGTGAAGGCTCAGGACATGCTGGTTTATGTGACCGTTCAGATTCCTGACGGTGGCATGACGGTGGCGATGCTGGGGCTTGGCCTGCTGGGTCTGGCCGCTGTGCGCCGCAAGTTCTGAGGCGCTTACTGGAATCTCAAATCCAACTTTTGACCGGCAGGAGGAACCTCCTGCCGGTCTTTTGTTTATGGGGCGCTGCGGCGGGGTTGATGTTTTGAGGTTTGCGTGAGGGCTGGTCCTGGCTTGGGGAGAGCTGCGAGCGTTGGCTAGAGCAGATCTTCGAGCTCGTCGCGTTTGGCTGGGGGG
>JBJOII010000069.1:0-22867 GCA_046047235.1 Verrucomicrobiota bacterium | reverse complement strand
AGGTTTGGATGAGGTCAGTGGCGGAGGATTGGAGTGGGGAGGTCTGGGAGGGAGGGGGTTGTTGCCAGGCCTGGATGGTGGTGGAGGAGAGGAAAGCTTCTTCTTCGGGGGCTAGGTTATCGGGTGAAGTGGTGAGTTTATCGAGAGAGAGGCAGCGGGCGTGGTGGTGCCGGAGCGCGTCTTTCTGGTGGGGCTGGAGTTCGGGGAACGAGGTGAGGAGCGATTGGATTTCCAGCTGTTGGCTGGCGGAGAGGGTGGCGGAGGGGGTGTTGGTGAGCCAGTGTTGGCCGGGGCCTTCGAAGTAGGCGCGGGCATCGAACGCGTTGGTTTGGGCGAAGAAGCGGGGGAGTGGGAGAGTGAGGGTACGTGAACGGGTCTGGCGGATGTACTGTTGGCGTGCTGTCTCGCTGAGGCGGGCAGCGGCGCGAACACCCAAGATCACCCAGGATACGACATCGGTGATCACCGTGGGGTGGGATTTAGAGGGATTGCATGACGTTGGCCATGGAGAGTGCGGTGCGGGCGATTTCGATGCCGCGGCTATGGGTTTTGCTGAGGCAGCGGACGCGGGCCTGCTCTTCGTTTTGGAAGTGGTAGACCCCGTGGATGACGGGGATGAGAGAATCCACCTGGAGTTTGGCGAGGGCGTGGCTGACGGCGTCGCTGATATGCTGGGCGTGGGTGGTTTCGCCTTGGAAGACCACGCCGAAGCAGAGGATGGCGGAGAGGCGCGGGAGGTGATTGCGGGCGAGGGCGGAGGCGACCACGGGGATTTCGAAGGCGCCGGGTACGCGGACGACCTGGATGGAGGAGACGTTGGCGGCTTTGAGTTCGGCGCGGGCGTAGCGGAGGAGTGCGTCGACGTAGCGCTGGTTATATTGGGAGGCGACGATGGCGAAGTGGCCCGGGTGGCTGGACGCGGCGGGCTTTTTGGCGGGTTTTTTGAGCATGGCTAGAGGAGGTGTCCCATCTTCTGGCGTTTGGCCTTGAGGTATTTTTCGTTGTGGGGATTGGGTTTGATCCGGATGGGGAGTTGTTCTGTGATGGTGAGGCCGTAGCCTTCGAGGCCGACGATTTTGCGCGGGTTATTGGTGAGGAGCCGGATGGTTTTGAGGCCGAGGTCGGCGAGGATCTGGGCTCCGAGTCCGTACTCACGCAGGTCCATGCCGAAGCCGAGGGCGCGGTTGGCTTCGACCGTATCGAGGCCTTGTTCCTGGAGTTTGTAGGCTTGGATTTTTGGGCCTAGTCCGATGCCGCGTCCTTCCTGTCGCATGTAGACGATGACACCGCGGCCGGCGTCGTTGATGCGTTGCATGGCGGCTTGGAGTTGCGGGCCGCAATCGCAGCGGAAGGAGCCGAACACATCGCCGGTGAGGCATTCGCTATGGACGCGGACGAGGACGTTCTTTTTGCCGGCGACGTCACCTTTGACGAGGGCGAGGTGTTGTTCGCCGTTGAGGGTGGACCGGTAGAGGTGGAGGTCGAAGAAGCCGTAGGCGGTGGGGAGTTTGATGGACTCGATTTTTTCGACGAGTTGTTCGCTGCTGCGTCGGTAGGCGATGAGCGAGGCGATGGAGCAGATCTTGAGCTTATGTTTTTTGGCGAACCGGGTGAGGCCGGGGAGGCGCATCATCGTGCCTTTGTCGGTCATGATTTCGCAGATGGCACTGATGGGGCGGCAACCGGCGAGTCGGGCAAGGTCGACCCCGGCTTCAGTATGGCCGGCGCGCTGGAGAACTCCACCGGCTTTGGCTCGCAGGGGAAAGACGTGGCCGGGTTGAACGAGGTCGGAGGGGAGTGCCGCGGGGTCGGCCATGAGCTGGATGGTCTTGGCGCGGTCGGCGGCGCTGATCCCGGTGGTGATGTCTTTGGCGGCGTCGACACTCACCTGGAAGTCGGTGCGGAAGGTTTCCCGGTTATCCCCAACCATGGAGGCGATGCCGAGTTGTTGGAGGCGTTCGCCGGTGGTGGGGACGCAGATGAGGCCGCGTCCGTAGCGGGCCATAAAATTGATTGAAGCGGGCGTGACGCATTGAGCGGCCTGGACGAGGTCGCCTTCGTTCTCGCGATCGGCATCATCGACGACGACGACCATTCGGCCGCGGCGGATGTCAGCGATGACCGATTCGATCGAGTCCAGTTGGAACTTCATGTGGGGCGGAGCTTACGGAAGGGGGTGGGGGAGGTCCAGTGTTTCGGTTGATTGCGGTCCGCGCGGCGGACCACAGGGAGGGAGGAGGGGGGAGAGGGGAGAGAGAGGCGTGCCCCCGACCTTTGACCTTTGGGGCAGGGGTATCAGGTGGTGGCGGGCTGGGCAGTGGGTTGGGTTTGGGAGACGGGGACCCAGCCTTTACCGGGGATGAACTCGCGGTTGCCGGAGGGTTTGGATGCACAGCTGGTGGCGAGGAGGAGGCAGGTGATGGTGGCGATTAGGATAGCGCGCATAATGGACCACGTACATCACGGTTGTCTTTCGCGCAAGGGTGCAGGTAGTTTTGGCACGTGAAGCCTGCTGGTTTTGAATCTTTGAGGGGGAAGTTGCTGCTGGACGGGGGCAGTTTGACGGGGTCGTTTTTTCACCGGACCGTGGTCTTGATCTGCCAGCATGATGCGGAGGGGGCGTTTGGGTTGGTATTGAATCGTCCGGCGGGGAGCACCTTGGGGGAGATGGTGGAAGGTGGATTTGAGGAGGTGGTTGGGGGGTGTCCGGTATTTGTGGGTGGGCCGGTTCAGCCTTCGGCGTTCAGTTATCTGTATTCATTTGAGGGGATGGCGCAGGAGAACGTGATGGAGTTATTGAGTTTGGGGCATGAGCTGGATGAGTTTGTGGAGTTGCGGGAGGGGATGGGGGAGGACGCTCGGGTTCGGGTTTTTGCGGGGTATGCGGGGTGGAGCGCGGGGCAGTTGGAATCGGAGATGGAGAGGGGTGCCTGGCTGACGCATCCGGCGTCGCTGGAGTTGGTGTTTGGGACGGCGCCCGGGGAGTTGTGGAAGGTGATTTTGCGGCAGCAGGGGTGGGAGCAGCGGTTGTTGGCGGATTCGCCTGATGATTGTTCGTGGAACTAGCGATGTCGCGTGGCGCGGGGAGATGGCAGATAGGGGATGGGAGATAGGAGATGGGAGATGGGAGATGGGATGTGGGAGATTCGTGCGCGGGGGGGGTTAGTGTTTTTTTCTGCGGATGGTGGGGCCTTGGTGGGCTGGTGGTTTTTTGAAGTTGGAGCGTCGGGGTTTGGGGTAGGAGGTGGGGGTCGAGTCTTTGGGGGCAGCGATCCCGGTGGAGCGTTTTAGTTCGCGGATTTGGTCGCGGAGGAGGGCGGCTTTTTCGAATTCGAGGTTGTTGGCGGCTTCGAGCATTTCGGCTTCGAGTTCGCGGATGGTTTCGGAGACATCGAAATCGGGTGAGGCATCGCGGAGGACGTGGTCAGCAGACTTGGTGGAGGAGAGGCGTTGGGAGAGGCTGCCTTCGACGGCGCGAGTGACGCTACGGGGTGTGATATTGTGTTTGCGGTTGTAGTCGATTTGCTTTTGGCGCCGGTATTCTGAGACGGCGAGGAATTTCTTGATGCTATCCGTCATGACATCGGCGTAGAGGATGACCTGCCCGTTGAGGTGACGGGCGGCGCGGCCGGCGGTTTGGATGAGGCTGGTGGCGCTGCGGAGGTAGCCCTCCTTGTCGGCATCGAGGATGGCGACGAGGGCGACTTCGGGGAGGTCGAGGCCTTCGCGGAGGAGGTTGATACCGACGAGGACATCGAACTGTCCCTGTCGGAGGGCGCGGAGGATTTCGACACGTTCGATGGCGTCGATTTCGCTATGCAGGTAGCGGACGTTGATGCCGAGGTCGCGGAGGTAGTCGGTGAGTTCTTCGGCGGTGCGTTTGGTGAGGGTGGTGACGAGGATTCGTTCGTGTTTATCGACGTGTTGGCGGATGGCCTCGATGAGGTCATCGATTTGGCCTTTGAGTGGGCGGACGGAGACGGGGGGGTCGACGAGGCCGGTGGGGCGGATGACGAGTTCGGTGACGCGTTGTTTGGCCCATTCGAGTTCGCGGTGGCCTGGGGTAGCGCTGACGTATACGGTAGGGCCTTGGAGTGACTGGAATTCTTCGAAGGCGAGTGGGCGGTTATCGAGGGCGCTGGGGAGGCGGAAGCCGAAGTCGACGAGGACGGTTTTACGGGCGAGGTCACCGGCGTACATGCCGCCGATTTGGGGGACGGTGGCGTGGGATTCATCGATGACGAGGAGGAAGTCTTTGGGGAAGAAATCGATGATGGTGCAGGGGCGTGAGCCGGGGGGGCGGGCGCTGATGTGGCGGGAGTAGTTTTCGATACCGGAGCAGAAGCCCATTTCGAGCATCATTTCGATGTCATACTCTGTGCGCATTTTGATGCGTTGGGCTTCGAGGAGTTTTCCGTGTTTTTCGAAAAAGGCGATACGTTCGGTGAGTTCCTCCTGGATTGTGCGCACGGCACGTTTAATGTTTTCCATGGGGGTAACGAACTGTTTGCCGGGGAAGATGGTAACGAATTCGAGGTCTTCGATACGGTTGCCGGTGAGGGGGTCGATACGGGCGAGGCGGTCGATGGTTTCGCCGAAGAACTCGATGCGGAGGGCGTCTTCGGCTTGGGCGGGGTAGACCTCGACCGTATCGCCGCGGACGCGGAACTGGCCGCGTTCGAAGGCGATGTCGTTGCGGGAGTATTGGAGGTCGACGAGTCGGGTGAGGAGTTGTTCGCGTGAGATATCCTGGTCTTTATGGAGAGGGATGATCATGGCTTCGTAGTCGTCTTTGCTGCCGATGCCATAGATGCAGGAGACGCTGGCGACGACGATGACGTCCTTGCGACTGATGAGGGAGCTCATCGTGGAGAGCCGGAGGCGTTCGATCTCCTCGTTAATGCTGGAGTCCTTTTCAATGAACGTATCGGTGCGGGGGATATAGGCTTCGGGCTGGTAGTAATCGAAGTAGCTGACGAAGTATTCGACGGCGTTGTGGGGGAAGAAGCTTTTGATTTCGGAGTAGAGTTGGGCGGCGAGCGTTTTGTTGTGGGAGATGACGAGGGTGGGGCGGTTGAAGTGTCGGATGACATTGGCCATCGTGAACGTTTTACCGGATCCGGTGACGCCGAGGAGGACTTGGTGGCGGGCGCCTTCGTCGAGGCCTTGCGACAGTTTTTCGATGGCGGCCGGTTGGTCGCCGGAGGGCTGGTAGGGTGCCTCGAGCTTGAACATGAGCGGGGTATCTTTTGGGAGGGCAAGTGAAGTTTCAAGTTCTTGCGCATCGTGGGCTGGCTGCTGACCTTTGACCGCGAATGGACGCGAATGGACGCGAGAGGGGATGGGTTTGTAACCGCGAATGGACGCCAATGGACACGAATGGGGATGGGTTTGTAACCGCGAATGGACACGAATGGACGCGAATAGGAATGGGTTTGTAACTGCGAGTGGACGCCAATGGACACGAACAGGGGTGGGGGTTTCCGGGGGTTGTTCTGAAATTCTGAAGCCTTGAAACACTGGCGGGGTCTGCGGGGTCGCGCAGGTATAATGCAAATGGGGGCGATGAGTGAGGGTTATACTATAAGCTGTTGGACCCATTCTGCTTGCGTCAGGGCGGGGTGAGCCTGATGAATAGTGGGTGAAAGGTAGTTAACCTTTCTTGCGGTGAGAGCTGCAAAGATGAGCTACGGCTGAATCATGCTTAAAGAATTACTTTATCCCAAGTCGTTGGCGGTGATCGGGGCATCGCGGAGTCCGGGCAAGGTGGGGTATGAGATCATGTCGAACCTGACTCGCGGGGGGTTCAAGGGGGAGATTGTTCCGGTGAGTTTGAGTGCTTCCGAGATCATGGGGTTAAAGTGTTACAAGGATCTTAGGGAATATAAGCAACCGATTGATCTGGGGATTGTGGCGGTACCGACGAAGGTGTGTGTGGATGCGGTGCGGTCGTGCATCAATGCTGGGGCGAAGGCGATTATCACCATTACTGCGGGTTTCAAGGAAGTTGGGGCTGAGGGGTTGGCGATGGAGCGGGAGTTGGCGGAGTTGTGCAAGAAGAACGGGGTTCGGATGTTAGGGCCGAACTGCATTGGGGCGCTGAACACGGCGAACGGGCTGAATGCGACGTTTGCTCCTGCGATGCCGCCTCCAGGCAAGATTTCGATCATTTCACAGTCTGGAGCGTTGTGTGTGGCGATTTTGGACTGGTGTGCGAGCAAGAAGATTGGGGTGGCGAAGGTGGTGAGTTTGGGGAACAAGGCGGATTTGGATGAGGTGGATTTTCTAGAGGCGTTTGCTGACGACAAGGAGACCTCGGTGATTGTCGGGTATTTGGAGAACATCACCGAGGGGGCGAAGTTTTTGCAGGTTGCGGAGCAGTGTGCGACGCGCAAGCCGGTAGTGGTATTGAAGGCGGGCACGACGCAGGCGGGGGCGAAGGCGGCTTCATCGCACACGGGCAGTCTGGCTGGGGCTGACGAGGCGTATACGGCGGCGTTCAAGCATTCCGGTGTAATCCGGGCGGAGAATTTCGAGCGGTTATTTGACTATGCATTGGCGTTGGGGATGCAGCCTTTGCCGACGGGGAACCGGGTAACGATCATCACGAATGCCGGGGGGCCGGGGATTATGGCGGCGGATGCGGCTGAGGCGAACGGGTTTCAGCTGGAGACGCCGACTGAGGGGGCATTGGAGAAGTTGAGGGCGTGTTTGCCGCCGACGGCGGCCTTGGGGAATCCGGTGGACGTGATTGGGGATGCGGATCCGGAGCGCTATGTGAATTCGTTGAAAGTGTTGCAGGAGGATCCGAACACGGATGCGATTGTGGTGTTGGCGACGCCGCAAAACATGACACAGCCGATCAAGCTGGCGCAGGAGTTGAACCAGCACAACACGGGGAGGAAGCCGATTTTGGCGGCGTTTATGGGGGGGCAGGAAGTGTTTCAGGCTCAGGACTACCTGACGTCCGTGGGCATTCCGAACTATCCCTCACCGGAGCGTGCCATTCATGCATTGCGTTCGATGCTGGATTACCGGGAGTGGAAGCGTCGGCCTACGCGCATCGTGGTGCGGTTTCCGGTGAACCGGCGTCGGGTGGACCGGATACTGACCAAGTATAAGCGGATGGGTCAGAATCAGATCAGCGAGGTGGAGGCGAAGGACATTTTGGAGGCGTATGGTTTTCGGGTTTTGCCGAGCGCGCTGGCTACGGATCAGGATGAGGCGGTGGAGGCGGCGGAGCGCATCGGGTATCCGGTGGTCTTGAAGGTGGTATCGCCGGACATCATCCACAAGTCGGACATTGGCGGTGTGGTGATCAATCTTTCGAGTGCGGATGCTGTGCGGGACGGGTGGGATTTGATCATGGCGCGGGCGCGTCGGAGGTCGCCGAAGGCGTCAATTCGCGGCGTGTATGTGGAGCGGATGGGGCGGCGTGGGCGCGAGGTGATTCTGGGTTTGACGCGGGATCCGCAGTTTGGGCCGATGCTGATGTTTGGGTTGGGCGGCATTTTTGTGGAGGTCTTGAAGGATGTGGCCTTCCATTTGGCGCCGATTACGGCGAGCGAAGCGATGCAGATGCTGAAGTTGACGCGCTCATATGGGTTGTTGAAGGGGGCGCGGGGGCAGAAGCCTGCGGACATGGAGGCGATCGCGGAGGCGTTGCAGCGCATCAGCCAGCTTTCGACCGACTACCCTGAGATAGCTGAACTGGACATCAATCCGTTTATTGTTGGCGAAGTGGGCACGGAGGCATATGCCGCTGATGCCCGGATGACACTGGCTCCTTCCGCTTAGTCCTGAACATGAAACCGAAGTTGAGTTACGATCCTGACTGGCAGCAGAAGTATCAAGGCATGATTACGACGCCCGAGGCGGCGGTGACGCGGATCAAGCCTGGAGAGCGTGTTTTCATTGGCACTGCATGTGCGGAGCCATTGAAGCTGGTGACTGCATTGGCGAAGCGGGCCGAGGAGTTAACGGACGTGGAGATTGTGCATTTACTGACGTTTGGTGATGCGCCGTATGCGCATGAGCGTCTGGTGCAATCATTTCGGGTGAACAGCTTTTTCATTGCGCAGAACGTTCGTGCTTTGATTCAGGAGGGATTAGGGGATTACACGCCGATCTTTTTGTCGGACATTCCGCGGTTATTTAACAGCGGGCAGATTCCGATTGATGTGGCCTTGATTCAGGTGACGCCGCCGGACGAGCAGGGGCGATGCAGTCTTGGGGTGTCGGTGGACATTGTGAAGTCGGCGGCGGAGAATGCTTCGCTGGTGATTGCGCAGGTGAATCCGAACATGCCGCGGACGCTGGGGAATTCGCATCTGCATGTCTTTGACATCGACGTGCTGGTGCCGGTGGAGGATCCGGTTCATGAGGTGCGAATGCTGGATATCACGGATACGACGCGCCAGATTGCGGAGTACATCTCGCCGTTGATTGAGGATGGGGCGACGTTGGAGCTGGGGATTGGGCGGATTCCGCATGCGTTGCTGCCGTTCTTGAAGGACAAGAAGAACATTGGGATCCACACGGAAATGATCACCGATGACATCGTGGATTTGGTGAAGGCGGGGGTGATCAACGGGCAGCGGAAGTCATTGGATCGGGGGAAGGTGGTGGCGAGTTTTTGTCTGGGGACGCGGAAGCTGTATGACTTCATCGACAACAATCCGGTGTTTTCCTTTCATCCGACCGAGTATGTGAACGATTTGATCACGATTACGCAGCAGCACAAGATGACGGCGGTGAACACGGCGTTGGAGGTGGATTTGACGGGGCAGGTTTGTGCGGATTCTATCGGGTCGAAGTTTTTTTCAGGGATTGGCGGGCAGGTAGATTTCAACCGGGGTGCGGCTCGGGCGGAGGGGGGCAAGGCGATCATTGCGTTGCCGTCGACGGCGCGGGACGGGGAGGTATCGCGGGTGGTATGTCAGTTGAGTCCGGGGTCCGGGGTGGTTACTACGCGAGGGGATGTGCATTACGTGGTGACGGAGTTTGGGGTGGCGTATTTGCATGGGAAGAGCATTCAGGAGCGGGCGTTGGCGTTGATTAGCGTGGCGCATCCGAAGTTTCAGGCGCAGCTCTTGCATGATGCGATTGAGGCGAAATTGATCTCGGTGGATGCGGGGGAGAAGGAGCGTCAGATTGTGGTGGGTCCGCGGGAGTTGTATACGACTTTTGTGACGCCGGAGGGTGTGCAGGTGACGTTCCGGCCGATTCATCCGACCGACGAGCAGGGGATGCGGCATTTATTTTACCAGTTGTCGCAGCAGACGATTTACTATCGGTTCATGAGCATGGTGAAGCGGATCCCGCGGAAGCAGATTCGTGATTTCGTGTTCATTGATCACCGGAACGAGGTGGCGATTGTGGGGACGGTTCCGGAGGCGCACGGGGAGGACATTGTAGCGGTGGGGCGTTACTGGCTGGATCCGAAGACCAACCGGGCTGAGATTGCGTTTACGGTGGTGGACGAGTGGCAGCAGAAGGGTGTGGGGACGTTTCTGTTCCGGTATTTGCAGCGGATAGCCCGTCGCAACGGCATTCGCGGGTTTACGGCGGAGGTATTGGCGGAGAACAAGCCGATGCAGAAGGTTTTCAACAAGAGCAACCTGAAGACCCAATGCAAGCTGAGCGGGGGTGTTTACAGCTACCAGATGGACTTTGACTGAGGTGTTCTAGTTGGCGACTTTGTGGGGGTGGCCCCGGGCGGTTTGGCTACGGGGTCTTATTGGTTCGGGATAGGTGGCTGGCTGGTTTGGGCTACGGGTAACTGGCTGGGGAGGAGGATGGAGAAGCGTGAGCCTTGGTCGGGGGTGCTTTCGACGGAGACCGATCCTTTGTGGGCTTCCACCACGGCTTTGACCGTGCTGAGTCCGAGTCCGAGACCTTTTTCGCTGCGGCTTTTGTCACCTCGGTAGAGGCGTTGCCAGATGCGGGGGAGGTCGTGTGGGGGGATGCCGAGGCCGGTGTCGATGACTTCGATACGGATTGTGTCGTGGGTGGACTTGGTGGTGAGCGAGATCTGGCCGTGGATCGGGGTGTATTTGACGGCGTTGTCGAGGAGGTTTGCGAGGGCTTGCTGGAGGCGGACTCGGTCGGCGGTGAGAGTGATGTTGGGGGTGAGTTGGCTGGTGAGGGAGATGGATTTTTCTTCCGCGAGGATGGAGTAGAGGTCGACGACTTCTGCGCAGAGCTGGTTTAGGTTCACCTGGGTGAGGTTGAGGTGCATGGTTCCGGTTTCTGCTTCTGCGACGTCCATGAGGGCGCGGAGCATGGTGAGGACGCGGTCGGATTCCTCGATGGCATCGGCGAGGGCATCGTGGAGGCGCGGGGTATCGTCGGGATGGTCGAGGGCTTGTTCGGCGCCGTTACGGAGGCGGGTGAGGGGGGTTCTGAGGTCATGGGCGACATTATCGAGGGCATCGCGCATGCCTTGTATGAGCTGGTCATTTTTCTCGAGCATTTGATTGAAGAGGAGGGTGAGTTCGCCGAGTTCGTCCTGGGCGGGCCGGGTGGGGACGCGGGCATCGGTTTTGCCGGTGGCGAGGATGGACTGGACAGTGGCGGCGAGGTCGCGGATGGGGGTGAGGGCGCGGTGGGTGATCCAGGCGCCGCCGTAGGCGCCGATGATGACGACCCCGATCATGGAGAGGGCGAATACCCATTGGAAGCGGCGGAGGAGCGTATGGCTTTGGGTGGTGCTTTTGCCGACCTGGAGGATATTGCGGTCGGGGAGGAGGGCGGCACCGATGAGCCAGATCTGGTGTTCATCGCGTCCGGTGAGGAGGGCCCAGGCGCGGTCTTGTTCCAGGGGTTCGACTTGGATTTGGTCGAGGTTGAGGTTGCCCCAGTTTTCGGGGGTGCTGAGGAACTGGGCGGTTTTATCGGGGCCGATGACACGGACGAAGAAGGCCTGGGGGTCACCGCGGCGGGTGGCGTAGAAGCGTTGGCTGAGGAGGCGCAGTCCGCCGCTGGAGTACCAGGCGCGGTATTCCTCGAGTCTTTCGAGGATGGTTTGACGTTCCTGGTTTTGGATGGTGCGGGAGAGGATGAGGTAGGTGCTGAAGAAGAGGAAGGAGGTTCCGAGGATGAGGGAGGTGGCGTACCAGACGTTGAGGCGTCGGGCGAAGCTGCCTTGTCTGGTGGTGGTGTGTGGTTCAGGTGCGGAGGACATAGCCGACGCCCCGGAGGGTATGGATGAGTTTGAGGTCGAAGTCGCGGTCGATCTTGGTGCGGAGGCGGCAGATCACGACATCGACGACATTGGTTTGGGGGTCGAAGCTATAGTCCCAGACGTGTTCGAGGATGAGGGTTTTGGATACGGCGCGGCCGGCGTTGCGCATGAGGTATTCGAGGAGTTGGAACTCGCGGGTTTGGAGTTCGATTTTTTTGCCGGCGCGGTAGACGGTGCGGTTGATGAGGTTGAGTTCGAGGTCGGCGATCTTGAGGGAGGTGGGTTCTGTTTCGCGGTGGGAGCGGCGGATGAGGGCTTGGACGCGAGCGAGGAGTTCACTAAAGGCGAAAGGTTTGACGAGGTAATCATCACCGCCGGCCTGGAGTCCGCGGACGCGGTCATCGACGGAGCTTTTGGCGCTGAGGAAGAGGACCGGGGTGCTGATGTTTTGGGAGCGGAGTTGGCTGACGAGGGTGATGCCGTCGAGTTTAGGGAGCATGATATCGACGACGGCGGCGTCGTAGGGGGTGGAGGAGGCGAGGTCGAGGGCGTGTTCGCCGTCGGCGGCATGATCGACGGCGAAGCCTCCCTGGCGCAGGCCATTTACGACGAAGGAGGCGATCTTCGAGTCATCTTCCACCACGAGGATACGCATGATTGGGGGTGAAGGTGCCATATGCCGGGGGAGTGTCCAATGGTGAAAAGGGGGGGTGGGGTCTATTTGTGGTGAGGCCGGGATCGTGTTGCTCCGATCCCGGCCTGTCCAACCCAGTTCGACTGCTGTTGCCCGATCAGCGGTCGATTTTTTCCCGGACGACGACGTAGCGATGTGCGCCGTCGCGCCAGAAATTGACTAGAGTGGTGCCGTCGCGGGATTCGTTGCAGGCTTCGACGGCTTCTTCGGCATTACGGACGCGTTCCCGATTGATTTCGAGGATGACGTCCCCTTCGCGGAGACCGGCGCGGTAGGCATCGCTATCGGGGTCGATACCATTGATGACGGCGCCTTCGATTTCGTCCGGGACATTGAACTGGCTTTTGTTTTGGGGTGAGAGGTCGGCGACGCCTACGCCGCGGAGGGCGCCTTCGTCCTCGGGAGAGTTGGTTTGTTTGGAGGCGGAGAGTTCTTTCGTTCCGGGCAAAGCCTTGAGCGTGGCGGTGAGAGACTTTTCCTTGCCGTTGCGCATGAGCGTGATTTCGACTTTGGTGCCCGGGGTAGCCTGGCCTATGAGGTTACGGAGGCTGTTATTATCGCGGACTGGCTTGTCATTGACTGCAGTGATGACGTCGCCGCGTTGGATGCCGGCGGCTTCGGCGGCGCTATCGCTGGTGACTTCGGCGACGAGGGCGCCGAGGTTATTTTTGAGGCCGAACGCTTCGGCGAGGTCGGGGGTGAGGTTTTGGATATTGACCCCGAGGAAGCCGCGGCGCACTTCGCCTGTATCGACGATTTGGTTGAGGACGGAGCGGACGAGGTTGGCTGGGATGGCGAAGCCGACGCCGTGGTTGCCGCCGGTTTGGCTGAGGATGGCGGTATTGATTCCGACGAGGCGGCCTTGGGCATCGACGAGAGCGCCGCCGGAATTACCGGGATTGATGGCGGCATCGGTTTGGATGAAGTCCTCGTAGTTTTCGATTCCCATACCTCCGCGGCCGACTGCGCTGACGATGCCTTGGGTGACCGTTTGGCCGATGCCGAAGGGGTTGCCGATGGCGAGGACGACATCGCCGACGAGGACGAGGTCACTATCGGCGAACGTGGCATGGGGGAGGTTGTCGGCGTCGACTTTGAGCACGGCTATATCGGTTTCGGGGTCACGTCCGATGATTTCGGCTTCGTATTCTTTGCCGGAGTTTTCGAAGGTGATTTTGATTTCATCGGCGCCATTAACGACGTGGTCGTTGGTGAGGATGTAGCCATTGGCGGTGACGATGACACCGGAGCCGAGGCTACGTTGTTCGAAGGAGCGCGGGGTTTGGGGCATGCGCCGGAATCGGTCGCCGAAGAAGCGTTGGAAGGTGGGGTCATTAAAGAACGGCATCATGCCGGAGTTATCGGGGCGGCGGATGGTTTTGCTGGTGAAGACATTGACCACGGCTGGCGCGGTTTTTTGGATCATGGGGGCGTAGCTGGACACGAGTCCGGCGGAGCGGTCTGGTGCTGAGCTTTCGACTTTGAGTTCGAGTGGGGGGGTATTGCGTTGGGATTCCCGGGCGAGGGTTTTTTCGACAACGGCGGTGAGCAGGCCGCCGGCAACGAGGGCGGCGGAGCTCCAGAACATCCAGCGGCGGTATTTCATGGCACTGATCCTTTCGTGGTTTGTGAGCGGGCATTGGGTCCGCTCGTTTATGTCATGGGTCGAATGTAGCGCGGGCGGGTTTCGTCAGGATTTCTGCAGCATTACAGGTTGGTAAGATTGGATTGGGAATAGTGATTGGCGGGTGGGGCTGGTGGGCCTGCAAAATACGCCCATTTCTTGGCAATGGTCGTGTAGTGGTGTTTTGGCTCGGGGTTAGGCTGCATTAGGAACAGGCTGGATTAGCGGCTGTTCCGGCGACTCAAGATGAAAGTCAAACCGACACCTCGTCCGGGCCGAGTAGTGGTGGAGGTCGATCGCAGTGATGAGCGGCTCTTGGCTGCGGCTGAGCCGGGTGCTGTCTCTGCGTTTGAGATCCGGCGCATATTGGTTCCGGTGGATTTCTCTGATTGTTCACAGAAGGCGCTGCGGTATGCGGTGGCTATGGCCCGGCCGGCTGGGGCCCGGCTGCGTTTAGTTTATGTGATGCCGGCGAATTATTTTATCGGGTCGGAGTTTGGTCCGGTGGATTTTCCGGTGCCTGAGGGGGAGTGGCGGGAGCAGAGTTTGAGGGAGCTGGAGGCATTGGCGGGTCGGGAGATTGAGGGGGGTGTGAGTTTTGAGGTGGAGGTGTTGCAGGGGCAGCCGGCGCAGGAGATTGCTGCGGCTGCGCGGGAGTGGGGTGCGAGTCTGATTGTGATTTCGACGCATGGCCGCACGGGTTTGCGGCATGTATTGGTGGGGAGTGTGGCGGAGAATGTAGTGCGGTATGCTCCGTGTCCGGTATTGGTTGTGCGTGAGCATGGGCAGGACATTCTGCCTGGCGAGGAGCGAGAGGGGGAAGGGAGTTAGCAGGCTGCTTATGCCACAGTTAATCGATCGTTCATCGAAGGGGCGTAGTGCACCGCCGGCGTTTGGTGTGGGGCGGGAGTTCTTGGAGAACCGGTTTGTCTACGTTTTGTTTTCCCCGCGGGCGGGGGGGTTGACGGTTGGTTTGAATTTGAATCCTGACCGGAGGTGCAATTTCGACTGTGTGTATTGCGATGTGCATCGTCATGGGGCGCAGTTGGGTGTGGTCTTTGATCTGGACCGGATGACGAGCGAGTTGGAGTCCATGATGGAGCGGATTGCGTCGGGTCGGTTACGGGAGTGGGCTTCTTTTCGGGATTTGCCGCAGGAGCTGCTGACCTTGCAGCATGTGGCGTTGAGCGGGGAGGGTGAGCCGACATTGTGTCCGTATTTTGCGGAGGTGGTTCGGTCGGTGGTTCACATTCGGGCGACGGGGAGGTTTCCGTTCTTCAAGATCGTGTTATTGACGAACGGGTCAACGATGCATGAGGAGGAGGTACAGGCTGGGTTACGGCATTTGATTTTAAAGGATGAGGTATGGTTGAAGCTGGATGTGGGGACGCAGCGGGGATTTGAGCTGGTTAACCGGGCTGCGGTGCCGTTTGCCAGGGTGATGTCGAACATTTTGGCGGTGGGGCGGGTGCGGCCGGTGGTGATTCAGAGTTTATTCCCGCAGTTGAACGGGGTGGAGCCGGCGGAGGAGGAGTTGGAGGCGTACATTGAGCGGTTATTGGAATTAAAGGCGGGTGGGGCGGATATTTCGTTGGTGCAGATTTATTCTGCTACCCGGCCGACGGCGAGATCGGGTTGTCGGCATTTACCGTTGAGGACACTTTCGCGGATTGCGCAGCAGGTGCGGCAGCGGTCGGGGCTTCGGGTTGAGGTGTTCTGAGTTCTCTCCTTCATTTGTGCTTGGGGGTGCAAGAAAAGGCATTGTTATGGCAAGGCTCGTTGAGCCTGTGTTGTGGGGATTTGCGACGTTGAGGTTGCCCTTGGGGGATGAGGTGATTTTGGGCGGGACGGATGCGCGAGAATCCACATAAGACGACTGAGAAGGTTAACGGCCTGGGGGTGGGGACGGCTGGGGAGGTGCGCCGTTTACGGATGGCATTTCGTGGTGTGGTGCAGGGTGTGGGGTTTCGGCCGTTTGTGTATCAGTTGGCGACGGGGTTGGGGTTGGCGGGGTGGGTACGGAACGAAGTATCCGGGGTGGTTTTGGAGGTGGAGGGGTTGGCGGGGGACCTGGAATGTTTTCGGGGTCGTGTGTATGGGGAGTTGCCGGTGGGGGTTCGATTGGAGGGGAGCGAGAGTGTTTGGCTGGATGGTTTGGGTGCGAGTGGATTCAGGATTGAGGAGAGTCGGGAGGGTTGTGTGCGTGGAGGGTGGGTGAGGCCGGATGTGGCGACTTGTCCGGAGTGTTTGGCGGAGCTGAGGGATCCGGCGAACCGGCGGTTTCGATATCCGTTTACCAACTGCACGCATTGTGGTCCGCGCTATAGCATTGTGGAGCGTTTGCCCTATGACCGGGGGAACACGTCGATGGCGGGTTTTAGGATGTGTGAGGCGTGCGCGAGGGAGTATGGCGATCCGGGGGATCGGAGATTTCATGCGCAGCCGAATGCGTGTCCGGAGTGTGGTCCGCGGCTGGAGTATAGGGATATTTGCGGGGCGCGATTGGCTGAGGGGGAGGGTGCGATGGTGCGTGCGGTGGAGGCTTTGCGGGCCGGGTTGATTGTGGCGGTGAAGGGTTTGGGTGGGTTTCAGTTGATGGTGCGGGCGGATGATGCGGAGGCGGTGCGGCGGCTGAGGGATCGCAAGCGGAGGGAGGAGAAGCCTTTTGCGTTGATGTTTCCGGATATTGAGCGGGTCAGGGAGGTGTGCGAGTGCTCGGCATTGGAGGCGGAGATCCTGATGTCGCCGGAGGCTCCGATTGTGTTGTTGTGTCGGAGGTTGGGTGTGTGGGGTGGCGTGGCGGGGAACGTTGCACCGGGGCAGGGGAATCTGGGTGTGATGTTGCCGTATACGCCTTTGCATCATGTATTGATGGGGGACTTGGGGATGGGGGTTGTGGCGACGAGTGGCAATTTGAGTGACGAGCCGATTTGCATTGATGAGGGGGAGGCGGTGGTGCGGTTGCGGGGGATTGCGGACGGGTTTCTGGTTCATGATCGTCCGATTGTGCGGCAGGTGGATGATTCGATTGTTCGGGTGATGGCGGGGCGGGAGATGGTGATGCGGAGGGCCAGGGGGTTTGCGCCTTTGCCGGTGATGGTGGGGCGGGGTGAGGCGGGTGGTGGGGAGGCGATTTTGGGTGTGGGTGGGCATTTAAAGAACAGCGTGGTGTTGTTGGAGGGGGAGCGGGCTTTTGTGAGCCAGCACATTGGGGATCTTGAAACTGTTGAGGCGCACGATGCGTTTCGACGGGTGGTGGAGGATTTGCAGGGGTTGTATTCCGTGCGTGCGGGTGTTTTGGCGGCTGACTTGCATCCGGATTATTTGTCGACGCGTTTTGCGGTGGAGACGGGAGTGAGGGTGGAGCGAGTGCAGCATCATGTGGCGCATATTGGGGCGGTGTTAGCGGAGAGCGAGGTTAGGGGGCGGGTTTTGGGGGTGAGTTGGGATGGGACCGGATTGGGGTGGGACCGGGCGATTTGGGGTGGGGAGTTTTTAGTGGGGGAGGGGGATGATTGGCTGAGGTTTGGGCACTTGCTGCCGTTCAGATTGCCTGGGGGGGATTTGGCTGTGCGGGAGCCGCGGAGGTCGGCGTTGGGTTTGGCGGCGGTGCTGGGTGGTGAGGCGGGTTTGCGGGCGATTGAAGGGGTGCGTGGCTGCTTTGCCCATGGGGAGGTGGATTTATTGTTGAGAGT
Organism: Verrucomicrobiota bacterium; assembly: GCA_046047235.1. Lineage (GTDB taxonomy): Bacteria > Verrucomicrobiota > Verrucomicrobiia > Limisphaerales > JAHDYP01 > JBMTVN01. The sequence goes on along the minus strand of JBJOII010000069.1, from coordinate 5,669 downwards.
GATGGAGGGAGGGGTGCATGCGCCCTGGACGACGAGCATGGGTCGGCTATTCGACGGCGTGGCGGCTTTGATGGGGTTGCGGGGGCGCAGTGCATTTGAGGGGCAGTCGGCGATGGAGCTGGAAGCGTTGGCGGAGCGAGGACAGGGGGGTGGGGTAGGGTATGAGTTTGTGGTGGAGCGCGAGAGCGGGGCGGATGGTCTTGTGGTGGATTGGCGTCCGGTGATTGCGGGTGTGCTGGGGGATCTGGATCGGGGTATTGCGCCGGAGTGGATAGCGGCTGGATTTCATGCAGCGGTGGTGGAGTTGGTAGTGAAGGTGGCGGGGTGTGCGGGGGAGTCTGCAGTGGCGTTGGGTGGCGGGTGTTTTCAGAACCGGATTTTGCTGGAGGGTTGTGTGCGGCGTTTGGGGGAGGAGGGGTATCGCGTTTACTGGCCGCAACGCGTTCCTCCGAACGACGGGGGGTTGGCTTTGGGGCAGGTGTGGGTGGCGAGCCGGCGTCTGGATCGGGGAATTCATCACAGTAGTAATGCTACTTGCATATGACAGATAGAATACTACCATCTACTGATCTTCTTGCTTTGCTTTCGCTGCAGGTTTTAACTGGTGGCATGCGAGAAGGGGCGAGTCCTGAGTCAACGAGGAGGGATTTATGTGCCTAGCGATTCCGGGACAGGTATTAGCGATTGATGACAGTGCGGGGGATGAGTTGGGGCGGACGGCGCGGGTGAGTTTCGGTGGGGTGGTGAAGACCGTGAACATGGCCTATGTGCCGGAAGCGGTTGAGGGTGATTATGTCGTGGTACACGTCGGCTTTGCGTTGAGCAGGGTGGACGAGGCGGAGGCCAGGCAGGTCTTCGAGTACTTGAGAAAGATGGATGAACTAAGCGAGTTGAACGATGCAAACGAAGCAATACGTCACGATTGATGGGAACGAGGCGGTGGCCTATGTGGCCTACCGGGTGAACGAGGTGATGGCGATTTATCCGATTACGCCGTCATCGAACATGGGGGAGTGGTGTGACCAGTGGTCCTCGGAGGGGAAGAAGAACATTTGGGGGACGGTGCCGCACGTTGTTGAGATGCAGAGTGAGGGTGGTGCGGCTGGTGCGATTCACGGGGCATTGCAGGCGGGGGCGTTGGCGAACACGTTTACTGCGTCGCAGGGTTTGCTGCTGAAGATTCCGAACATGTTCAAGCTTGCGGGCGAGCTGACATCGACGGTGTTTCACATTTCGGCGCGGGCATTGGCGACGCATGCGTTATCTATTTTTGGAGACCACAGTGACGTGATGAGCGTGCGGTCGACGGGGTTTGCGATGTTGAGTTCGGCTTCAGTGCAGGAGGCGATGGATTTTGCGTTGGTGTCGCAGGCGGCGACGTTGGAGTCGAGGATACCTTTCCTGCATTTCTTTGATGGTTTTCGGACGTCGCATGAGGTGCAGAAGATTGAGGTGATTTCGGACGAAGTGATGAGGGAGATGATCAGTGCGGAGATGGTGGCGGCGCATCGTTTGCGTGCGTTGAGTCCGGACCGTCCGGTGTTGCGGGGGACGGCGCAGAATCCGGATGTATTTTTCCAGGCGCGGGAGGCGTGCAATCCGTTTTACCTGAGGTGTGCGGATGCGACGGAGAAGGCATTTGCCAAGTTTGCGGCGCTGACGGGGCGGAAGTATGGGTTATATGAGTATCACGGGGCACCGGATGCGGAGCGGGTGGTGGTATTGATGGGGTCGAGCGGGGACACGGCGCGGGAGGCGGTGGATTACATGAACGGGCAGGGTGAGAAGGTGGGGATGGTTCGGGTGCGGATGTATCGTCCGTTTGATTTGCGTCGGTTTGTGGCGGCGTTGCCTGCGACTGTGAAGTCGGTGGCGGTGTTGGATCGCACGAAGGAGCCAGGGGCGACGGGTGAGCCGTTGTATGTGGATTGTTTGACGGCTTTGAGTGAGGTGGTGTCTTCCGGTGAGTGTGCTTTGGCGGGGATGCCGAAGGTTGTGGGCGGGCGATATGGGTTATCGTCGAAGGAGTTTACGCCTGCGATGGTGAAGGCGATCTTTGACAACCTGGCGTTGGAGCGTCCGAAGAACCATTTCACCGTGGGGATTGAGGATGACGTGACGCACACGAGTCTGACGGTGGACGCGGAGTTTTCGACTGAGTCCTCGAAAGTGGTGCGGGCGTTGTTTTACGGGTTGGGGGCGGACGGGACGGTGGGGGCGAACAAGAACTCGATCAAGATCATTGGTGAGGAGACGGACAACTATGCCCAGGGGTATTTTGTTTACGATTCCAAGAAGTCGGGCTCGATGACTGTTTCGCATTTGAGGTTTGGTCCGACGCCGATCCAGTCGAGTTATTTGGTGAGCAAGGCGAACTTTGTGGCGTGTCACCAGCCGATCTTTTTGCATCGGATCGACATGTTGCGGAGTTTGGTGAAGGGAGGGACGTTTTTGTTGAACTCGCCGAACGAGCGGGACCAGGTTTGGGGGCGTTTACCGCGGAAGGTGCAGGAGCAGTTGGTGGCGCGGAAGGCGAAGTTGTATGTGATTGATGCGACGAGTGTGGCGCGGGCGAGCGGGATGGGGGGGCGGATCAACACCATTATGCAGGTCTGTTTCTTTGCGTTGTCGGGGGTATTGCCGAGGGAGCAGGCGATTGAGGAGATCAAGAAATCGATCAAGAAGACCTATGGGAAGAAGGGTGAGGAGGTGGTTCAGAAGAACCTGAAGGCGGTGGACAACACGCTGGAGCACTTGCATGAGATTGTGGTGCCGGAGGTTGTGGAGAGCGAGGTGGGGATGGAGGCTCCGGTCTCGGCTGATGCGACGCCGTTTGTGCGGGATGTATTGGGCAAGATGATCCTGGGGTTAGGGGATGACCTGCCGGTGAGTGCGATGCCGTGTGACGGGACATTTCCGACGGCGACGGCGCGGTATGAGAAGCGGAATCTGGCGCTGGACATTCCTGTATGGGATCCGGGTACGTGCATTCAGTGTGCGAAGTGTGTGGCGGTGTGTCCGCATGCGACGATCCGGTTCAAGGTGTATGACGAGTCGGAGTTGGGCAAGGCGCCTGAGACATTCAAGAGTGCTGCGGCGCGTGCGCCGGAGTGGAAGGGGATGAAGTGGAGTTTGCAGGTGGCGGCGGAGGACTGCACGGGGTGCGGTGTGTGTGTGGATATTTGTCCGGCGAAGAACAAGTCGGAGCCGAAGCTGCGAGCGATCAACATGGCACCGCAGGAGCCGTTGCGGATGGCTGAGCGGGAGAACTGGGATTTCTTCCTGGGGCTGCCGGAGCTGGATCGTCGCAAGGTGAAGTTGACGGCGTTGCGGCAGCAGCAGGTGATGCAGCCGTTATTTGAGTTCAGCGGTGCGTGTGCGGGTTGTGGTGAGACGCCTTATGTGAAGCTGTTGACGCAGCTATTTGGGGACCGTGCGTATATAGCGAATGCGACGGGTTGTTCCTCGATTTACGGGGGCAATTTACCGACGACGCCGTACACCGTGAACGGGGATGGGCGTGGTCCGACCTGGTCCAACTCATTGTTTGAGGACAATGCGGAGTTTGGTTTGGGATTCCGGGTGTCGATCGACAAGCAGACCGAATTTGCCCGCGAGTTGTTGAAGCGGGTGGCGTCGGTAGTGGGTGATGACCTGGTGACAGCGATCCTGGGGGCGGGTCAGGATGATGAGGCGGGGATTTACGAGCAGCGGGAGCGGGTGGCGATGTTGAGGGCGAAGCTGACTGGGGTGGATTCACCGGATGCGAAGCTATTGTTGACGTTGGCTGACATGCTGGTGCGCAAGAGCGTATGGATTGTGGGTGGGGATGGTTGGGCTTACGACATTGGGTATGGGGGGTTGGATCATGTATTGGCGAGTGGTCGGGATGTGAACATCCTGGTGATGGACACCGAGGTGTATTCGAACACTGGCGGGCAGATGTCGAAGGCGACGCCGAGGGGTGCGGTGGCGAAGTTTGCTGCCGGGGGCAAGCCATTAGGGAAGAAGGATCTGGGGTTGATTGCCATGAGTTATGGGGGGGTATATGTGGCGAGTGTGGCGATGGGGGCGAAGGACGAGCAGACCTTGAAGGCGTTTTTGGAGGCTGAGGCGTATCGCGGGCCTTCACTGATTATTGCCTACAGTCATTGCATTGCGCACGGCATTGACATGAGCAAGGGGTTGAGCCAGCAGAAGGCGGCGGTGGAGGCGAACCAGTGGCTTATGTATCGGTATCATCCGGACCGGATTGCGCGGGGAGAGAATCCGTTGTGTCTGGACAGTCAGGCGGCGAAGCGGAAGGTATCGGAGTATTTGCAGAGTGAGAACCGGTTTAAGATGCTGACCAAGAGCCGTCCGGAGGATTCGAGGCGTTTGTTTGAGCAGGCGCAGTATGATGTGGATGCGCGTTGGCAGTTGTATACGTATCTGGCGGCGCGGAAGTTGAATGGGGGTGTGGAGGCGAAACCGGTGGCGGGCTAAGGGAAGTGGAGCTGCCGGGGGCCTGTTTTGACAGCGGGTCCCCGGCGGGTGAACAGCCGAGCGATTCAGACAGAGACTGGAGGATTCATATGGACCTGACGACGAAATACCTTGGATTTACGCTGCGGAACCCGTTGGTGCCTGCGGCTTCGCCATTGAGCGATGATGTGGACAACTTGAAGCGAATGGAGGATGCGGGGGCGGGTGCGGTGATTTTGCCATCCTTATTTGAGGAGCAACTGCGGGCGGACCGGTTGGAATTGACGGAGCGATTGGAGCAGGGGACGGAGAGTTTTGCGGAGGCGACGTCGTATTTTCCGGAGCCGGAGGAATTCAAAGTGGGGCCGGAGACATATCTGGACCACATTGCGAAGGCGAAGGCGGCTCTGGGGATTCCGTTGATTGCGAGTTTGAACGGATCGACCCTGGGTGGCTGGACGGAGTATGCGAAGCAGATTCAGGATGCTGGGGCGGACGCGTTGGAGTTGAACATTTATGCGATTCCGACGGAGGCGGAGATCACAGGGGCGCAGGTGGAGGACATGTATGTAGGGATAGTGAAGGAGGTGAGGCGGCGGGTGACCATTCCTGTGAGTGTGAAGTTGAGTCCGTTTTTCACGAACTTTGCGAACATGGCGAAGCGGCTGGATGATGCGGGTGCGAACGGGTTGGTCTTGTTCAATCGTTTTTATCAACCGGACATTGACCTGGAGGAGTTGGAGGTGGTACCCAACATTCTGTTGAGCACGCCGATGGCCATGCGGTTGCCATTACGTTGGATTGCGATATTGTATGGCCGCATTGCTGCGGACATGGCAGCGAGCAGCGGGGTTCATCGTGCAGTGGACGCAATCAAAATGTTGATGGCTGGAGCTTCAGTCACTACTATGGCGTCCGCGTTGCTGAGACATGGCATCAAGCATCTGTCTGTGATGGAAGCTGAGATGAGGCAGTGGATGGAAGAGCATGAGTATGAGTCTGTGTCGCAGATGCAGGGCAGCATGAGTCAGAAAAGCTGTCCGGATCCGGCCACGTTTGAGCGAGTGCAGTACATGAAAGCGATTTCGACTTTCAAGGTAGAGACAGTTTAGCAGGCCTTCCTGCAAAAAGGCCGTCCGCGTCGTCCCCCCACCACCCCAGACGCGGGCGGCCAATCTTTTTTCGGGAGAGAGGAGAGGGGAGAG
>JBJOII010000068.1:0-23046 GCA_046047235.1 Verrucomicrobiota bacterium | reverse complement strand
GCTCGTAGTCCGGTTCCAGGGTGCGTGCCATCGCCTCTCAAAGACGTACCTCACTCAAATCAAGTTACCGACTTTTGAGACAATCTCTGCTGCGTGACCGCGGGACGTTGGTGGTAGCAATGGTTGGCGGCTGCGCGGCATCCGTCTTCGCTCTGCGAGCTACGCCGGGACAAGGCTCGTCTCTACCTTTGCGAGGGATTTCGCTGCGCGAAGTCCATTTACGCCGCGATGCGGCGCTGATTGACCCGAAACACAGAAACTCGGAAACACCGAAACACGGGGTTATTGGGGTGTTTCTGGTGAGGGGTGGGAGCTGAGGTAGCGTTCGAGGAGGACGGCGGCGGCGGCGCGGTTATTGACGTGGAGTTTGATGAAGATGCGGCTGATGTAATTGCCGACGGTTTTATGGCTGAGGCTGAGGTCTTCGGCGATTTGTTTATCGCTATGGCCTTGGGCGACGGCGCTGAGGACGCGTCGTTCCTGGAGGCTGAGGCTGCCGACTGCGGCGGTGGGGTCCTTATCGAGGGGGTGGGTTTTTTCGGGTTCGAAGGCATCGAAGGCTTGTTGGCCGTTCATGACCTGATGGATGGCGTGGGCGATATGGTCGACGCCCTGGTCTTTGAGCAGGTAGCCTTCGGCGCCGATGCGGATGGCTTCGAGGACGAGTGCGTTATCGGCGTAGGAGGTGAGGAAGAGGATTTTGGGTGGGTTGGGGAGTTGTTTAACTTCTTGGCCGCACTGGAGTCCGTCGCCTTTGGCGAAGCGGATATCGAGGAGGATGACTTCGGGTTTGAGGTTTTTGATGGCGGGGATGACTTCATCGGGCTGGGTGGCTTCGCCGCAGATTTGGATGGAGGGGTCCTGGTCCTGGATGAGGCGCAGGCCGGCGCGGAGGAGCGGGTGGTCATCGGCGACGAGGGCTGTGGTGGGTTTGACCTTTTTGGAGGGGCTCATAATCGGTGGGGGTTAGGTTTTGGATCGGGGGATAGTGACTCGGACGATGGTGCCGCCCGTGGGGCGGGGGAGGATTTCGAAGTGGCCACCGGTATCGAGGGCGCGGGTTTCCATGGAGCGGAGGCCGATGCCGGGTTTGGAGATGTGCTGGGGGTCGAAGCCGGTGCCGTCGTCGGAGATTTCGAGAGTGACGGCTGTTGGGTTGGTTTGGAGTTGGAGCGTGATGGTTTTGGCCTGGGCGTGGCGGACGGCGTTACTGAGGGCTTCGCGGGCGAGGGTGGCGAGCTGGATGCACTGTTTGTTGTTGAGGAGTGCGGTGGCGGTGGGGTCGAGGTGGGTGCGGATGGGGATGGAGTGGCCTTGTTGGACTTGGGCGACGATGGTCTGGAGGATGGTATTGAAGTCGGTAGATTCGCGGTGTGCGGGGTTTTCCTTTTGGATATAGCGACGGAGTTTCTCGGAGGTGAGGCGGAGCTGTTGGCTGATATTGGCGAGGCTGGGCTGGAGTTGGGGTGCGAGGTGTTCGATTTGTTTTTCTGCGTGCTTGGCGGTGAGTTGGAGGGAGTAGAGTTCCTGGATGACCTCGTCGTGGAGGTCATGGGAGAGGCGGCGTTGTTCGGCGATGGAGGCATCGAGCTGGTGGACGGTGACATCGAGTTCATTGGAGAGTCGGCGTTCGCGTTGGAGGGAGAGGGTTTGGAGGGCGAAGATGATTCCGCTGATGATGGCGAGGGTGCAGCCTCCGATCCAGATGAACATTTCGAGGTATTTGGGGGATTGCTCGAAGAAGGCGGGGGTGGGGTAGAAGTCGAGCAGCCAGTCTTGTCCGTGGAAGAGCCAGGGTCGGGTGGTGTGGAGTTCGGTGTAGCGGGATTCTGTGGGGACGATGAGTGTGGCGGAGTCGAGGCTTTGGGATGTTGAGGTTTCCGTGCCGGGTGAATCGGGGCGGAGGATAGTGGCGCTGACGAGGAGGCCGGGGAAGTGATGCACGAAGTGAGATTCGAGGAAGAGATCCCAGTCGATGGAGGCGATGATGGCACCTTGGGAGCACTGTTGACGCAGGGTATGGAGGACGGCGTTGGGGATTCCCTTGGCGCGGTAATGGGGTTGGAGGAGGAGGGCGCCGCGGAGCTGGTTGAAGTCGAGGGGCATGAGGGATTTCACCAGGGAGACGGCGGGGCAGGAGTAGGTGCCGTTTTCCTCGGGGAGGTAACGTCGGCCGGTAGGGGCCATGTGGCCGCTGTGGATCTGGCTGAGGGCATTTTGGGCTTGGGGTGTATTGAGCCAGTCATGGAGTGCGACGGGGCCGGTGGGGTCGATTTCGTCGGAGTACCAGGATGAGGCGATGACGGGTGTTGTGTTGGGCGGGGGGGTAGGGGTTGGCGAAGGGGCGTCGAGTGTTGTTTGAGAGAGAGTATTGAGGAGGGATGCGACCGGTACGGTATTGGGGTTACGGACGAGGGCGAGTTCGGCGAGGGCAGGGAAGTGGTTGGCGGGGTCGAGGCGTTCGAGCGTTTCGTCCCATTCAAAGGGGTCGAAGGGGTCGGCGCAGGCTTCGAGGTGTTCGGTGACGCGTGCGAGCATTTCGCCGTAATGTTCGCTGCTGGAGTTGAGGTCTTCGAGGGATGCGTTGACGAGGGTCTCGAAGCGGTCGTGGTCTTGTTCGCGGATTTCGTGGGTCAGCCAGAGGCTGACGAGCGTCATGAAGATGAGACCGGAGAGCGTGATGCTGAGCGCAGGGGGTTGGCGGTCAGGCGATTTTTGATGGGTTGAGGCTTCGGGCTATCCACGGTGGGGGAGGCGGGGTTTTTGGGGGTGCGGCTTGGTATACGATTGGGCGCTTAGGGGAGTTTGCCTCACGGGAGTTTACCCCTCAAGACAGTTGGAGGTTAGCGGGGTTAATCTCATGCGTTAGTTGGCTGCGCGGATACCTGTTGCGGGTTAACGCAAAAGCGTCGGCAGCACAAGAGTTAAGGCATCGGCGGGGGGGAAGTTTGACGTGGGGTGACCGGGCCATGACCAGAGAGAAGTGAGATTTGTGATGGATAGATCAATTTGTATGGAGTCTGTCCTGGTGCAGGCCGGGAAGTCATGGATGGGCGCGACGGGTCGCTGGCAGTTTCTTCTGGTGGTTCAGGGGGAGTCGACCTGCAGCAGCATGCATCCGAACGTGCCGCTTTATGGTGGTGATGTGTTGGTGTCGCATCCGGAGGGGCGAACGGTGCTGGTGAACAATTCGTCGAACGCGTTGCGCGGGCAGGTGTTGAGCGTGGACGCGTCGTACATGCGGCTGCTGATTACCGAGCGGCGTCGGCAGGCGATGGACAGGATGAAGGACCGTCAGGGGGGGCAACGGTTGCTGAGTCCGAGTCATCCTTCGACGGGTGCGATGGTGCGGGCGTTGTTGAGTGCGATTCCGGGTTCGCCGGAGTTACATGGTGTGGTGGTGCGCGCGGTGAACAGTCTGATGGAGCAGTTGCCGGTGGAGGAGAGTGGGTCGACGGATCCGATGGACGATGTGCGCACGCGGTTGCGGAGCATCGTGCAGTCCTTGCGGCCGCTGGATTGCCAGGATTTGTCCGTTTGGGCGCTGGCGCAGCAGTGCGAATGTTCGCCGAGGCAGCTGAACGGTTTATTGCGGGAGGAGTATGGCTGCACACTGGTGGAGTTGAAAAACACCGTGAGGCTGCGTCGGGCTGAGGATCTGCTGCTGAAGTCGCGTTATCCGATTGGGCAGATTGCGGTCGCGGCCGGGTTTGCCAACAACGGGGTGTTCTCCTCCCTGTTTCAGCGCAGGCATGGGATGTCGCCCTCGAACTGGCGTCTGCGGGCGAGTCCGGTGCTCCGGTAATTCGGATTTGCGGTCCGCGTGGCGGACCGCAGGGAGAGGGGAGAGGGTGGGAAGCGCGGAGCGTGGTGCAACGATTGGCGGTCACGCCAACTCTCTTCTCTGTCCGCTCTTCTGGCTTCTCGCGCCGCAGGCGCGCAGCCCCAGCTTCCAGCTACCAGCTTCTAGCTACGACGCGCCGGAGGCGCGCTTCGATCCCGATAGCGATTTCGATTTGGATGGATGGGGTGGGTGCAGGGATTTGCGGGCACACGGGAGTGCGCCCCTACCTGAGCGATGGATTTCGCTGCGCGAAATCCAGTTGCTGCGCTCTCGCGCAGCTGATCTTTCCGTAACACCGGGCACGAAGGACTCGCGCTGACTCTCTGTTCTCCTGGGTTCTCGCGCCGAAGGCGCGTCCGGTCTTGGGGAAAAATACTACGTGTAAGTAATAATTATTTGAAAAAGTGGTGGAGCTGTATGATAGTTCGCGGCGAATAGGCCCTGAGGGATGAATTGAGACGGGAGGGCTTGATCGGGTTGAAGGCACGCATTGTGAACTGGATACAGCGAAAACTGAGTGGTTGGGGCGGGTTGATGTGCGGGGTGTATTTGGGGGTGGCGGGGGTGTGGGGTGGTGAAGCGGGGTTGTTAGTCCCGACGGCGAAGGACTGGCCGATGTTCCGGGGTCGGCCGAGTTTGTCGGGGGTAGCGGCGGTGGGGTTGCCGGATGCGATGGCGGTGCGTTGGACCTTTAAGGCTGGGGGATCGATACGGTCTTCGGCGGCGGTGGTGGGCGGGGTGGTCTATGTGGGGTCGGATGACGGGAAAGTGTATGCGGTGGGGTTGGAGGATGGGGCAAAGCGGTGGGAATATGACACGGGGGAGGCGGTGGAGTCTTCGCCGATGGTGTTGGATGGGCGGGTGTATGTGGGGTCATCGAGCGGGAAGTTTTATGCGTTGGATGCGGGGAGCGGGGAGGTGGTTTGGGAGGTGGAGACGGGGGATCAGATCTTGGGGTCGCCGAATGTGGTGGCATCGCCAAGTGGGGGGAAGCCGTGGGTGCTGGTGGGGAGTTATGATTTTCAGTTGTATTGTTTGGATGGGGCGACGGGGGTGACGAACTGGGTGTATGAGACGGGGAATTACATTAACGGTTCACCGGCGGTGGAGGAGGGGAGGACCGTATTTGGGGGGTGTGATGCGATTTTGCATGTGTTGGGGTTGGCGGATGGGAAGCCCGTGAAGGAGATTGATGCCGGGGCGTATATTGCGGGGTCGGCGGCGGTGGTGGGGGGGCGGGCGTATGTGGGGCATTACGACAACGAGTTCTTGTGTTTTGATTTGGAGAAGGGGGAGCGGGTTTGGACGTATAAGGACCGGAACTTTCCGTATTTTTCGTCGCCGGCGGTGGGGGAGCGGGAGGTGGTTTTTGGCGGGCGCGACCGGAAGCTGCATTGTGTGGAGCGGAGTTCGGGGGAGGTGCGGTGGACCTTTCGGACGGGTGGGCAGGTGGACAGTTCACCGGTGATTGCGGGTGGGCGGGTGGTATTTGGGTCGAATGACGGGAAGTTGTATGTGGTGGATTTGATGAGTGGGAAGGAAGTGTGGTCGACGACGATTGGGGAGTCGGTGGTGGTATCGCCGGCGGTGGTGGAGGGAGCGGTGGTTGTGGGGGCGGAGGACGGGGTCGTGTATTGTTTTGGGCCGGTGGGGGGGAGAGGGGCGGTGAATTGAGCATGATGGAGGAAGGCGAGAACTTGATGGACGAGACGACGACGCGAGGGGTGGCTCCGGTGCCGCCGATCCAGAAAGAGACGACCGTTGGGAATTATTTTGTTTCCAACTATCCGCCGTATTCGTGTTGGAAGCCGGAGCATGTGGGGGAGTTGGAGGCGGCGATGGGTCGGGCTCCGCGTGCGGGGACGGATTTGGGTTTGTATGTGCACATTCCGTTTTGCCGGAAGCGGTGTCATTTTTGTTATTTCAAGGTGTATACCGACAAGGATTCGGCGGCGATCCGGCGGTATCTGGACGCGTTGTTGCTGGAGTTGAGGCAGCATGCGGCGCGGGAATTTGTGGGGGGGCGGAAGCCGAGCTTCGTGTATTTCGGGGGCGGGACGCCGTCGTATTTGTCGGTGGACCAGTTGAAGTATTTGACTGACGGGATGAAGTCGGTGTTGTCGTGGGACGAGGTGGAGGAAGTGACCTTTGAGTGTGAGCCCGGGACGTTGACGGACCACAAGCTGGGGGCGATTCGGGAGTTGGGGGTGACGCGGTTAAGTTTGGGGGTGGAGAACTTTGACGATCACATTTTGGAGGTGAACGGACGGGCGCATCATGGTCGGGAGATTGAGCGGGCGTATGGGTATGCGCGGGAGGTTGGGTTTCCGCAGGTGAACATTGATTTGATTGCGGGGATGCTGGAGGAGACGGAGGACAACTGGCGGGAGTGTGTGCGGCGGACGGTGGAGATGGCGCCGGAGAGCGTGACCATCTACGAGATGGAGGTGCCGTATAACACGACGATTTATCGTCGGATGAAGGAGGAGGGCAAGCTGGTGGCGCCGGTGGCGGACTGGCAGACCAAGCGTGGTTGGGTGGACTATGCGTTCCGCGAATTGGAGAAGGCGGGGTATACCGTGGCGAGTGCGTATACGGCGGTGAAGGACAAGTCGGCAACGCGGTTTTTGTATCGGGACCGGCTGTGGGCGGGGTCGGATTTATTGTCGTTGGGGGTGGCGTCGTTTGGGCATGTGGGTGGGGTGCATTACCAGAATCACCATGATTTTGATCCGTATGTGGCAGCGTTGGAGGCGGGGCGGTTGCCGGTGTATCGGGCTTTGACGCCGACGGATGAGGAGCGGTTGATCCGGGAGTTTGTGTTGCAGTTGAAGCTGGGTCGGGTGGGGTATGAGTATTTCCGGGGGAAGTTCGGGGTGGATCCGGGTGAGCGGTTTGCGGAGCCGTTGGAGCGGCTGCGCGGTTGGGGTTTTGTGGAGCCGGGGAGGGATGAGGTGCGGGTGCACCGCCACGGTTTATTGCAGATTGACCGGCTGTTGCAGGAGTTCTTTTTGCCGCAGCATCGCAACGCACGTTACGCATGATGGACCAGCTTCACTTACCGTTTACGCCGAGGGCGGACCTGCAGACCCTGGCGCATCCGTTGGATTTGTTTTATGCGGACGCAGGATTGAGCCTGCCGCCGTTCCAGCGGGTGGAGGGGCCGTCGTTGCCGCAGCCGTTGCGGGATTTGCTGGTGCACTGCAACGACATGACGCCGACCCTGGAGAATTTTTACGGCAGGAACATTCACATCCGGGTGTTGCAGCGTCGGCAGACCGAGACGGAGTATTATCGTCAGGTGGTGCTGCATTTGGAGGGGGGCGAGGAGCCGGTGGAGTTTGGGGCGAACCGGATCCGGCTGGAGTTTTTTCCGGAGGAGGCGCGTCGTTTGATTTTGGAGGAGCGGGAGCCGTTGGGACACATCCTGCGGGATTTTGGTGTGACGCACACGTGTGAGCCGAACGCGTTTTTGCGGGTGGCCTCGGATGCGGTGATCAACGAGGCGCTGGGTTTGAGCGGGGCGCATATTTTGCATGGCCGGCACAACCGTTTATTTGATCCGGCGGGGAACTTGATATCGGAGGTGGTGGAGATATTGCGAAATCCGCCGGGAGAGGGTTGAAAGGCAAGCGAACCGGTACAAATTCGGATATTTGAGTGAGCCGTGTCTTTGGCTGGCTGAACAGGAAGTAACGGAACAGAAGCATGAAGACGTCGACAGTGGATGTAGTGATTATCGGTGGTGGTCCTGCGGGGGCGAGTGCTGCGGCCGTTTTGGCTGAGCAGGGTCACAGCGTGTTGGTTTTGGAGCGCGAGCGATTTCCTCGGTATCACGTGGGGGAATCCCTGCTGCCGTTTACCTTTGAGCCGTTGTATCGGCTGGGGTTGATTGAGCGGATGCGGGCTTCGGCGTTTGTGAAGAAGTACAGCGTGCAGTTTGTTTCGCCGTCGGGGAGGGCGTCCCAGCCGTTTTATTTCTTTGACCGGTATGATCGCGAGACGGTGGCGCAGACGTGGCAGGTGTATCGGTCCGAGTTTGACCAGGTCCTGGTGGACCGGGCGCGGGAGTGTGGGGCGGAGGTGCGCGAGGGAGTGTCGGTGGTATCCTTGATGGAGGAGGAAGGGCGTGTGGTGGGGGTGGTGGCCCGGGATGGGGAAGGGCATGAGGAACGGATACGGGGGGCGATGGTTTTGGATTGTTCGGGGAAGGAAGCCTTTGCGGCGACCCGGCAGCAGTGGCGGGTGCGGGATCCGCAGCTGAACAAGGTGGCGGTGTGGACGTATTACGAGGGGGCGGAGCGGGACGAGGGGATTGATGGAGGTGCGACCACTGTGGCGATGATTCCGGATAAGGGGTGGTTCTGGTATATTCCGCTGCACGACAACCGGGTGAGTGTGGGTGTGGTGGCGGAGGGCAAGTATTTGACGCGGGACGGGGTGAAGGATCCTGCGGGGATCTTTGAGCGGGAGAAGGACGTGAACCCGTGGATTCGGGATCATCTGGCGGTGGGTCGTCAGGTGGGCCGGCATTACCTCACCAGTGAGTATAGTTTTCACAGTCGGCATTGCGCGAAGGAGGGTTTGCTGCTGGTGGGCGACGCGTTCTGCTTTCTGGATCCGGTGTTTTCGTCGGGTCTGATGCTGGCATTGAAGAGTGGAGTGATGGCCGGGGATGCCGTGGCGGCGGCCTTGGGGGATGGCGATTTTAATCCGCAGCGGTTTGCGGGGTATGCCGAGCATCTCCGGCAAGGGATCGAGAACATGCGGAAGCTGGTGTATGCGTTTTACGATCAGGGTTTCAGTTTCAAGGATCTGATTGAGCGGTATCCGGAAGTGGCGGGGGATGTGACGGACTGTCTGTCGGGTGACGTGAACAAGGACTTTTCGCGGTTGTGGTCGGCAGTGCGTGAGTTTGCGTCGATACCCGAGAGTTTGCCGTATGGGGCACCGCAAGCGGCAAGGGCCAGGCGGGAAGCGGTAGGCGCAGAGCGGTAAGCGGGAAGCGCAGAGCGTGGTGCAGTGATTGGGTGAGGTAGGGGTCACGGCTTGTCACGGCGTAGCTCGCAGAGCGAAGACGGATGCTGCGTGACCGCAGGATGTTGGTAGTGGCAATGGTTTGGCGGACCCGACGCAGCGGGTCCCTACCTGTGCGAGGTTGTTGCAACGATTGGGTGAGGTGTTGCGGTCCGCGTGGCGGACCGCAGGGAGAGAGAAGAGGGGAGAGTGGAGAGGGTAAGGCGTGGTGCAATGATTGGGTGAGGTGATTTTATGCGGATTATCCAGATAACGCCGGGGGCGGGGGGGATGTATTGTGGAAATTGTTTTCGGGACAATGCATTGGTGGCGGAGCTGAGGCGTGGGGGTCATGACACGTTGATGGTGCCGTTGTATTTGCCGCTGACATTGGATGAGGAGGATCAGAGCCGGGGGATGCCGGTATTTTTTGGCGGGCTGAATGTGTATTTGGACCAGCAGTTCGGGTGGTTTCGTCGATGGTCGCCGGGCTGGTTACGGGAGTGGTTGTCGTCGCCGGGGATGTTGCGGTGGGCGTCGGGGCGGGCGGCGAAGACGCGGGCGTCGGATGTGGGGGATTTGACGTTGTCGATGTTGCGTGGTGAGGAAGGGAATCAGGCGCGGGATTTGGAGGAATTGGCGGGGTGGCTGGCGGGGGAGCCGAGGCCGGACGTGGTGTGTTTATCGAACGCGATGTTATTGGGGATGGCGCGGGAGTTGAGGTTGAAGTTGGGTGCGCCGGTGGTGTGCATGTTACAGGGGGAGGATGCGTTTTTGGATGCGTTGCCTACGGGGGTGAGGTCGGAGGCCTGGAGGATCTTGCGGGAGCGGGCGAAGGGGGTGGATGGTTTTATGGCGCCGAGCCGTTTTTTTGCGGATTTGATGGCGGAGCGGTTGGGAGTGGAGCGTGGGCGGATTCGGGTGGTAGCGAACGGGATTGCGTTGGACGGGTATCCGCCGGTGGGTGAGGGCGGGGGTGGTGGGGCAGGGGTGCCGGTGGTGGGCTATTTTGCGCGGATGTGTTTGGACAAGGGGTTGGATCTGGTGGTGGATGCGTTCATTGAGTTGGCGAGGAGAAGCGAGATCCCGGGGGTGCGGCTGCACGTGGGGGGCGGGTGTGGTCCGGCCGATGAGCCGTTGGTGGTGGAGTTGCAGCAGAAGTTGGAGCGGGCGGGATTGGCCGATCGGGTGAAGTGGGTGAAGAATCCGGACCGGGCGGGGAAGCTGGAGTTTTTGCGGTCGTGCTCGGTGCTGTCGGTACCGGCGCGATGCGGGGAGGCGTTTGGGCTGTATGTGGTGGAGGCGTGGGCGTCGGGAGTGCCGGTGGTCTTGCCGCGGGCGGGCGCGTTCAGCGAGCTGGTGGAATCGACGGGTGGCGGGTTGTTGTGTGAGTCGACTCACGCAGTGGTATTGGCCGGGGGGTTGGCATCGGTTTTGGGGGATGAATCCAAGCGGCGGGAGATGGGATTGGCGGGGCAGCGGGCGGTCTACCAGGAGTATGGGGTGGACGCCATGGCGCGACGGGTTCTTGGGGTGTTCGAGGAACTGGCGCAACGTCCGGGAGCAAAGGCCGTTGTCAATGCAGGGTCAGTGGGTTAGAAGGCGTGGCAATTATGGCTTCCGAGTTTCGCATCAGGCGTCGGGTGGAGTTTTCCGAGACCGACATGGCGGGGATTGTGCATTTCGCGAATTTCTTCCGGTATATGGAATCGGCGGAGCACGCGTTTTTCCGGTCATTGGGGTATTCGGTGGTGTTGCGGAATTTCGATCCGCCCCTGGGTTTGCCGCGGGTACATGCGGAGTGTGATTATTTCAAGCCGTTGCGGTTTGAGGACGAGTTTGAGGTACGGCTGTATGTGGCCGAGAAGCGCTCAAAATCGTTGAGTTATGTGTTCCGGTTTTTCCGGTTGAACGATCCTGTGCCGGTGGAGGTGGCGAAGGGGCGGGTGACGGTGGTGTGTGTGCGGCATCATGCGGATGGCACGATGAAGGCGGCCGATCTGCCGTCGGAAGTGAGCGATCAGCTCGAGGTGGCCGCACCTGAATTGATAGGTTGAAGCGGCGACGACTCGCCGCTACTTTGCGCGACTTATGGGTGCTGAACAGACATCGCAAGCCAGCATGGCCTGGCTGTTATTATCGTTTTTGACCGTGGCCAGCTGGGGGGTTTACGGAGTCTTCCTGCATACCGGCCAGGTGGCCATGGGGGATCCCATCAATGGCCGCTACAAGGCGTTCCTCTTTGTGGGCATTGCCTATTTCCTTACGGCGGTGCTAGCACCACTTGCGCTCCTGATGGCGAAGGGGGCGGCCTTTTCGGGTTACACCGCCAAGGGTGCGACGTGGTCCCTGATTGCGGGAATTGTTGGTGCCATTGGTGCGTTTGGGGTGTTGCTGGCTTTTGGCGCAGGAGGCAAACCCGCGGCGGTGATGTCGATTATTTTTGCCGGGGCCCCGGTCGTGAACGCGGTGGTGTCGTTGTTGATGCATCCGCCGGCGGGCGGCTGGGGGAGTATCAGGCCGCAGTTCTATCTGGGCATTGCGCTGGCGGCGCTGGGGGGTTGTCTGGTGACGTTTTACAAGCCGGGCGGGCCGCCGCCGAAGAAGGCGCCAAGCGCAGAGCGGCAAGCGGCAAGCGCAGAGCGGTAAGCGGTAAGCGCAGAGCGGTAAGCGGTAAGGGCTGAGGGCGAAGCTCCACACTGTCTTCTCTCTGCACTCTCCTGGTTTCTCGCGCCAGAGGCGCGTAGCCCTAGCTTCCAGCTAATAACTTCCAGCTCCTGCGCGCCCTCGGGCGCGACTCACTCTCTCCCCTCTGCGGTCTCCTGTCTACTCGCGCCGGGGCGCGCAGCGCCATCGGCGCGAAAGGATTGGGCTTTGGGTTTGGCGCAGCCACCGAACTCGACGCAGTCGGCGCAGGTCCAGAGTTTGGTGCAATTGGGGTCGTTTTCGAGTTTGCGGCGTTTGATTTCGCTGGCGACGCCGAATCCGGCGAGGCTGGTGAGGAGGGCGTAGCGGCCGCCGGATTTGAGGAATTGTCGGAGGTTACTGGCGGGTGGATTCATGAGAGAGAGTTGGGTTGGAAGCGCCGGACGACCTTGCGGTAGGGATCGAGCGTGAGGATCTCGCCATTGGGGTGGAGGGTGATATCGAAGCCTGCGCCGACGGAGCAATCGACGCAGGCGCGTTTGGCTTGTTCCATGTCTTCGACCAGCATTTTGGGGCCGGCGACAGCGCCTTTGAAGGTGCCGTCGGGGTGGTAGACATTGATACGGGTGAGGCCTTTTTCGCTGGTGACGAATTCGCCGGAGGGGGTGAGGGAGAAGTAGGCGGGGTTACAGCAGCCGCAGAAGCGGTCGATTTTCATGCCGGGTCCGCCCCAGGAAGAGACGAAGCGGCCATCGAGCGTATAGGTTTCGACGCGGAGCAGTCCGGTATTGGCGACGCGGAGTTGTTGATCGTTGGCGACGGCGAGGGCGAAGTAGGGGCTGGGGATATTGAAGCCGGGGTTGCCGAGGTCGGGATCTTTTTTGCCGAAGCGTGTTTGGATTTCTCCGGTTTGGAGGTTGGCGATGATGATTTCGCGGTTACCGGCGTCGGCGAGGTAGAGGGTATTGTTATGGGTGGCGGCGCTGGTGAGGTAGGTTCGGTTACCGAGGTTGGGGGATTCGAAGAGCGTTTTGCCGTCGGGATCAAGGATCGTGTAGCGGTTGGAGAAGCCGACGAGGATGGAGTCGGGGCTGAGTGGGAGGAGGCAATTGGTGACGCCGTTGAGGGCGAATGATTTCAGTTTGGAGCCGTTGGGGTTGAAGAGTGTGAGTGCGTCGGGGCTGGAGACGGCGAGGCCGTGCGGGTTCCAGAGGGTGAGGCGTTTGACCTGGTCGAGGCCGGTTTGAAACTGCCCGGCGTCTTTATAGATCAGGAGTGTGGGGTCGGTTTCCTCGAACTCACTGACATCGTAGACGAGGCTGCTCTGGGTTACGGGCGGGGTGCGGCGGGCGCGCGCGCGTGGGTCGGAGATACGGGAGACCACCCAGCCGGCGGCTGCGCCGGCTGAGACGAGCATGCCGCCAAGGAAGCCGCGCCGACGCCATCGTGTATTTCGAGGATCCATATGGGGGTGGAGGGTTAGGAAAAGCCAAAAAGTGATGCGATTTTGAACATGCTGAAAGGTATTGAAGGATTCAGCTGGTTTTCAGGTTAGCGCGATCGTGCGACACTACGTCATTGCGCCTTTGGATTCAACCAAAGCCGGAAAGAATCAGACTGAGATGAGTCAACGGCAGCTTACGCAAGTCATGGTTCTGCTGGTGGTCGGGATGGCCGCCGGTTTTCTGCTGCTGTTATTTCGGTCGAGCACGCGCGTGAGGGTGGAGAAGCGGTTGACGGATGTTGCGGCGGAGCGGGCGGCGGGGACGTTGCGGGAGAGTGTAGGATCGGGGGTGGACGGCGGGGCGGCGCCGGCACCGGTTTCGAAGGCGGTGGATATTGCGGGGGAGTTCCAGTCGTTTGGGGGTGAGGCGGGTCCGGATTTGGGGAGTTGGCCGCGGTTTCGTGGCGGTGATTTCAGCAATACGGCGGGTGGGCCTGCGGTTTTGGAGAACTGGCCGGCGGAGGGGCCGCGGTCGGTGTGGCGGACGAAGGTGGGGCAGGGGTATGCGGGGCCTGCGGTGCATCGGGGCCGGGTTTTCTTATTGGATTACGACGACAAGGTGGGCGGGGATGCGTTGCGGGTGTTTTCATTGGCGGATGGGGTGGAGATATGGCGTCGGACGTATGTGGCACCGATCAAGAAGAACCATGGATTTTCGCGGACCGTGCCGGCGGTGACGGACGATTATGTTTTAACCTTGGGGCCGCGCTGCATTGCGATGTGTGTGCGGATGGAGACCGGGGATTTTTTATGGGGCAAGGATTTGGTGGCGGAGTATGGGACCGAGGTGCCGTTGTGGTATACGGGGCAATGTCCGTTGATTGACGACGGGGTGGCGGTGTTGGCGCCGGGCGGTGGTGCGTTATTGGTGGGGGTGGATTGTGCGACGGGCGAGGTGGTGTGGGAGACGCCGAATCCCGATGCGTGGGGGATGTCGCATTCCTCGGTGGTGCCGGCGACATTGTTGGGGCGGCGGACGTATATTTACTGTGCGAAGGAGGGGACTGTGGGAGTGGCGGCGGACGGGGCGGATCGGGGGAAGGTGTTATGGCGGACGACGGCGTGGGCGCATCCGGTGACGTCGCCGTCGGCGCTGCCGATTGATGATCATCGGGTTTTTGTGACGGCGGGGTATGGGGGTGGGAGCATGATGTTGGGGTTGAAGGAGGGGGCTGGGGGGATTGAGGTGGAGCCGATGTATGAGTTGGACAAGTCGGTGTTTGCGTGCGAGCAGCACACGCCGTTGTTGTATGGGGAGCATTTGTTCACCGTGTTGCCGAAGGATGCGGGGGAGTTTCGGGCGCAGTATGCCTGCATGGATTTGGCGGGCAAGGTGGTCTGGGCGAGCGGGAACACCGAGCGGTTCGGGTTGGGTCCGTTCATGACTGTGGGGGACAAGATGTTGATCTTGGATGATGACGGGACCTTGACGATGGTGCGGGCATCGGTGGGGGCATATGAGCGGGTGGCGCAGGCGCGGGTCTTGCATGGCAAGGAGGCGTGGGCGCCGATGGCCTTTGTGAGTGGCTTTTTGGTGCTGCGGGATTTTGAGGAGATGATTTGCCTGGATATGCGATCCGGGAACGAAGTGACGATGAATGTTGAAAGGTGATTCTGATGCCAGGTCCTACTCCTAAAACCAATACGATGAGCCGGTTTGATTTTGTGCGGCAGGGCATGGGTCGGCTGGCGGCCTTTGGCCTGGGTCTGGTGGGTGGTCTGGCGGCGTTTGCCGGTCGCAAGAAGAACACCGTCTGGCAGATTGACCCGACCAAGTGCACCCAGTGCGAACATTGTGCGACGTCGTGTGTGCTGACGCCGTCCGCGGTGAAGTGTGTGCAGTCGTATCCGGTGTGCGGGTATTGCCGGTTATGTTTCGGGTATTTTCAGCCGAACGCGCCGGAGCTGACTTCGGCGGCGGAGAACCAGTTGTGTCCGACGGATGCGATTGAGCGGGTGTTCATTGAGGATCCGTATTGGGAGTACAACATTGATGAGGACGCGTGCATTGGGTGTTCGAAGTGTGTGAAGGCGTGCGAGATGTTCGGGAACGCGTCGTTTTACCTGCAGGTGCGGCATGACCGGTGTGTGAACTGCAATGATTGTTCGATTGCGCGGCATTGTCCGGCGGATGCGTGGGTGAGGCTGCCGTCGAGCGATCCGTATTTGTTGAAGCACGACCAACAAACGGCGAGCAATTTGAGGATCGAGCTGCCGAAATGGAACGTGTAGTGAGCGCTGTGTTTTCCATGTGGAGGCCGGGCCTGATGCGGGCGTTGCTGCTGCTGTGTGTTGTCCTGGGCTGGTTGGGGATGGGCGGGGGTGTGGTGGCGGACGAGATGCGCTTTCCGGCGCCGGAGTTTACGAGCGGCTATGAGTTTCCTGACACGACCGTGCCGCCGCCGACGTCGCAGGCGCAGCAGTGGGTGGACGTGTTTGTGTTGTTTGCGGCGTTGAGTTTATCGGCGTGGCTGGCTTTGAAGAAGCGGTCGCGGAAGGGGATGTTTGGGTTGATGGTGTTCAGCCTGTTGTATTTTGGCTTTTACAAGCAGGGGTGTGTGTGTCCGATCGGGTCGATCCAGAACGTGACCTTGTCGTTGTTCAACTCGAGTTATGCGGTGCCGTTGACTGTATTGATCTTCTTTGCGTTGCCGCTGGCGTTTGCGTTGTTTTTCGGTCGGGTATTTTGTGCGTCGGTGTGTGCTTTGGGGGCGATACAGGACCTGGTGATTTTCAAGCCGATCCAGTTGCCGCGGAAGCTGACCATTGGGTTGAGCATGATTCCGTATGTGTATATTGCGGTGGCGATTTTATTTGCGGCCACGAACACGGGCTTTGTGATTTGCCGGTATGATCCGTTCATTGGGTTTTTCCGTTTGAACGGCAACGCGCCGTATTTGTATTTGGGGGCGGGGTTTCTATTGGCGGGGATGTTTATAGCGCGGCCTTATTGCCGGTTCTTTTGTCCGTATGGGGTATTGCTGGGGTTGATGTCACGGTTTGCGCGGTGGCATTTGACCATTACGCCGAGCGAGTGTGTGAACTGCCGGTTGTGCGAGGCGTCGTGTCCGTTTGACTACGTGGAGAAGCCGAACGCGGGTTTGGCGCGGGAGAGCCGGGCGGTGGGGGCGCAGCGTTTGGCGTATTTGTTTTTGGCGTTGCCGGTGATGATTGTGCTGTGTGGCTGGGTGGGGCATCGGTTGTCTGTTCCGTTGTCGCGCTACAATCATTCCGTGATGGTGGCGGAGAATTTGTTGATGGAGCAGGCGGATCCGGGTTTGGAGCAATCGTTGGAGACCAGGACCTTTTTGACCCAGGGCAAGCCTGTGGAGGAGCTGATGGCTGAGGCGCGGCTGGTGCGGTCGCGGATGAATGCGGGCGGGTGGTTGATGGGGGGGATGTTGGGGCTGGTATTTGGGGCGAAGCTGATTGGCGTATCGATTTCGCGGACGCAGAAGGATTACGAGGTGGACAAGACCCATTGTTTCAGTTGTGTGCGGTGTTGTCCGACGTGTCCGAGTGATGCGATGCACAAGGGTAATTTTGTGCCGGGGAATCCGGCGTATGACGCGGCGCTGGCGTTGGCCAAGCAGCAGGGCACGACGCCGGAGGCGATAGCCAGGGGGACCAAGGCATGAAGATTGTGGTGATTGAGCCTGATACCAAGGCGGCGCCGTATCAGGTGCTGCGGGTGACCGGGTATGTGGCGGCGGTGTTCTCGCTGGTGGTGACGATTTTGCTGATTGCGAACAACCTGAGTCTGCGTCGGCTCGATCCGATTCATTCGCCGGCTTTGGCGAAGCTGGTGGAGGAATTGAAGTCGAACCCGAAGGATGAGGCATTGCGGGCGGAGATTCGGGAGTTGGATTTGCTGACGCGGAAGGCCTTTTTCACCAGCCAGCATTTTACGCATGTGGGGGTGGGACTCCTGGTGGGCGGGCTGGCGGTGATGGTGATTTGTTTCAAGACCCTGAACGCCTACACCGCGAAGCCGGCGTATCCCAACTCCAGCGATCCGAAGGAGGACCTGGCGGAGACGGCGTTGTGGGCGCGGAAGTCCGTGACCGCAGTGGGGCTGGTGCTGGTGGGTTTTGCCCTGGTGTTGTCGCTGCCGTGGAGGAGTCCGTTGGACGAGGCGCCTGTGGAGGAGAGAACCGTTGCCGAGGCGGGGGCCGAAGCGACGGTCGAGCCGCCGGCGGTTCCGGTGGTGGCGACGGCCCCGGAGCCGGCGCCGGTGGCCGTGATGTGGGCGAGTTGGGACGAGCGTCTGGCGCAGTGGCCGGGTTTTCGCGGGGCTGGTGCGGGGGTATCGCGCGGTGGGGCGGTGCCGACTTCGTGGGAAGAGGGTGCGGGTGCGGTTTGGAAGGCGGCGGTGGATTTGCGCGGGATGAATTCGCCGGTGGTGTGGAAGGACAGCGTGGTGTTGTCCGGCGCGGATGAAACGCAGCGCGAGGTGTATTGCTTTGATGCGGTGAGCGGGGAGTTGCGCTGGAAGCAGAGCGTGGCAGCGGCGCAGCTGGAGAAGAAGTTGAAGGTGACCGAGGACACGGGATATGCGGCATCGACCATGGCGACGGATGGGGTGCGGGCGTTTGCGGTGTTTGCGGATGGCGAGCTGGCGGCGTTCAACCTGGACGGGACACCGGCCTGGAAGCGGAGTTTGGGGTTGCCTGAGGTTTCCTATGGCTACGCCTCTTCGCTGGTGACCTTTGAGGATTTGTTGATTGTGCAGATGGACCGCAAGAGTGACAGCTTTGTGGTGGGTTTGGATGCGGCGACCGGGGAGGAGCGTTGGAAGACCGTGCGGGATTTCGGGGCGTCGTGGGCTTCGCCGCAGGTGTTTCAGGGTCCGGACGGGCCGATGCTGGTGTTGGCGGCCAGTCCGGATCTGGTGGCGTATGATCCGCGGACGGGCAAGGAGCTTTGGCGGGTGGCGTGTCTGGAGGATGTGGAGGTGGCGGTGAGTCCGAGCTATGCCGACGGTGTGGTGTATGCGTGTGCGGAGTATATGGCTTTGACGGCGATTGATGCGAAGACGCATGAGGTCTTGTGGCAGAACGAGGATTTGATCCCGGGGATCTGCACGCCGCTGGTGGTGAATGGCCTGATGTTCTTCGGGTTGAGCGAGACGGGGATTGTGTGTCTGGATGCGAAGACTGGTGAGGAGCTATGGCATGAGGAGACGGATGAAGTGATTTTTGCGTCGCCAGTGTTGGTGGGAGAGAACGTTTACATGGTGGACCAGATGGGCGGGCTGCACATTTTCAAGGCGTCGAGGGAGGGATATGAGGAAGTGGGTGCACCTGTGGTGGGGGAGGAAGTGTATGCCTCGCCGGCGGTGGTGGGGGATGCCCTGTTCATTCGGGGCGCGGAGCATCTTTATCGATTTGGATCATGAGCGAGGTTGCGAGCAGTACATGCGCGGGGCAGTGCCGTGGCGGGGTGGCGGCGGAGGTCGACTTGTCGCCCATGGAGGGGATTGTGGCGTCGGTGGGGCGTCGGGCGGAGGATTTGATCCCTTTGCTGCAGGCGATCCAGAAGCACTACAACTATTTGCCGGCGTCGGCGCTGGAGCGGTTGTGTGAGCTGACTGAGATTACTCCGGATGCGGTTTCGGGGGTGTCGACGTTTTATTCTCAGTTCCGGCATTACCCGGTGGGCAAGCATGTGATCAAGACGTGCACGGGGACGGCGTGTCATGTGAACGGGGCGAACACACTGCACGACACGTTTCGTCAGCAACTGAAGATCAAGCCGGGTGAGCACACTGATCCGGAGGGTGAATTCACCGTGGAAGAGGTGGCGTGTCTGGGGTGCTGCATGCTGGCGCCGGTGGCGCAGATCGACGAGGTGATTTACGGGCAGATTGAGACGTGGAAAGTGCCGGAGTTGATTGAGGACTTTCTAGCGGCGGACAAGAGCCGGCCCAATGGGGGTGGCGGAAACGGCGAGCTGTTGAGTGCGCGGGACACCGTGGGTGAGGTGCGGATTTGTTTGTGTTCCAGCTGCGTGGCGGGGGGGTCGAAGGCGGTTTACGACGAGGTCATGCAGCAGGCTTTTGCGCTGGACCTGCCGGTGACCGTGAAGGACGTGGGGTGCACGGGTTTGTCTTATGAGACGCCGTTGCTGGAGGTGCAGCTCTACAACGAGAACCGCTACCGCTATGGCAAGGTGGATCCCGTGGATGTGCGGGACCTGTTGTTGCGTCATTTTCGTCCGACCAGCTGGCTGAAGCGGGTGGGGGCGCGGGTGTTTCACGGGTTGGAGACATTTTTTACCGACGAATCGTGGGTGCCGCCGACGCGGTATTCGCAGGATGTGCGGCACGGCGTGGAGAAGGCGTATGTGGGTTCGCAGGTGCGGCTGGTGACCGAGCATGCGGGCGTGCTGGATCCGCGCAGCATTGAAGATTACCTGGCGCATGACGGGTTCAAGGCGATGGAGCTGGTGCTGAAGCAGCGTCAGCCGGAGGAGGTGATTGCCGAGGTCAAGACCAGCGGTCTGCGGGGTCGTGGTGGGGCGGGGTTTCCGACGGGGATGAAGTGGGAATTTACGCGGGCTGCAAAGGGGGATCAGAAGTACATTATTTGCAATGGGGACGAGGGGGATCCGGGGGCGTTCATGGACCGGATGATCCTGGAGTCGTTTCCGTATCGCGTCCTGGAGGGGATGGTGATCTGTGCCTTTGCCGTGGGGGCGAGTGAGGGTTTCCTGTACATCCGGGCCGAGTATCCGTTGGCGACCACGCGCATTCGCGAAGCGATCCAGGTTTGTGAGAAGCGCGGGTTGCTGGGTGAGAACATCATGGGCACCGGGTTTAGTTTGAAGCTGCGGGTCGTGGAGGGTGCGGGTGCGTTTGTGTGCGGGGAGGAGACGGCGTTGATGTCGGCGATTGAAGGCGGGCGCGGCATGCCACGGTTTCGGCCGCCGTTTCCGGCGCAGTCGGGTTTATGGGGCAAGCCCACGTGCATCAACAACGTGGAGTCCTTTGCGTCCGTGCCCTGGATCCTGCGCAACGGGGCCAAGGCGTATTCTGCGTATGGCACCGAGAAGAGCAAGGGCACGAAGACCTTCGCCCTGGCGGGCAAGGTGCGTCGGGGCGGGTTGATTGAGGTGCCGATGGGGATGACCATTCACGAGATTGTGAATGACATCGGGGGCGGGGTGCCGGAGGGGCGCAAGCTGAAGGCGGTGTTGATGGGCGGGCCTTCGGGTGGGTGTGTGCCGGCGCATCTGGCGCACACGCCGGTGGATTATGAGGCGTTGAAGTCGGTGGGTGCGATCATGGGATCGGGCGGCATGGTGGTGCTGGATGATTCCGACTGCATTGTGGATGTGGCGCGGTATTTCCTGGCGTTTACGCAGGATGAATCGTGCGGCAAATGCACGCACTGCCGGATTGGCACCAAGCGGATGAAGGAGATTTTGGACCGGCTCTGCATGGGCAAGGGACGGAAGGGCGACCTGGAGATGCTGGAGGTGCTGTCGGGCATTACCATTGAGGGGAGCTTGTGCGGGTTGGGAAAAACGGCGCCGAACCCGGTGCTCTCGAGCCTGCGGTATTACCGGGACGAGTATGAGGCGCATGTGCGGGGCGAGTGTCCGTCACGCAAGTGCAAGTCGCTGGTACAGTATTTCATTACCGACACCTGTTTTGGGTGCACGCGATGTGCGCAGATGTGTCCGACCGATTCGATCCCGATGAACCCGTATCATCATCATGTGATTGAGGAGTCGACCTGTACGCGGTGTGACATTTGCAAGCAGGTGTGTCCGGTGAATGCCATTGAAGTGATTGCGTTGTGAAAGTAACGATCGACAACCGGGAACTGGAGTTTGACGGTGATTTGACGGTGATCGAGGCGGCGAGTCGCCTGGGCATTGAGATCCCGACGCTGTGTTACCTGAGCGGCTATGACTATTTCACGTCGTGCATGATGTGCGTGGTGAAGGACAAGAAGACGGGTCGGACCTTGCCGGCCTGTTCGGCGCCGGCAGTGGACGGGATGGAGATTGAGACGCAGAGCGAGGAGATCCGGGCGTTTCGCAAGTCCACGCTGGAGTTGTTGCTGAGCGAGCACGTGGGGGATTGCGAGGCGCCGTGCCAGCGGTTGTGCGGGGTGCACAACGAGGTGCCGCAGATTATTCGCGACATCAAGGACGAGCGGATGGACCTGGCCGTGATGCACCTGCGGCATGACATGGCAATGGCCGGTGTGCTGGAACGGTTCTGCAACGCGCCCTGCGAGAAGGGGTGCCGTCGCGGCCTGGTGGACGAAAGCGTCAGCATTCGCGCGTTGATGCGTCATGCGGCCGACTGGGACCTGAAGAATCCGGAACCGTATGTGCCGCCGTGCATGGAGTCATCCGGCAAGCGCGTGGCGATTGTGGGCGCGGGGATGACCGGGTTATCGACGTCGTATTACCTGGCGCAGTTGGGTCATGCATCGGTGGTGTTCGAGGCGCAGCCGCGGGTGTTGAACCGGTTGCGGAGCGAGCATGGGACCGAGGCGTTGCCGGACTGGGTGGTGGATGGCGAGCTGCGGCTGCTCAACCGGCTGGGGGTGGAGATCCGGACGGGTGTGAAGGTGGGCCAGGATATTTCCATGGAGAGCTTGCGGAGCGAGTTTGACGCTGTGGTGGTGGCCGGCGGGGTGATGTCGGAGGAGGAGATGCAGGCCATTGGGGTCACGGGCAACGACAAGGGTGTGACCGTGGATCCGAAGACCTCGCAGACACGGGTCGAGGGGGTCTTTTCCGCCGGCAGCGCGGTGAAGAAGGACCTGCCGATCCTGCGCTCGGTGCAGCAGGCCAAGGCCATGGCGGCCTGCATCAGTCAGGCGCTCAGCTCGGGGGCCATGGTCGGGATCGTCGACATGTACAACCACATGATGGGCCGTCTGCAACCGGAGGAACTCAAGGAGTTCGCCAGCCATGCGGATCCCATCCCGCGTGTGCGGTCGGCCGATGAAGGCCACGTGGCCTACGGCAAGGCCGACGCCGAGCTGGAGACCGGACGTTGCATGCACTGTGATTGCCGGGCCAACAAGGATTGCAAGCTGCGGATTTACAGCGACGAGTACAGCGCGGTGCAACACGCGCACAAGGGCGAGGAACGCGCCACCTACGTCCAGGTGAACCGCGACACCGGAGTCCTCTACGAACCCGGCAAATGCGTGAAATGCGGCCTGTGTGTCCGCGTCACCAAGGCCGAAGGTGAACAGTTCGGGTTCACGTTCGTGGGTCGCGGGTTCGAGGTGAAGGCCGCCGTCTCGCTGAACAAGTCGCTGGAAGAGGGATTGACCAAGACCGCCGGCAAGGTGGTGCAGGCGTGTCCCACCGGGGCGCTGGCGGATGTGTAGTGCGAGCCCCCCTGATCGCGGGGCTCGCACGGAGGGAGGAGAGGGGACCCGGGAGCGGGTGGGGAGCGCTGAGGGCTGACTACGGGTGTCGCGGGAGCGACACCGACTACGATCCTTCGACAGGCTCAGGACGACTACGGGCTAAGGGATTGCTGGCGCGATCCTGACCGTGGCTCTCTGGCGTTCGCTGACTACGGACTGTGGTGGCGCGTTGCGCCCCTGACTGTGGGGCTCGACGAGCTCGCCCTGACTGTGGCGGCGCCTTGCACCGCTGACTGTTGCTCGTCCGCATGCGCGGACTCGCGACTACGGACTGTGGCCCCGCCCGTTGGGCGGGACTGGACGCGCAGCGCAGAGCGGTAAGCGCGAAGCGCTGTGCGAGGTTGGTGCAAGGATTGGGTGAGGTAGGGTCACGCTGCTGCGTGACCGCAGGACGTTGGTAGTGGCCATGATTGGCGGTCACGCGGGAGCGTGACCCTACCTGCAATGATTTGGTGGAAGGGATTGGCGGGCGCTGGGCATCCGTCTTCGCTCTGCGAGCTACGCCGGGACAAGCCGCGTCCCTACCTGAGCGATGGATTTCGCTGCGCGAAATCCAGTGGCTGCGCTTGCGCGCAGCTGGGGTGGGAAGGTTGTTGGAGCTGCCTGTCCTCCGCAGCTCGAAGAGCGTAGGA
>JBJOII010000067.1:0-23050 GCA_046047235.1 Verrucomicrobiota bacterium | reverse complement strand
TATCGGACACGGATTTTGAGGTGGTGCGACCTCGTGGGCCGCGCGGTGTGAAGGGTGGGGCGGTGTCGTGGGATGTTGGTGCGGGGGAAGCTGGGGGCGGCGGGGAGTCACGGGGTGTTGGGGGGGGGCACTGAGCTGGGGGAAGGATGTGGGGAATTTTGAGCATCGGTCGGTTTTGTTGGCAGAGGTTTTAGAGGGGCTAAGACCTTGTGCTGGGGGGCGTTATGTGGATGGGACGTTGGGTGGGGCGGGGCATGCGTCGGCTATTTTGGCGGCTAGCGGGCCGGACGGATGGTTATTTGGGTGTGATCGGGACGGGGTGGCATTGGCGGCTGCGGAGGAGCGGTTGGCTCCTTTTGCGGGAAGGTTTGAATTGCGGCGCATGAATTATGCGCAGGTGGGGGAGTGGGTGGAGCCGGGGAGCTGTGATGGGGTGTTGTTGGATTTGGGGGTGAGTTCACCCCAGTTGGATTGCGGTGAGCGTGGTTTTAGTTTTCAGGCGGACGGGCCGCTGGACATGCGGATGGATGATCGTGAGGGGTTGAGGGCGTCGGATGTGGTGAACGGGTGGCCGGCGGAAGAGTTGGAACGGATTTTTCGGGAGCTCGGAGAGGAACCGGGATCACGCCGGTTGGCGCGGGCGATTGAGCGGGAGCGCGAGATGGCTCCGTTTGAGACGACGCGCCAACTGGCGGGACTCATTGAGAGGCTCAATCCGAGGCGGGGTCGGCGGGCGCATCCTGCGACGCGGGTTTTTCAGGCGTTGCGGATGGTGGTGAACGATGAGTTGGGCGGGTTGGGGTTGGGGTTGGAGGCGGCGGTGGGGGTATTACGGCCCGGGGGGCGTTTGGCGGTGATTAGTTTTCATTCCCTGGAGCATCGGGCGGTGAAGCGTTTTGGGGACCGGAATGCGCGGGGGTATGAAGTGGATGGAGAGGTAGACGTGCCTGAGTTGAGGCGTCCGGTTGAGCCGCGGTTGCGGTGGGTGGTTCGAAATTCGATTAGGGCGGAAGAGAGTGAGACGAGAGAGAATCCGCGTGCGCGCAGCGCGCAGTTAAGAATTCTGGAGGCGACAGGTTATGGCCGGCAGAGCAGCGAGAACTAAGGCGCAAACGCCCGAGGTGCGGTATGAATCCGTGCTGAAGGCCTTCTTGTGTTGTTTGTTAATTGGGGGTGTGGCGGTTGGGTATGTTCGTCAGACGCACGAGAACAGTCTTTTGACGGGGAGGATTTCTGAGTTGCAGATGGAGATTGAGGCAGCGCGGGATCACAATCGGAAGCAGCGGGAGCAGTTGGGGGAATTGAAGTCTCCGCGGCGGTTGGAGGAGATGGCGCGGCATTTGGATTTGGATTTGCGGCCTTCGGTTCCTGGTCAGACGGTTGAGGTGGAGTTTCGGCCGTTTCAGGAGTCGATCGTGGCCAGGGCGGAGCGTGTGGTTCCAGTGATGGGGGGTGAAAAATGACGGCTCCGCGCAACTGGAATGGTGTGGCGGCGCCGGTTCCGCCGTATCAGTATCGTCGTCTGGCGGTGATGTCGGGCGGCTTGTTTCTGTGCTTTTGCGTCCTGCTGGTGAAGCTGGTGGAACTTCACGTAGTGAGGGCGGAGGAGTTGCAGGCGGTAGTGGCGGGCCGGCGTAATGCGACCCGGTTGTATACTCCCATGCGGGGGCAGATTCAGGACCGGAACGGTGCGGCTTTGGCGTACAGCATGCCGGTGAAGGAAGTGAAGGCGGACCCTTCCTTGATTGGTCCGCAGTATGCGCCGTTTATGGCTTCGAAGCTGGCGGGGCCTTTGGGCTGGGATGAGGCGGATCTGGCGCGGGTGCTGGCCACGACTGAGCGGACGAATTCCGCGGGGAAAATCGTTGTGGATCAGTATGCGTTACTCAACAAGGAGCTGCCGGCGGATCAATGGAGGGCGCTGCGCCAGACATTGGTAGACATGGATCTGAGCGGGGTGGCTGCGGAGCTTACCGGGGATGAGAGGACCAAGCTTAGGAACGCATTGGTGAACTCGATCAAGACGGAGGACGTGGATAGGCAGGTGAGGGTGTATCCACCCGGAGGGTTGGCTGCGCAGGTTTTGGGTTTTGTGGGGCACAATTCGGAGGCTGAGGAGAATCCGCTGGTGGCTCCGATCATTGGGGCGGAGGGATTGGAGCGGGTTTTGAACAAGTGGTTGGAGGGTACTCCGGGGTGGCAGATGACGCGGAGAATCAACCGTGGCGGGATGCGATTTGTAGAGGTGGTCGATACATTCCGCGCGCGTCCCGGCATGGACGTCATGCTGACGTTGGACTCGAGGGTGCAGCGGGTGGTTGAGGATGCGTTGCGGCGTGGCTTTCAGGCACATCGGCCGAAGTCGATTTCCTGTGTGGTGATGGTTCCGCAGACGGGGGAGATTCTGGCGATGGCGAGCCTGCCGGATTTTGATCCGAATGATTTGCGCTCTTCGACGGCGAACGGCAGGCGGAACCGGGTGGTGACGGATACCTTTGAGCCGGGGTCGACATTCAAGGTGTTGACCATTGGGACTGCGCTGGATGCGGGGGTTGTGAGTCTGGAGCATCGGGTGAACTGTGAGAAGGGGGCATGGACTTATGCCATGGGGCGGGCGAGGCGCACGCTTCACGATCTGCATGGTTATGACATCCTGACGATTCGGGAGGTGTTGGCGAAGTCATCGAATATCGGCGCGGCGAAGACGGCGGTGGTGTTGGGGGAGGACAAGCTTTACCCGGGGCTGAAGCGGTTTGGCATTGGCGAGAAGACGGGGATCCCGTTGCCGGCGGAGGCCAGCGGGCGGCTGAGGCCATTGTCGGAGTGGAGGGACGTCTATTCCATCACCAGCATTCCGATGGGGCACGAGGTGGAGGTGACGGCTTTACAGATGACGGCTGCGGTGGCGGCGGTAGCGAACGATGGGATTTTGATGTGGCCGCAGCTGTTGAAGCAGGTCCAGCAGGCTGACGGTGAGATATTGTGGCGATGTGAACCGCGGGAGCGGGGGCGGGCGATTTCCGTGCGTGCGGCGCGGGAGTTGACGCAGGGTTTGTTGTCGGTGGTGGAGGAGCCGGGTGGGACCGGGGGGATGGCGCAGCTGGAGCACTACACTGTGGCGGGGAAGACGGGTACGGCGGACAAGTTTGCGGATGGTCGACTGAGTGGCGAAGTGATGGCTTCGTTTATTGGCTTCTTCCCGGCGGAAGCCCCGAGGCTTTGCATTGGGGTGTTTGTGGACGAGCCGGGTGGGGGGAAGCGTTTTGGCGGTTCCACTGCCGGGCCGATTTTCAGGGAAATTGCGACTGAGGCTGGAGCACTGCTTGGAGTACCGCCTTCGCCATCGAAGTCGGTGAAGTGGGCTGGCGGGGATTCCGGCGTGCATTTGACCCGGTTACAGGACGGGACGAGGATGTAGTTTGGCGATGCAACTGCGTGAGCTCATAGCGAATCTGGCACCCCTCCGGGTTGAAGGCGACCTGGACACGGGGGTGACGGGTATTGCGTACGACTCACGGCGGGTATTTCCGGGGATGTTGTTTGTGGCGCTGCCGGGGAGGGAGAGTGACGGGCACGACCACATTCATGCGGCGATAGACCGGGGTGCGTGCGGCGTGGTGTGTGAGCGGAACGGATTTGGGTTGCGGCGGGCGGCCTGTATTCGGGTGGCTGACACGAGGGCGGCTTTGGCGCGGGCTTCGGCGAGTTTTTATGGGCATCCGAGTCGGGAGCTGGGTGTTGTGGGGATCACGGGGACGCATGGGAAGACGACCGTGGCTTTTTTGCTGCAGCACATTCTGGCAGTAGCGGGTCGGGGGAGCGGGTTGATCAGCACGGTGCGGTATGATGTTGGAGGGCGGACGATTCCGGCTCAGCGCAGCACGCCGGAGGCCTTGGATTTACAGTGTATGATGGCCCAGATGGCGAGGGCTGGCAGCAGGCATTGTATTCTGGAGGTCAGTTCGCATGCTTTGGCACAGCGACGGGTGGATGAAGTGGAATTTGACGTCGGGGTATTTACCAACCTGGGGCATGACCATCTGGACTACCATGGGTCGGCTGAGTCGTATTATGCGTCGAAGCGGCGGCTTTTTGAGTTGTTGGGGCAGGGGGGCAAGCCCGGGGTGGCGTTATTGAACACGGATGATCCGGCGGGTTTACGGTTGGCGCAGGAGTTGCCGGGGGTCAGGCGTCTTACCTATGGATTGAGTGGTTTGCCGGATATCCGCGGTCAGGTGGTGTATGCGGGTGCGGCCGGGTCCAGAGTTGAAGTGGCGACTCCGGCGGGTGGGTTTGAGGTGGATTTACCTCTGCTTGGCGGCTTTAACGTCGCGAATGCGTTGGGGGCGGCCGGGGTGGCGTTGGCGATGGGGGTGAGTACGGAGGTGATTCGTGAGGCTTTGGAGAGCATGCCACAGGTGCCGGGGCGGTTGGAGCGGGTGGAGGCTGGGCAGCCGTTTCGGGTGGTGGTGGACTACGCTCATACCGAGCAGTCTTTGGGCGGGGTGCTTGCAGCGTTGAGGGAAGTTACGCAGCGACGTCTGGTGTTGGTTTTTGGTTGCGGCGGGGAGCGGGACCGTTTGAAGCGCGCTGCAATGGGGCGGGTGGCCGGGCGATTGGCGGACGAGGTTGTGGTGACGACCGATAATCCAAGGCGCGAAGATCCGGAGCGGATTGCTGCAGAGATTACGAGTGGATTTGAGGCGGGGCAAAGGGCGCGTTGGAGAGTGGAGCTGGATCGGGGGCGGGCGATTGAGGAGAGCTTGCAGGGTGCACAGGATGGGGACACGGTATTGATCGCCGGCAAGGGGCACGAAGCGTATCAGGAGCGTGCGGATACGGTGGTTCCCTTTGATGACCGTTTAGTGGCGGTGGGTGTTCTGGAGGGGTTGGGGTGGCGACCTGAAGGGGGTCTTGTAGCAGAAGGGGGGGTGAGTTAATGGAGCCGCGGTCATTGGGATACTTAGCCAGCGCCTGCGGGGGTGAACTGGTGTCGGGCGCTTTGGAGGCTTTGTTTTCCGGGGTGGGGACGGACACGCGGTCTTTGTCCTCGGGAGTGGCTTTTTTTGCCATTGTTGGAAACCGGTTTGATGGCCATGACTTTTTACGGGAGGCCGAGAGGGCCGGGGTAGCTGTGGTGGTGGTGGATCGGGGGCGAGTGATTCCTGAGGGGGTCGATGTGCCTGTGGTTGTGGTGGAGGATACGAGGCGGGCGTTGGGAGATTTGGCGCGAGTTTGGCGTCGGGAGCTCGAGCTGCCGGTCGTGGCTGTTGGGGGATCCAACGGGAAGACGACTACCAAGGAGATGCTGGGGTCAGTATTGGGGAGGCGATGGAGGACGGTGATCAGTGCGGCGAGCTTCAACAATGACATTGGCGTGCCGCTGACGCTGTTAGGTTTGGGTGTTGGGGATGAGGCGGCAGTGGTTGAGGTTGGCAGCAATCATCCCGGGGAGTTGGGGCCCTTATTGGGGATGGTGAAGCCGGGGATTGGGGTGGTGACGAGCATTGGCCGCGAGCATTTGGAGCATTTTGGATCGTTGGAGGGGGTGGCGCGGGAGGAGGGCGAGGTAGCTGAAGCGATACCTGAGGGCGGGATGTTGGTGGTGAACGGGGACAGCCCTTTGATCGGGGAGGTGGCAGGGCGTACGCGCGCGCGAGTTTTG
The DNA here is from genome assembly GCA_046047235.1 of Verrucomicrobiota bacterium. GTDB lineage: Bacteria > Verrucomicrobiota > Verrucomicrobiia > Limisphaerales > JAHDYP01 > JBMTVN01. Next base: position 17,385 of record JBJOII010000067.1, on the reverse strand, counting down.
CGGGTGGGATTTGGTTCAGGGAATGACTGGAGAGCGCGGGTAGAGGGTGTGGGTTTTGATGGAGTCTCATTTCAGCTGGAGGGGGCGGGAGGAGGTTTGGATGGCATTTATCGGGTTCCGATGCCGGGGCGGCATCAGGTGACCAATGCGCTGTTGGCGCTGGCGGTTGGCTCGGCTTTGGGACTTGGCCGCGACGAACTGTTGCGGGGGTTGGAGGGTTGTCCGCAGCCTCCGCGCCGCATGCAGGTTATTGAGCGTGACGGGGTGCGGGTTTTGGATGACTGCTACAACGCGAATCCGGACTCGATGGTGGCTGCGTTGGAGACTTTAGGTTCCCTGCCTTGCGAGGGGCGGAGGTTGGCATTGCTGGGTGACATGGCGGAGGTGGGGGTGGAGAGTGGCCGGTTCCATGCCGAGGTGGGGAGGTGTGCTGGGTTGAGCGGGGTGGACTTACTTTGGGTGACTGGCCGGATGGCGAGTTGGATGGCGGGTGCTGCCCGGGAGTCCGGAGTGAAGCAGGTGGAGATAGTTGAGAAGTTGGAAGCTGTGGCGGACAGGGTCGTGGAGAGCGTTCGGCCGGGAGACATCCTGCTGGTGAAGGCATCTCGTTCAGCGAGGCTGGAGCGGGTGATTGACGCTTTGTGCAACCGGGTTACAGCGGCATGAGAGCTGATGTTATCCTATTTGGCGCATTTAATTCAGCAACAGGCGCAGGGCAGCGTCTGGGAGGACTGGTTGTCCCCACTGCGGGTGTTTGGTTATGTCACCTTTCGCAGTGCCGGGGCTGCGGTGACTGCGCTGTTACTGAGTTTATGGCTGGGGCCGAAGGTTATTCTTTGGCTAAAGAAGCTGCGGTTTGGCCAGCATTATGCGGACAAGGCCGAGGAGGCGGGAGGGTTGGGGGCGCGCATACTGGACAAGCGGGGGACTCCCACGATGGGGGGCATCCTGATTGTACTCACGGTGGACTTGAGTGCGTTGCTTTGGGCAAGGTGGAACGAACTGATACTGCTGACGTTGTTGTCACTGGTGGTGTTAGCCGGGCTGGGGTTTTACGACGACTATTTGAAGATTACGAAGCAGACCGGGAAGGGGACGCATTCGCATTTGAAGCTTTGGGTTCAGGGACTGCTGGCGGTTTTTGTTGGGGTTTATCTGTATGTGTTGCCGGAGACACGCGCACAGGTGACGCAGATCATGGTTCCCTTCTACAAGTATCCTGTGTTGCAGGACTGTTTCTGGGCGGGGCTCGTGCTGACGGTGCTGGCGATCGTGGGCAGTTCGAATGCGGTGAACCTGACGGATGGTCTGGATGGGTTGGCGATTGGCTGCACGTTGATTGTGACTGGAGTGTTTGTGGTGATGACGTATGTGGCGAGCAACGTTCGTTATGCGGAGTATCTACAGATACCGTATGTGGCGGGGGCGGAGGAGTTGACGGTTTTCTGTTCTGCGATGGTGGGGGCGGGGCTGGGTTTCCTGTGGTTCAACTGTCATCCGGCGGAGGTATTCATGGGGGACACGGGGTCTCTGGCCCTCGGTGGGGTTCTGGGGATCATTGCGATTCTGATTCATCAACCCTTTGTGCTGGTGATTGCCGGTGGGGTGTTTGTGGCGGAGGCGGGCTCGGTGGTGCTGCAGACCAGCTGGTTCAAGTTCACCCGGAAACGGACCGGGACGGGGCGGCGGTTATTTTTGATGGCGCCGCTTCACCATCATTTCGAGAAGAAAGGATGGTACGAATCGAAGGTTGTGTTTCGATTTTACATTCTTTCGATCCTGTTTGCGGTGCTGGCGTTGAGCACCTTGAAGCTGCGTTGAGATGACTATGATGAACGTTCATTCAGGGGTGGAGAGTGTGCTGCGGGGTGGCGGCGCGCGGGGTGTTTTGCGGTTTTTGGGGCTGGGGCGTGATGGCCATGGGTTTGGTCCTTGCCGGGTGGTGGGTGTGTTGCTAGAAGGCGTGGAAAAGCGCGCTTTTCCGTTCAGTTTTTGTTGGTTAACCGCCGTGTGCGGAGTGATTCGTCGAGTTTTTTATCCCCTTAGCCAAGCACTATGAGTGATTCCAATCCTTTGATACCCCAGGGCTCCCTACTTGAGGAGCAGGCGAAGAGCCGGCCGCATTTACGGATAGCGCTGTGCATTGTGGCGGTGCATCTGGTTTTTCTGGGGGGGCTGTTGATGCAGGGCTGCAAGCGGGAGAACGCGGATGACACCACGCAACTGGTACTGCCCCCGCGGCCTGCGGAGACGAATTATCCCGGGTTGCCCTCGTTTGATGGTGGCACGCAGCCCTTTGTGCAGTCGAGCTTGATCACCAATCCACCGCCGGCGGGTTCGGTGGTGGACGATGGGGGAGATCTTCCCCTGATAGATGAGCCTCTTGGCATTGGGAGCAATTTGTTACCCGGTGGGGGGCGTGGTTCGCAGGTGGACACGCTGCCGATGGATTTGACGGAGCCGGGGACTACGGCGGAAGAGCCTTTGACCCAGTCGCCTCCGATTGTGGCTGCGTCGACTGGTGTGAAGGAGCACAAGGTCCAGCAGGGTGAGTATTTCATTACCATAGCGAAGCTTTACAAAGTCACGGTGGCGGACATCGCGAAGGCGAATCCCGGGGTGGACTCGACCCGTTTGCAGGTGGGGCAGGTGTTGAAGATCCCGGCTGAGTCCCCGGCTGTTGCTGAACCTGTGACGCCTGGTGTGGAGACGTACGTGGTGAGGAAAGGGGACAATCTGCATCGGATTGCGATGAATCACGGGACGAGTGTTGAGGAGCTGAAGCGCATGAACGGCTTGGCGACCGACCGCATTATTATTAACCAGAAACTGAAGGTGCCTGCATCGGGGCGCAACTGATTTCCCGGTCCCCGGCGGGGGGTGGCAGGGTGAGGGGTGGCGTATCATTATGAAGTAGAGCAATGAGACTGGCGTTCCTGGTATCGGTGATCTGCACGGCGGCCCTGGTTTCACTGGGGCTGGTAGTGATGGTGAGTTCAGACATTGGCCTGAATTGGTCGACGGAGGCGGGGCGTCAGTTGATGTGGAGCGGCATTGGGGTGGTGGTGGCGATGGTGATGGCGATGATGGATTACCGCTGGTTGAGGCATGCGGTGTGGCCGGCGTTCGGTCTGGCCTTGGCATTATTGGTGGCGGTGCTGGTGATGGGGAAGGAGGCTGGGGGAGCACAACGTTGGTTGGCTCTGGGTTCTCTGGGGACGTTTCAGCCCTCGGAGTTTGCGAAGTTCGCGGTGATTTTGCTGCTTGCCTATTACTGCGAGCGGAACCAGCGGTTCATGCACACGTTTTGGAGGGGTATTGCGGTGCCGGGGATGTTGGTGGGTTTGGTTTTGGTGTTGGTTTTTTTGGAGCGGGACTGGAAGTCGACGATCCTGATTACCGGGTTGACTGGCGTGGTGTTGCTGGTGGCGGGTATCCGTTGGAGGTATGTGTTTCTTTCGGGGGCGATGGGGGTCGTGCTTTTTGTCTTGGCGCTAGCCCAGAACGAGGTGCGCTACAACCGGGTGGTGAATTGGTATAACGCGGAGGAGGCGGATGAATCCGGGACTTACCAGAACCGTCAGGCGGAGTTTGCGATTGCGAATGGCGGGGTGGGGGGGCGGGGGCTTGGGCAGGGGGAAATTTACGGGTCGGTACCGGCGTTTCGAACGGACTTTATCTTTGCGTTGGTGGCAGAGGAACTGGGGTTGGTAGGCAGTGTTTCGGTGGTGGTGGCGTTCATGTTGTTTTTGGTGTCGGGGGTTTCGATTGCGTGGAGGGCGAGGGACACTTTTGGCCTGCTCCTTGGGGTGGGGGTGACGATGCTGATTGCCATGCAGGCTTTTGTGAACGTGGGTGTGGTGACGGGGGTATTACCGAACACGGGGCTGGCGCTGCCCTTTGTCAGCAAGGGTGGCACGAATCTGGTGATGACGATGATGATGGTGGGGGTTTTGTTTAGTGTGGCCGTAACGACCGCGCGCGAGGGCGTGTTGGAGAATGGTACGGCCGAGCTGGATGATCTTGGAGCGGCGGCGCAGGCGTGATGGTACGAGCAACCCCCAGACCTTTGGTAGCGATTGCCTGTGGAGGCACGGGGGGGCATTTATTTCCCGGTCTGGCTGTGGCGGACGCTTTGCGTGGCGGAGGGGTGGACGTCCAATTATTTGTTTCAAGCAAGGCGGTGGACCGGCTGGCGTTGGGAGGGGTGGGTAGGGAGGTGCCGGTGCAGGAGTTGGAGGCTGTTGGGTTGGACGGCAGGCGTCCCTGGCGCTTTCTGGCGGGAGTGCTAGCAGCGTGGGGGCAGGCTAGGTGTTGCTTTCGGGACCGTCGTCCGGCTGCGGTGCTGGCGATGGGGGGGTTTACCAGTGTGGGGCCGGTTTTAGAGGCTAGACGGTTACGTGTGCCCGTGTTTCTGCACGAGTCGAACACGATTCCCGGTCGTGCCACACGATGGCTTGGTCGCTGGGTGGACGAGGTATTTGTGGGGTTTCCGGAGGCTGCGTTGCGTTTGGGGGGTGTTCGGGTGAGGGAGGTTGGGACGCCGGTACGACGCGAGATTGGTGAATTGAGCAGGGAGGGGTGTTGTCGGAGTTTGGGGCTGGATGCAGCGGGGTCGGTGCTGGTGGTTTGTGGTGGAAGCCAGGGGGCGGTTTCGGTGAACACGCTGGTATTGGATGCCTTGCCGACATTGCGGGAACGGGTTCCTGGGTTGCAGGTGGTTCACCTGACTGGGGTTGCTGATTTGGAGCGGGTGAGGGGGTGTTATGCAGGGTCGGGGGTCAGGGCGCTCGTTGAGGCCTTTTCCGACCGGATGCCTGAGGTGTTGGGGGCGGCCGATCTGGCGATTAGCCGGGCGGGGGCCTCGTCACTGGCGGAGTTGGCGGCGGCGCGGTTGCCGGCGTTGTTAGTGCCTTATCCCTCTGCGGCTGACAACCATCAGGCAGCGAATGCCGAGGCATTTGGTCGTGCTGGGGCCGCGAGTTGGCGCGAGCAGGCGGGTTTGGATGGTGCGGCGGTTGCGGATTGGGTGTCGGGGATGCTGGCGGATCGTGCAGGGCGGGAGTCCATGCGGCTGGCGCTTGCCCGGCGGCATCGGCCGGATGCAGCGGCTGATATCGCTCACGCAATCCTGGGTGTGGTTGCGGACGATGTGGGCGCCCGGCGTCGAGTGAGCCGGGCGGGGGGGCGTGATGCAGTATCGGGTGGAGCGAATGGTTTGGGAGATGTTCGTTACTCGGAAGTTGCTGTTGGGGAAGGAAGCGGAGGTGGGCGGCTATGATTTTGTGTGCAGACATGGTGGCGGAGCTGAGGCGTGTGGTGGGGGAATCTGCAGTGGTGCGGGAGCGGGAATCGATGGCCTCTCGTACGACGCTTAAGGTGGGAGGGGTGGCTGACTGCTATGTGGAACCTGGAGGTGAGGAGGAGTTGTCCCGGCTGGTGCTTTGGTGTGAAGGGAATGGGGTGCCGTATTTTCTATTGGGGCGGGGTTCGAATCTGCTGGTGCGGGACGGTGGAATTCGCGGGGTCGTGATCAGTCTGTCGGGCGAGGGCTTTTCGCGGGTGGAATCGCGGGGAGGTGTTTTGGTCTGTGGGGCGGGGGCGATGTTGAAGGCCGTTGTTCAGGTTGCGCGGGATGCGGGGCACGGGGGTTTGGAATTCCTTGAGGGGATACCGGGGAGTCTGGGCGGGGCCTTAAGGATGAACGCGGGGGCGATGGGCTCCTGGACGTATGATGTGGTGAGATCGGTCCGGGCGATGGATCGTGCCGGGGTGGTGCGCGAGGTGAATCGGTCGGATTTGGATGTGGTTTATCGGTCGTGCAATTTGTTCCGCGACCACATTGCGTTGGGAGCAGTTTTGGTGGGAGAGCCGATGTCTCCCGATGCGATCACGGCGCGTAGGAAGGAGTTCAACAATCGGCGCTGGTCGAGCCAGCCTGCGGCAGCGAGCGCGGGGTGTATTTTCAAGAACCCGGATACGATGCCGGCGGGCCAGATGATTGACCGTTTAGGGTTGAAGGGGATGCGGGTTGGGGGGGCGGTGGTTTCGGACAAGCATGCCAATTTCATTGTGAACCAGGGGGGCGCGAGTGCGGGAGACGTATTGGGTTTGATTGAACTCGTGCGTGAGCGGGCGATGCGGGAGTGTGGAGTAGACCTTGAGACTGAGGTGCAGATTGTAGGGGAGGATGCGGGATGTGAAGGGGGTGAGCGATGAGTGGTTTGCCGCTTTCTGTTGTGGTGATGCGGGGAGGACCGTCGGCGGAGCGGGAAGTTTCCCTGCGTACGGGGGCTGCGGTTGCCGGGGCGCTGAGGGGGGCGGGGTACGGTGTGAGAGAGATGGATCCGCAGCCTGGTGCGGTGTCGCTTCCTGAGGGGACGGATGTGGTCTTTTTGGCTTTGCACGGGACATATGGGGAGGACGGTGGGGTGCAGGGTGAGCTGGATCGCCTGGGTGTGCCTTACACGGGTTGTGGGGCGGAGGCGAGTCGGGTAGCTTTTGACAAGGCGGCTTCCAAGGCGTGTTTTCAGCGCGACGGAGTGAGTACACCTGAGTTTGAGTTGGTGGAAGCGGTGGGGGCAGACTGGCCGGAAGGGATGAAGGGGCCGTTGGTGGTGAAGCCTGTGAGTCAGGGTTCGAGCGTGGGGTTGAGCATTGTGCGGGAGCGTGGGGAATGGGGAGCGGCCTTGGAGGCGGCGTTGCGTCATGATCGGCAGGCATTGGTGGAGGTCTTGATTTGCGGGAGGGAACTGACGGTCGGGATTTTAGGGAGCGAAGCCTTACCGGTGGTAGAGATTCGGCCACGTCAAGGCGGGTATGACTATCACAACAAGTACACGCCTGGAGCGACGGAGTATTTTTGTCCTGCTGAGCTGGGGCCGGGAGTGGTGGAGCGGGTGCAGGCTGAGGCTTTGCGGGCGTTTCAGTCTGTGGGAGGGCGTGACTATGGTCGTGTGGATGTGATGCTAGATGAGGGAGGGGTGCCTTGGGTGTTGGAAGTGAACACACTGCCAGGCATGACAGAGACGAGTCTGCTGCCGAAGGCTGCTGCGGTGGCGGGGATTGGGTTTGTGGATTTGTGTGAGCGGATGTTGCGCATGGCTCTGGCGAGAGCTGGCGAGGGTATGGGAAGGAGTCATGGGATTTAACAGGAAACAGAGGAATCGCCGATTTGTCAGGCGGAACGTCCTGGATGTGAGGGTGCGTACCCGGGAGGTGAGGAGTGCGCGGTTACGATTAATCGTGGCGTCCTGTGGCTTGGCGGTGGGGTGTGCCGCATTGCTTTATGGGCTTTGGGTAGCAGGGCAGTGGGCTTTGGACGAGTTTGTGCTGAGAAATCCGGCTTTCGCATTGAAGCGACTGGAGATTGACACAGGGCAACGTCTGCCGCCGGAGCTGATCTGGGGTTGGTCGGGGGTTCAGCAGGGGGACAACCTGATCGAGCTGGATTTGGAGCGGGTTAAGCAGCGTTTGTCCTTGATGTCGGTGGTGGAGTCGGTGTCTTTGCAGCGGCTACCTCCGGATGCGCTTTTGATTCGTGTGGTGCCGCGGGAGTTGGTGGCGGAGATTCGGGCGATGCGCAAGGGGCGTTCGGGCGACTGGGGGGTGTGTCGATCTTATGTGGATCGCATGGGGGTGGTGGTGGAGTTTCCGGAGGCGAGTTCTCAGATTTTGACTCAGAATCTCGTGCGGGGGGTTCTGCCGCTACTGGTGGGGGTGGAGGGGCAGGTGGCGGGGCGTGTGCTGACTCAGCCGACAGTCCGTGCGGCCTTGGAGCTTGTGGAGGTGTTCGATGAATCCGCCATGCTTGGGGTGGTGGAGTTAAGGAGCATTGACGTGAGCGAGCTCGACACACTTCGGGTGACGACCAGTCAGGGTGCAGAGATCACGCTAGGTTTGACGGATATACGTTTGCAGTTGCAGAAGTGGAGGCTGGCGCACGACGAGTTCTTATCGCGGGGCCAGTTGATATTGACGATGGATTTGAGTGTGACGAACGGAGTGCCGGTGACCCTTGAGCCTAGGCGCAGTCAGCAGAGCGCAGGGGGGGCGGCACGGAACATTCCAACCCGAACCTGAATTATGCCCGACTCATCAATTATTGTTGGTTTGGAGATAGGTACATCCAAGGTATGTGCTGCGGTAGGCGAGGTAAATGCCGAGGGGAACCTGAGTATTATTGGAGTGGGGCAAGCTCGTTCGCGTGGGGTGCGGAAGGGGGAGATAGTGGATCCATCACTGGCGGCCGAGGATGTGCGCAACGCGATTGTAGAGGCTGAGCAGATGGCGGATGTCGAGGTGCGGAGTGTGTATTTGGGGGTAACGGGCAGCCATCTGAGGGGGTTCAACAACCGTGGGGTGCATCCGGTGGTATCTGCCGACCGCGAGATTACCGAGGACGACGTGCTCGACGTGGTAAAGAACGCGAAGGCGATTAATTTGCCGGCCGAGAACTGTGTGGTGCATGCGATTCGCCAGCATTTTCATGTGGATGGCCAGGAGGGGATTTTGAATCCGGTGGGGATGTTGGGGGCGCGGATGGAGGTGGACATTCATGTGGTGCACGGGAATTTGAACCGGTTACAGAACCCGGTGCGGGTGGTGAAGGGTTTGCAGTTGGAGGTGGAGAATGTGGTGTTCAACGGGTTGGCATCCTCGCTGGCCTTGCTGAGCAACGAGCAGAAGGAGATGGGGGCGTTAGTGATTGATATGGGGGGTGGCACGACCGAGTTCGTGGTATGTGTGGATGGTGTTATCCAGCACACCGGCTTGTTGGCTGTGGGGGGTGATCATGTGTCGAACGACTTGGCTTATGGATTGAAGTTGCCGCTGAGCCGGGCTGAGCAGCTGAAGTTGGAGCATGGGGCGGCGATGGTGGAGGAGTCTGCACGGGGGAGGAGCTTGAATCTTGACAGTGCCCACGGCTTTCTGGGCCGCAGTGTGCAATTGGAGCATTTACAGAAGATTGTATCTTTGCGGGTGGAAGAGATTCTGGAGTTGGTTGCGAGGGAGGTTGAGCAGGCGGGCTTGCTGCACAGGCTGAGGGCTGGGGTGTTTCTGTGTGGCGGTGGGGCGAGGGTTGCCCGCATTCAGACGCTTGCGGAGGCTGTTTTTGGCATGCCTGTGGTTCTGGGGAGGGCGGGCACCTTGAGTGGGTCGCGGTCGGCGCTGGATCAGCCTGAGTTCGCCTCGGCGGTGGGGCTGGCGAAGTTTGGTTCTTTGCAGGCGCGACGGCGCGGGAGTGCGAAGGCATCGTTTGCCGAAGGTTTGCGCAGCCGATTTGGTGCGTTGTTCAGGGCGGTGAGGATTTAACCAGGAGGAAGAGCCATGCGAGAGGAATCAACGAAGAAGCGGTTTTGTATGGTTGGGGTTGGCAACGCGGGGTGTCGTTTGGTGGAGAACCTGCGGGCTGAGGGGCTGGAGGATACGGCGTTTGCGGTATTGAACACGGATGTGGCGGTGTTGCGGCAGAGTCCGGTGCCGGACCAGGTGCAGTTGGGTGAGAGGCTGACGCGCGGGCTTGGAGCGGGTGGGGATCCTGAGTTGGGGCGGGCGGCGACTGAGGAGGCTTTGGATGGGATACGGGGCTTATGCCGGGGGGCGGAGATTGTATTTGTGCTGGCCGGGTTGGGTGGGGGTACGGGCACGGGAGGGGCACCTTTGGTGGCGAGGATGGCGAGGGAATCCGGGGCTTTGGTGGTTGGATTTGTCACGATGCCGTTTACTTGCGAGGGGTCTCGTCGTCAGCGGCAGGCGCGGCGTGGTTTGGAGGAATTGAAGGCGGCGGCGGATGTTGTTCTGACGCTGCCGAACCAGCGGGTTTTGAGCCTGATTGATGAGAACACGAGTCTGCTGGAGACGTTTGGATTCATTGAAGTGTTGATGGGGGAAGGGGTGCGTGGTTTGTGGCGATTGATTTCGAAGCCGGGTTTGATCAACGTGGATTTTGCGGATTTGCGCGAAGTCGTGCGTGACCGTCATGCGGAGAGCTTTTTTGCGTATGCAGAGGCTGAGGGGGATGCTCGGAGTCGTGAGGTAGTCGAGCGCCTGACGATGAATCCGCTTTTGGAGAACGGGAGCTTGTTGCGCAACACCCGGGCAGCGATGGTGAGTTTGGTGGCGGGCTCTGATTTATCGATTGCGGAGGTCAACCGGGTGACGGAGTTGCTTTCGCGGGAGTGTGAGGGAGCTGAGATTCTGCTTGGGGCGAGCATTGATCCGGCGTTGGGTGACCGGCTGACCCTGACCTTTGTGGGGGTGCAGTCTGAGGGAGCACTAGTGAAGGAGGAGGATGCGGTAGGGGAGGTTGACGTTGTGGGGGAGAGCCCGAGGGATGCGGACAACGTGGAGACGGACTTTTTCAAGCGTCAACCCCCTGCGAGGAGGCCGCGGTCGCGTTTTGTGGCGCCTCCGCCTGATTTAACAGCGGAGGAGCGACAGAAGGTGGCTGGGCGGCGGGGTGGCAGGCTTCGCCCGAGGTTGCAGCAGACGATGTTACCCTTGGAGGTTATCTCCAAAGGACGTTTTGAGAAGAGCGAACCGACGGTTCACCACGGGGAAGACCTGGACATTCCTACTTTTGTCCGTCGCGGAATCGTCCTGAACTGAGGGTTCAGGGATTGGGCAGGTCACTTGCGTTGGGGTGGCAGGGTGGAGCGGAGTTTCTCCAACTTCTTTAGTTTCGGGCTGATGACCACCGCGCAGTAGGGATAGTTGGGGTTTTGGGCGAAGAAATCCTGATGGTAGTCCTCCGCGGCGAAGAATTCCTTCAGAGGGGTGATTTGGGTAACGATGGGCTTTTGGAACTGCTTTTGAGCCGTTTGCAGGGAGGCTTTCGCCTCTTTCTCCTGGGATGCGTTGTGGAGGAGGATGATGGACCTGTATTGAGTGCCGTGATCGGGGCCCTGGGCGTTGAGGGTAGTCGGGTCATGGATTTCCCAGAAGATTTCCAGGATTTGGCTGTAGGAGATGACTTCCGGGTTGTAGGTGATCTGAACGACCTCGGCGTGGCCGGTGGTGCCATTACAGACCTGTTTATAAGTGGGATTCGGGGTATGTCCACCGGCGTAGCCCGAGACGACGGATTCGATTCCATTGAATCGTTCGAAGGCGGCTTCAAGGCACCAGAAGCATCCTCCTCCCAGGGTGGCGACGGCTTTGGTGGGGGCATCCGAGGTGGGCGTGTTTTGAGCGTTCATGGAAGTGCGAGTCAGTGAAGTCAGGAGCATCAGGGTGAGAATTACGAGGTGGCGGAGGGCTTGAGGTCTAGGGCGGTTTTTGCGTGCTGCGATTCTTAAACAGTCCATGGGTTACTAGTATGGGACAAAACCGGGCGGGTGCAAGGGGGCGATGTAGTGCTGTTAATGTTTATGGTTGGGACCGAGGATGGACAACTACAGGTTGAAATGCCACGTTACGCGCATGCTCGACGAGAAGTACCAGCGGCTGCAGGAGATGCTCAAATCCTATGGTTCTTGTGTCACGGCTTATTCCGGAGGGGTTGACTCGGTCTTTCTAGCGGTTACGGCTGCGCAGGTCTTGGGTTCTCGGGCGTTGGCGGTGATTGCAGACTCTGCCAGTCTGCCCAGGAGAGAGTTGGACGAGGCTGTGGGGTTGGCTCATCGGTTTCAGGTTCCTGTGAGGGTGATTCGGACCGAGGAATTCGCCAATCCTGACTATTTGGCCAATCCCTTGAATCGATGCTATTTCTGCAAGCAGGAGTTGTTTTCGAAGCTCGTTCCGCTGGCGAGAGAAGAGGGATATCAGGTGATCATTTACGGTGAGAACGCTTCGGATGCGGGTGATGTGAGGCCGGGTTTGCAGGCGGCCAAGGAGTTCGATATTCGAGCTCCGCTCAAGGAAGCCGGGTTGACCAAGGCGGAGATTCGCGAGCTTTCGGCACGCAGGGGTTTGCCGACAGCTGACAAACCGCAAATGGCGTGCTTGAGTTCCCGAATTCCCCATGGGGAGGAGGTCAACAGCCGGAAGCTGGGCATGGTGGAGACGGCGGAGAACTTATTGAGGGACGAGGGCTTCTTTGATGTGCGGGTGAGGCATCACACGCTGACGAGTGGTGATCTTGCCCGGATTGAAGTGGGGGCCGAAGAGTTACAGCTGATTCTGAGTGACGGGCGTGCGGCGAGGTTGGCCGCGGCCATTCAGAAGCTGGGCTACATGCATGTGACACTAGATTTGAGGGGTTATCGGCGTGGTAATGCGAAACCGGATATTTCGGCGGGTGGGGTGGGTTTGGCGTCTGCTTGAGTGAGATCATTCAGGGGAACGGGTCGCGCACAACTTTTCGGCGTGTTTGGTTAAGAAAGGTTTACATTCTCGTATGTCGCAGTTTGCTTACAGAGCCAGGAAGAGGTCGGGAGAGTTGGTGGAGGGGGTATTGGAGGTGCCCGATCGTGCGGCTGCGCTGGGTCAGCTGGAGCGTTCAGGGTTGGTGCCCGTCTCGATTGAGGCTTCGCGTATACAGGCGGCACCGAGGCCGGGACGTAATGATCGCAAGGCGGCGGATGCGGGTGTGCTGCCTCAGGGGGTCCGTGAATTCCTCATGAGGCGCCGGCGACCAAAGCTCCGGGAGTTGGCGACCTTCACTGAGCAATTGGCCAACCTGTTGGAGTCCGGGATGCCTTTAACGGTTGCGCTTAACAGTATGGCGCATCTGGAGACGCCGGGCATCCCGGGCTCAGTGAGTCGAGAGTTGCGACAGGATGTGATGGAAGGGAAGGGCTTATCGGATGCCATGGTGCGTCAGGGGGTGACTTTTCCTCAGATGCTCGTGAGCATGGTGCGGGCTGGAGAGCAGAGCGGGGCGTTGGTCGAGGTGTTGAGGAGGGTGAGCCAGCACTACGAGCGATTTGCTGAGGTTCAATCCCGTTTCACGTCTGCCCTCATTTACCCGGCTATCGTTGCCTCTGTAGGGTTGGTGATCATCATCTTCTTCATGACGTTCATGTTGCCGAGGTTCACCAAGATCTTCCAGGGGATGGAGGTCAAGATGCCGGCTTCGACTCAGTTGCTCATGGATATGAGCAACTTTTTTAGTCGGGGCACGACTTGGCTAGCGATTGGGGGTGCGGTGGCCGTTGTGGTTATTCTCTTTTATCGTTATCGGGCGACTGCAGTCGGGTTGCGGCAGATTGACGGGCTGCTGCTTCGATTACCCGTGGTAGGGAAGGTGTTTCAGCTGAACCTGTTCTCCCAGTTTTCACGCACGCTGGCTACGCTTTTGCACAACGGGGTGCCGGTGTTGACAGCGCTGAAGATCACGGAGGAGGTTTTATCCAACCAGGTATTAAAAGATGCGATTGCCCGGACGCGAGAGGATGTCACTGACGGGAAGACCTTGGCCCAGCCCTTAGCGCGCAGCCGGATTTTCCCGCAGTTGATGATCGATCTGGTTAAAATCGGGGAGGAGACGGGGGATGTTCCCGGGGCCTTGCAGAATGTCGCAAGTACTTACGAAAACGAACTCACCCGCGCGTTGCGGGTGATGACCAACCTGATTGAGCCGGTAATGATCATCTGCATGGCGATTGGGGTTGGAGGACTGCTGTTCAGCATTCTGTCTGCGATGTTCGCGATCACTGCCAGTATCAACCGTTAAGCCTCATGGGTCTCCAGCCAGTTAACCGGGACGTTCGCCCAGGGCCTTTTGGGCATCGTGGTTTTACTCTGGTCGAGGTCGTGATTGTGCTGGGAATCATGCTGTTGATTTTGTCGATGGGTGTGCCGTCCATGGTCAGGGTTTTGGAGAAAGCTCCCTTGAGGCAAGCCGTGAGTGATGTTGAGGAGGGGCTGCATGACGCCCGGGCGCAAGCGATCTTGCAGGGGCGCGTGACTGAGTTTGTGATCACTGCGCAAGGGGAGGTTTTGGTGCGATGGGTTGAGGGGCGCCGCGAGGAGCGAGCAGAGGCTGGTTTCGTTGAGTGGGGGAGGGGGGATCCTGCAGTTCAGCCAGGCGAGCAGGGGGAAGTCGCAGAAGCGATATTTCGCGCGAGGCTGGGAGCTGATGTTGGAATCATGCTTCTGAGGATTAATGGTGGGCCGGATTTGGTGAGCAACACCGACGAGGGGGAGGGGCGGGTTAGGTTTTATCCCAACGGGACGTCGGATGATTTGGAGTTGGACTTACAGGACGCGACGGGCGGGCGGAGGATTGTCTTGGACCCGATAACGGGGTTTGCCGAGGTTGAGGTGTTACGATGAGTGGTGTTGGAAGAACGGGTTTGGTGTCGGGAGCGAAATGGCGGGGGATGGCGGCTTTCACCCTGCTGGAGGTGATGATCGCGATGGCGCTTTTTTTTATGGCGGTGTTCGCGATTCTGGATGCAACGAACCAGTCGCTGAGGGCAGCCCGCTCGCTGCGGGTGAATTTTCCTGATGCCAGTGCACTGGCGGCTGACCTGTATGTGACGAATCGACTGGAGGAGGGGGAGTTGACGGGGGATTTTGGAGAGCTCTACCCTGAGTTCAGGTGGCGGCGGATCATTCAGGAGCGTGAGACTAACGGTCTATTCCAGGTGGATTTCGTCATATCGGGTTACTCGGGAGGAAGGGAGATGGTTTATACAAACACACTGTTGCTCTGGCGTCCGGAGTCAAACCGAGGGCTCCCGGGTTTGAGGAGAGGAGGGAGGCCGTGAGGATCATGTCGATGGCCATGTTGGGTCGTCAGCAACGGGGGTTTACCCTGGTGGAGATCATGATCTCCATGGCGATTCTTGCGGGGGTGCTTGCGGCGATCTACTCGAGCTGGATGGCGATCCTGAGCGCTTCGAAGTCGGCGCAGGCTGCGGCGGTCGATGTCCAGAGATCGAGGCTGGCGGTAAGGACGTTGGAGGAGTCCTTGGTGTGTGCGCAGATGTCGCTGGATCTCCCGGTGCCATTTGCTTTTGTGGCGGACAATGATGGGGATTTCAGTCAACTGAGCTTTGTGTCGCGGTTGCCGGCGAGCTTTCCGCGCAGTGGTCGATTCGGTGGTCAGCCATTGAGGCGGGTTGAGTTCCTGGTGGAACGTGATCCTGAAGGCGGCCAGAACCTCGTATTGAGGCAGACTCCGTTCCTATACGAGATGGGGGAGGGGGAAGCTCAGGAGCCGCTGAAACTCGCCAGAAATGTGGTGATGTTTCTGGCCGAGTTCAAGGGCGTCGGTTCTGAGGAGTGGGAAGAAGAATGGACCTTGACGAACCAATTGCCGAGACAGGTCAGGTTTACCATCGCGAGCGCGCCAAAGGGTCGAGGGACAGTCAACCGCCAGGATGTCATGCAGCGGGTCGTCGTGCTGCCAGCTGGGAGCTCACTGGCGCCGATTCCTGGCGTAACGCCGGGGGCTGAGGCAGCGGGTCAGCCTTCTGTGATTCATAACCCACAGGCAATAGGGGGTGAACTTGTGTTGCCGTCCGCAGAAAACAGATGAGTTAAGCTGGGAGCACTGGAATGCGATTTCACAGGCAGCAAACGGAAAGGGGAATAGCTCTCATGATCGTCATGATGGTGATCGTGGTGCTGGGGCTTTTGGCGGCGGGTCTATCGTATTCCATGAAGGTCGAGACCCAACTTGCTCGCAATTTTGATGCGGAGGGTGAGGTGCTGTGGCTTGCTCGTTCGGGATTGGAGCTGGCGGGTTGGTATATTGCACAGAAGGACCTCGATCCGCAGCAGATACGGTTCGACTGTCTTGCTCAGGAATGGGCTGGAGGGCCCGGGCTTAATGCGGACATTGAGCCGCTGGTGGCAACTCATCCGGTTACCGGGCTCTCGTTGCAGGGGTCGGCGTTGGGCAGGGGGGAGTTTTCCATCGAGATCGTTGACCAGGAAAGACGGTTTAACATCAACCGTGCGACGCCTGAGATCATGGAAAAGGCCTTGGATATGCTTGGGTTGGCTACCCTTGATACGGATGTTGTGCTGGATTCTCTGGAGGACTGGAAGGATCCAAACGATGTGCCGCTCATAAACGGTGCCGAGAGTGAGTATTATTTGAACCAGGCGCCACCTGACGGGCCCCACTTCGCCAAAGATGGGCCTATTGAGGATCTGGCTGAGTTACTTATGGTGAGGGGTTTGGGTAGAGAGTTGGTTTTCGGTGGGGTGTCGCCCGAGGTCGGCGAAATTGATGCCCCAATTCGGCGGTTAGGGTTTGTTGGAGGCTGGAAAACTGAGCCGGGAGGGGTCTGCCTTGCAGACCTCTTCAATACGTCCGGGGACGCAAGGATCAACATCAACACAGCGTCCAAAGAGGTATTAGAGCTGCTGCCGGGCATGGATTCGAACCTGGCGGAGGGGATTGTTATGGCTCGTCAGGGTTTAGACGGAAGGGATGGAACAGAGGATGATACTCCATATCAGGATGTGCGGGATCTGGGTGCGGTAGGGGGCATTCCTCCGCAGTATATAGGGATTCTAGCGCGGCTTTGCACAGTGAGGAGCAGCACATTTGAGGTGCGGGTAAGGGCGTCAGTCGGGAACTATGAGCGTGTTTATGTCGCGATTATCACGAGGCCGGTGGCTCGGCGGGGCATGGTGGTGATGCGTTCGTGGTGGGAGTAGCGGATTTTTTTTGAGCAAAAAGACCAATGAAATTGGGTTTTTTGAACATTGGTGTGTTTTTTATTCAAAAACCTCTTGCGCTGAAAGCGATGTCTGATACCTTGTCGTCACCTTACGGGTGCTCACGCAGCAAGCGAAAGCAAGCAGCGAAAAAAGTGAACGTAAGGGGTTGACAGTCCGAAAAAAAGCGTTAAGCTAACGGCTCAACACTGAATCTGAGTGGTAAGGGTTAAAGGGAAAGCCACTTAGGTTTTTTAGCCTCTCGATAAGTCGAGGGGGGCGGCGAAAAGCCGCTGCTCTTTGAAAATTGAATTGTGCGATGAGTTCGAGCCCCTGTGAGCTCAATGAGAAATCAAAGGGCTCTAGGAGTTAAATTAATATTGTGAATCGGCAGGGAGACCTGCCGGGGATCAAGCTCAAAAGTTTATTTACGGAGAGTTTGATTCTGGCTCAGAACGAACGCTGGCGGCGTGGATAAGACATGCAAGTCGAACGCTGATTACGTGGCAGCAATGTTGCGTAATCGGAGTGGCGCAAGGGTGCGTAACACGTGGGCAATCTGCCGTGAAGTTGGGGATAACCTCGAGAAATCGAGGCTAATACCGAATGTGACGATTCCGAGGCATCTTGGAATCCTTAAAGCTGGGGACCGTAAGGCCTGGCGCTTCATGATGAGCCCGCGGCCTATCAGCTAGTTGGCGGGGTAACAGCCCACCAAGGCAAAGACGGGTAGCTGGTCTGAGAGGACGACCAGCCACACTGGAACTGAGACACGGTCCAGACACCTACGGGTGGCAGCAGTCGAGAATTTTTCACAATGGG